>JALEGM010000186.1 GCA_022763145.1 Aquisalinus sp. | reverse complement strand
GGGCAAATGGTTGCCGACAACCTTTTATTTTGGGGACTATCGACATGAAATTAACGAAGGCACTCGCAGCCGGCGCTGCAGCAATTGCGCTGACAGCCGCATGGGGCGGCACTGCAATGGCGCAGGTTACATCGTCAAAACTGAACGGTCAGGTGGTTGATGCAAACGGTCAAGCTGTTACAGGCGCGACTGTGACAATTACATACGAGCCAACGGGAAATACCTATACAGCAACAACTTCCGACAGTGGTGTATACTTGGATACAGGTTTGCAGGTTGGTGGTCCGTACACAATTGAAGTGACTACGCCAGCAGGCACCACCCGTCAGGAAAACGTGTTCCTTAAGCCAGGTGCTGGTAACACAGTTAATTTAGTTGTTGCGCCGCAGGCATCTGATGACGTTATCGTTGTGACTGGTACAGCAATCGGTTCTCGTATTGAGCTCAACAACGGCGTTGGTTCTACGTTTACAGCTGATGATATTCTTAGCCAGCCTTCAACCGAACGTGACCTTATCGCAACGCTTGTTCGTGATCCACTGGCTTTCTCTAACGGTGAAGGTAATCTGTCTGTTGCTGGTGCGAACCCGCGTTTCAATGCGCTTTCTATTGACGGTTCATTGCAGCAGGATGACTTTGGCCTGAGTTCAAGTACATACCCTACGGCTCGATCCCCTATCTCCCTGGACACTATTGCTGCCGCGTCCGTTGCAGCATCAGATTATTCTGTAGAATCATCCGGTTTCACAGGTGGTCTCGTGAACATCGTCACCAAGTCAGGTACTAACGAATTTGATGGTTCTATTTTCTATTACCGTCAGGATGAAGATTACCTTGGAAACATTACGGATGGCACACTGGTTGATCAGGCTGCCTTCAAGGAAGAAGAATACGGCTTTACACTTGGTGGACCGTTGATTGAGGATAAACTCTTCTTTTTCGTAAGCTATGATGAATTTGAATCTGCTTCCGGGTCAAACTTCACACAGTCTGATATTGATAATGACCGTAACCCGGCGATCTTTGATGCGATCAACCAGATTGTTCTGGATACATATGGCTTTGATATGGGTGGCCGTCCTTCAGTTGTGAACAACCCGGTCACATCAGAACGGTTCCTCGGTAAAATTGACTGGAATATCAATGATATCCATCGTGCCTCTTTCACGTTGCAACAAACGGAAGAAAGTGGTGTTTCAGGTGTTGGAGCAACAACTTTCACGTCTGCTTACTACGCGACGCCATCAACTCTTGATGCTTATACGGCACAGCTGTTCTCTGACTGGAGAGATGATTTCTCTACTGAGTTCCGTATCAACTATAAAGAGTTTCAACGTGCTCAAAACTGTAATGCTGGCGACACGATCGGTGAATTTGACATCCGCCTGAGTGAAGCTGATCTGGTGGGAACAGCTCTCGAAGGTTTCCTGGATGACGGAGATGCGAACACCGCGGAGACAAATAACACGTTGTTCCTGACGGGTGGTTGTGATCGTTTCCGCCAAGGGAACACTTTTGAAGATGAGCGTCTGCAGATTTTTGGTGCTGGTAATCTCATCAAAGGCGATCACCTGATCACCTTTGGTGGTGAGTATGAGAGCTATGAACTGGCGAACCTCTTTGCACAGCGTTCTGTAGGTGAGTTCAGATTTGAAACGCTCGACCAGTTGCAAAACCAGATTGCAGACCGTGTTGAAGTTCAGTTGCCCGATACCGGCAACCGTGCAGACATTCTTGCAGCATGGGGATACGATAAAATCGCGTTGTTTGCTCAGGATAGCTGGCAGGTGAACCCTGACTTCCGTCTTGATTACGGTATCCGCTATGAGCGTTTCATTCAGGACGATAAGCCTCAAGCCCGTCAGTTCTTCGCTGATCGTTATGGTTTCTCAAACTCTGAAAATCTTGACGGCAATGATCTGATCATGCCGCGTGTTTCTTTCGAGTGGACTCCAAAAGATCGCACACGTGTTACTGGTGGTTTTGGTCTGTTCGGTGGCGGTGATCCAAAGGTCTGGACATCAAATGCTTTCACACCACCTGTTTTCTTTGCGCGTGCTGATGATGTAACTGGTGTGAACCCTGCTTCGGGTACGCCGCAAGTTCTGATCGGCACGATTACAGGCAATGATGCGAATGATCCTGGCCCAATTGATGTAATCTCTCCTGACTTTGAGACACCTTCAGACTGGAAGGCCAGCCTGCGTGTAGATCAAGAGTTTGATCTTGTTTTCGGTGACAAATTTGATTTTGGTAATGACTGGTTGGCAAGCTTCCAGATTCTTTATTCTGCAACGAATGAAGGCTTCCGTTGGGAAAACCTGGCACAAACTCAACTGTCTGCCTCTCTGCCATTGGGTACAGCTCCAGATGGTCGTCCCATTTATGCGGACCTTGATGAACTCGGAATCAATAATGCGATTGCTCTGACCAACTTCGATGCAGGTGAATCACTGACATTTGCAGCGTCACTGGATAAAGAGTTCGAAAACGGATTGAGCATGTTCTTGTCTTATGCGCATCAAGACATTGAAACGGTCACACCTGGTACATCTTCTCGCGGTGTTTCCAACTTCCGCGCTATCGTAGACTCTGATCGCAATGATCCGGTGGCAGGCACTGCGCCATTCCAGGTTGAGCACGCTTTCAAGGTAAACCTCTCATATGATACCGAAATCTTCGGTGACCTGAATTCACGGTTTAACCTGTTCGGTCAGATCACATCAGGTGAACCGTTCTCTTACACATTTGATGTTGGCACTCTCAACGTGAACGGCAACTTTGAAAATAACGCGCTGTTCGGCCGGTCTGGAGATGGTGAAGGTCCATTCGATAATGACCTTCTGTACATTCCGACAATTTCTGGCGGTGTTATCAACGATCCATCTGTTGTACTGGCTAATGGTTTCGATGAAGCTGGCTTTATTGAGTATATTCAGGCAGCTGGATTAAACTCAGGTATTCAGTCCAAAAACAATGACGAGAGTACGTGGAACCAGCGTTGGGACTTCCAGCTGCAGCAGGAACTTCCATTGCCGGGTATCAACAACCGTCACTTCCAGGATCATAAACTGAAGTTTGTGCTGGATATCGAAAATGTTCTGAACCTCCTGAATGATGAGTGGGGTACACAGTTCAACGGTCCTGGGTTTGACACACGTGGTATTGTGCAGGCTGATCTTGTTTCTGCAGCTGATGTTGCAGCAAACGGGATTGATGGTGCCGCTGCACTAACAGGAGATGCACCACGCACGACGTGTGTTGTTTCGACTGACTGTCTGTACCGCTTCAATGATTTTGATGACGATGAAACAAGCTTCCAGAATCTGAACGCTTCTGTTTACGAGATCCGCGTTGGTCTGCGTTATGAATTCTAATTCGCTTCACGTTGTGTAACGAAGCGTATGTGTTGCGTAAGAAGGGTGGCCATTGGCCACCCTTTTTTTGATAGTGTGGTGGTCTTGGTAGGATTGTACCGCTTGCGTCTCTGACAGAAACACGTCCCTAATTCTGCCAAATTGGTGTAGTAATCGGCTTCTCTGATTGTCTGCGAAAGGGAATTGCATCTTGCCGGGTGGTATATCCAACAGTTGGCTCCCAAGTCTGTCTCAGAACTGGCAACGCGCCCAGTGGTGGGGGATTGTGGTGCTCGGGTCCGTTGTACTCGCCAGCTTCCAGGTTGGGGGGGCAGAAGCTGCTGCCGCGCAAGTGCAATCTGAAGAAGATAACTTTTCTGACGTTACCAGCCTGCCTGATATTGACCCGTTTTCAGCGCTGCTATCCCGGCGGGGGCCAAGCGCTGTAAGGCTCTCCAGCCGCGAACCCCAGCTTTATGAAACGTCGGAGGGTAATACGCGGTTTACGTTGCAGGTCAGTGGCCAGACAGCGCTGTTGCGCTTCCATTGTGGCGATGAGCAAAAAAGCCTTGAGTGCTGGTTACTACAGGGCCAGCCCCGCGAGGAAATCATGCTCCTTGCCGCCAGCCGCAGCCCGCGTGGTGATGTCACGTACAAGAACCGGCGCGGGGAAGCGGTACTTCGCGTAACTGCTACTGGCGGGGCGACCCTTTACGATCCTGGCGAAACAGCTCTCGCTGATTTTTCCGCCACTTCTTTCGGGGCGGTGGTCGCGGGTGGGGCAGCGGTGCTGCCAGTTGTAGGGCAAGCCGAAACCCTCTTGCCACCGGTCATGTCGAGCGGGGCTGTCGACGAGAGAATGCGGCAAACCACGAGTTATCTCATTGAAAAATATGATTTTTTTATCTCACTTATGTCAGTCGGCGACGCTGGGTCAAATCAGGCAGTGCTGGGGGATGCGGTGCTGACTGCATCGAAAGCGATTGATCTGGTGGCGTCAGATGCATTGGGGCAACGGGCGATTGCTCGGCGGTTGCAGGTCGTGGAGTTCCGCAATCGCGAAGTTATTGGGCTCGAATACGCTGATGCGACCCTGGTCGTGTATTATAATGAGCGTGGCGGGGTTGCCGGGCGGCCGTCTTCAGCGGCTATCCGGCGGTATCTGGAGAGTGTGCTGTAACTCTTTGGTGACATTCTGTCGCGAATTTGCCGCAAACCGGTCTTTCACGTGCCAAATTCATCATGTATTCAACAAACTTCTGTTATCTGGTGTTGGATGAAAACGCTTCTTTTCATAGTCCTCTTACTCTTTCCTGTCGCCTTTCCGGCGATGGCCACGGAGCCGTATGACTCCCTGCGGGATGACCGTCCGCTGGAAGAGCAGCGCATCCGGCAGGCAGAAGAACGTGAATTGCGCGGGGAAGCTGCTTACACAGCTGGCCAGTGCGGTATTTCTCTCAACGCGCGTATCGACTGGGGCCGGTCCGGTAATTGGCCAAATGCAGGCCGCGGTATTGCCCGTGCCTGTGATGGAGCGCTCAGTGCCGTCGAAGCGATCTGCAACAGTGGCGGCGCCGATAAAGTGCGTAGTCGGATAAGGTCTTTCCAATGCAGCGGTGATGGCTCAGGCCCCAGCCTGTCAGGCAGTACCTTACGTTTTGGTGCAAGCCCTGGCAGTAATGGCTTTGGCCGCACCCGCAGCTATCTCGAAGGCGCGCTTTAACCCGGATACCAATTATCTGGCGCCAGATCCCAACCCAGAAAGTATTCCGCTTTGTCTGTACTGACGATCAACAGTGTCCAAAGCCCGAGTGTCTCCCATGTGCGCCAGACACCGGCCTCAATCGTACCTGATGAAGAGGCGCCCGGTTTCAGTAACTTGTTGCGGGCTGTGACACCATTGTCGCTGGTGGTGAGGGTTAGCGGCGCGCCGTCTATATGCGTCAGCAGGATCGGACCAGTGGTGCGATGCCAGGCAGCATACTCTCCTGCTTTCGAAAGATAGTGAAATCGGTGAGGGCCGGGTTTGTCGGTCAGCACAGGGGCAAACCAGCCATCGAATGGATGTGGTTTCAGGTCGAAAAGCGCAGCAGTTTCGTCAGCCGTTTTCTCCATGGATTAGAAATTATCCTTGCGCTGACGCACTTCGGCAAAAACCGACACATCGTCAGCACCAATCATACCGATAGCCGATTTTAGATCAGGATTATCCGCGCGCAAAAAGGGATTGGTTTCAGCCTCCCGAGATAGCGTTGTGGGGACTGTCGGCTTGTCATCCTGTCGCAGACGGATGATCTCTTCGTGGCGAGCACGTAACGCCCTGTTGTCGGGCTCTATGGTGACGGCAAACCGGGCATTGGCCGCTGTATACTCATGCGCGCAGAAAACCGTCGTCTCTGCCGGCAGGGCGCGTATTTTCAACAGAGAATCCCACATTTGCGCTGGCGTGCCTTCAAACAAACGACCACAGCCAAGGGCAAATAACGTGTCGCCCACAAAAGCCACGCCCTCACTCGCCAAGTGATAAATAATGTGCCCGGTTGTATGTCCCGGGGTTGCGATAATTTCTGCCGAGGCATCGCCTAGGCTGACAGTTTCCTGGCCATCGACCAGATGGTCTGCGCCGGGTATGCGGTCGCGCTCTCCAAGAGGGCCGATAATTTCGCAGTTCCAACGCTCTTTCAGGGCAAGGTTGCCGCCGGTGTGATCGGGGTGCCAGTGAGTGTTCCAGATATGCGTGATCGTCCAACCTTCTGCTTCTGCGGCGGCGGAAATGGCGTCGGCATCTGGTGTATCAATCGCGGCGCACTGGCCGGATTGTCTGTCACGTACCAGAAACCCGTAATTATCGCTGAGACATGGAAACTGGCAGACATCTACTGCTTTGAAATTGTGGACCTGGCGCATCATATGTCCTTTACCAATGCTTAAAAGGGCAGAAGCATAAACTGCCTCAAAAACGGCAACAGGCAAAGCACCTATGCGCACAGATGTGCTGGATATCGAAGCCTTTTATGACACCGCGCTGGGGCGTACCGCAGCGAGTTATATATCTGCACGTCTTGAGCAGGCCTGGGGCACCACAAAAGGCTTGCGTGTCGCTAGCTTCGGGTATGGACAGCCATATATGCCGGTGTTTGAGGGGGCAGAACGTACACTTTGTTTGCTGCCGGAAGGCATGGGCGTGACGGCTGGTGCAGTCGCAAGCCATGCCTGTCTGACTAGTGACGTCTTCTGGCCATTGCCGGATGCTTCCATGGATCGCATTTTGATTGTGCATGGTCTTGAAGAAGCGGCAAATCCAAGGCGACTCCTGCGCGAGGTTTGGCGGGTGCTGGCTGATGATGGGCGGGTGATTATCGTTGTGCCGAACCGGCGCGGGCCCTGGGCTATGATTGAGACAACGCCGTTTTCTGCGGGACGGCCTTACTTGCGTGTGCAGCTCGACCGTCTTCTGAAATCAGCGATGTTCACACCAGCAGCTCATAGTTCGGCGCTATATTTCCCGCCGTTGGATATGGGCTTCATGTTGCGCGCATCGCGTGCCTGGGAACGCGCCGGGGAATATATGTGGTCAGCGCTTGCTGGCGTGACGCTAGTGGAAGCGGTGAAGGAAATCGCCATCCCGGCGCGCGGCACCAAGGCCGATGTGTTGCAGCCAAGGTTGCTGCGCCCGGCGGCCACAAGGCGCAGTGCCCGCAACTTGCATCGCGCAGGTGATCAGGCCACAAGCGCTGATGCGCCAGAGTGAAAAAGTTGCCGGGGCCAGGATGACGAATACGGAACAACAGAGTGTCCTTTTTGATAAGGTCTGCATTATCGGTATCGGGCTTATTGGCTCATCGCTGGCACGTGCCCTGAAGCAAGGAAAACTCGCGAATTATATTCATGCCGTTGATCAGTCAGATGTGGCGCGAGAGGAGGCAACCTCGCTTGGCATTGCTGATCATGTGACCGCAGATCTGTCTGTCGCTAGTGACTCTGATCTGATTATCATCGCGACTCCTGTCGGTGTGATGCCAGATGTTCTCGCCGCGCTTTCAGGTATTGTGAAAGAGGGCGCCATTATCATGGATGTGGGGTCGGTCAAAGGAAGTTTCGCGCGCGCCAGCGACGTCATGCCTACGCACTTCCATGTGGTGCCCGCGCACCCTATTGCGGGTACGGAGAATTCTGGCCCTGCTGCGGGTTTTGCTGAATTGTTCCGACAACGATGGTGCATTCTCACTCCCTTGAGCCGGCAGGGTGAGGATTATGCGGCTGCTGTCAGCAAGGTAGAAAATCTCTGGCGCGCGATTGGTTCTGATGTGGTCAGCATGGATGCCAACCATCATGATCTGGCATTGGCCGTGACATCCCACCTGCCGCACTTGATTGCATTTACGCTTGTGGGCGCCGCCGATGATGTGGAGAACGTCAATGAAGCGGAAGTGGTTAAATATTCCGCAGGCGGTTTTCGCGACTTCACGCGAATAGCTGCGTCAGACCCTGTTATGTGGCGTGATGTTTTTCTGCACAACAAGGATGCTGTGCTGGAGGTACTGGGCCGCTTTTCAGAGGAACTCGCCGTGATGCAACGCGCCATCCGCTGGGGCGATGCTGACGCTCTGGAAAAAGCTTTCACCCGCTCACGCGGCTTGCGTCAGGCCATTATTGAAGCTGGTCAGGAAACAGCTGAGCCAAACTTTGGCCGGGATAAAGCTTAGTATAGCACACTGGTGCCATCAAATTTTAATGAGAATAGTTCTTAAAATTTCTTTGGCACATACTGCTAAATTAAATGGTTGCATAGACTTCACCTTCCAACACTCGTACTATTAAACCAGAGGAAATGACCGGCTTTTCTGGCTGGCTGTGGGAGGTGAGAGCGATGAAAGTTACCCTTAACGTCAACAATCAGGACAGGACGGTTGATGTCGATCCTGATACGCCGCTTTTATGGGTCCTCCGGGACGACATGCGGCTTACCGGTACTAAATTTGGCTGCGGCATTGCGCAGTGCGGTGCTTGTACGGTGCATGTGAATGGTCGACCACGGCGTGCCTGCGTCACACCCATATCCTCGCTTGAGGGAGCAGCCGTGACGACTGTTGAAGGTCTCGAGGGAGAAACTGCGCAGGCCGTTCAGGAGGCTTGGGCAGAGTTTGATACACCGCAATGCGGGTATTGCCAGTCCGGGCAGGTGATGACAGCGGCAGCTCTCCTGTCTGTTAATCCGTCGCCAACGGATCAGGAAATTGATGAGTCTTTCGCGGGCAATATCTGTCGCTGTGCGACCTATGTCCGTATCCGGAAGGCTGTCAAAGCTGCCGGTAAGAAGCTGGAGGGTTAAGTCATGTCACCATTAGATACGATTTCGACTTCCCGCAGGGCATTCCTGACTGGCGCAGGCGCCCTTATGATCGGCGTCACGCTACCCATGAAAACACGCGCCCAGGGTGCTGCACCCGCTGCTGCCAGCCATGCGTATAATGCTTTTGTCCGTGTCGGCGCAGACAATATGGTGACCGTTATCGTCAAGCATATTGAATTCGGGCAGGGACCGTGGACTGGTCTTGCGACACTGGTTGCAGACGAAATGGATGCAGACTGGGGGCAGATCCGTGCTGAGCATGCGCCCGCAGACAATGATCGCTATACCAATAAAGTTAGCGGGGGGTTGCAGATTACAGGTGGATCAACCGCCATGGCTGACTCGTTCCTGTTAATGCGAACGGCAGGCGCTGCAGCAAAGTCAATGCTCGTTTCTGCAGCCGCTGATGCATGGGGCGTTCCTGCAAATGAGATTTCTGTTGAGCGGGGTATCATCTCTCATGCTGGAAGCGGCCAAAGCGGAACATTCGGAACATTCGCAGAAGCTGCCGCCAAGCTGGACGTGCCACAGGAGCCGAGCCTGAAAACACCGGACCAGTTTATTTACATTGGCAAGGATGTGCCGAAGCTGGATACGGCCGCAAAATCCAATGGCAATGCCATCTTCACCCTCGACTTGTACAAGGACAATATGCTGACCGCGGTGGTCGAGCATGCATCAGTCTTTGGCGCTACAGCGGCCTCTTTTGATGATGGTCAAACTAGAGAAGTGGCCGGGGTCGAAGATGTGAAAAAGCTCAGCAGCGGCGTAGCCGTTTTTGGCGCGAATACATTTGCCGCACTTAAGGGGCGCAAGGTGCTTGATGTGAGCTGGGATATGGCTGCCGCGGAAACACGAACTTCGGACGAGATTATCGCCGAGCGTGTAACGGCTGTTCAGACACGTGGTGCTGTCGCGGGTGAGGCAGGTAATGTTGACGTCGCGTTGTCTGAGGCTGCGACAACACTCGAGGCGGAGTACACGTTCCCGTATCTCGTTCATGCACCGATGGAGCCGCTCGATGCTGTCATCGCACGGCGGGAAGATGGGGGAATTGATGCCTGGCTGGGTAGTCAGGCGCCTGGTTTCGATCAGCAGGCAATTGCCGCAGTTACAGGTGTGGAGTTGGAAAAAGTCCATATACACACAATGCTGGCTGGCGGCAGTTTTGGACGACGGGCACAGCCCATGTCGCAGTTTGCTGTAGAAGCTGCGGAAGCCTTCATGGCCGCTGGTGGCGAGCGTCCAGTCAAACTGATGTGGACGCGTGAAGATGATGTGCAAGGCGGGTTCTATCGTCCGATTACTGCTCACAAGATGCGCGGTGGGCTTGATGCGGATGGTAACATTGTCGCTTGGGATCATGTGATGGCCGGGCAATCTTTCCTCTACAACACGCCTTTTGAAAGCATGATGATCCAGAACGGTGTGGACGCCGGACTGGTCGAGGGGGGCAGTGCTATTCCGTACGCTGTGCCGAATTTCAACGCCTCCTGTCATATTCTCAACTGCCCGGTGACGACCTTGTGGTGGCGCTCTGTGGGGCATACCCATACAGGGTACACGGTTGAGACTTTTATTGATGAACTGTTGGCTAAAGGCGGTAAGGACGCTGTTGAGGGCCGCCTGGCCCTGATGGGCGATCATCAGCGTCTTGCCGGAACTTTGCGCCGCGCTGCTGAAATGGCAGATTGGGGCCGTTCCCTGCCGGAGGGACATGCGCTGGGTGTAGCTTCTGTTGAATCTTTCAGGTCGTATGTTTCTGAAGTAGCTGAAGTTTCCATCGAGGATGGTGTGCCGCGGGTTCACAAGGTCTGGTGCGCAGTGGATTGTGGGATTGCGGTTAATCCTGAAATTATCAAGGCGCAGATGGAAGGGGGCATCGGATACGGCCTCGGGGCTATTCTGTTCGATGAGTTACAGCTCGGACCCGGTGGCGAGGTGGTGCAATCCAACTTCCATGATTACCGCTCTTTACGGATCAGCGAGATGCCTGAAGTCGAGACATCAATCATTGCCTCGGAAGAGGCTCCCACCGGTGTTGGTGAGCCGGGGACACCGCCAATTGGGCCTGCTGTCGCCAATGCGGTGCGTCAATTGACGGGTAAACCTGTTCGCCATCTGCCGATGACAAAAAGCCTCGAGGCATAGGAGCAAGAAGATGTTGAGACCTGCAATGACAAAATTACTGACATCAGCCTGTGCCATGTTGCTCCTGCTGGCGGCATGTGCCGAAAAGGGTGATGAAAGTGCGCATAAAGACAGCCATGGTGGTGTTCACCAGGTAGCAGATTACACTGGTGTGATGGAGCTGAAGGGGCTGAAAACGCCAGCCAGTTTTTCTTCAATGACGGATGATACAGAACGGGCGGCGGCATTGTTCACCGAAATGTCCAAAGTGCTGCTGCACCCAAGATGTTCAAACTGTCACCCGCGTTACGGTGGTCCGACACAGGGCGACAATATGGAGCCGCATGAACCGCCAATGGTGCGCGGCGCAGGTCTCGGACCGGATGCCTTGGGGTGTGATACCTGCCATGGCAAAGAGAATGTCGCATATGCGAGTATGGAAGGGTCCGTTCCCGGCGCAGAGCCATGGCTACTGGCGCCGGAAAGCATGGGCTGGGCCGGCGCAACACCGGCAGAGCTTTGTGTACAGATCAAGGATGAAAACCTGAATGGTGGACGCAGCCTTGAGGATCTGATTGAGCACAATACCGTCGATCATCTGGTGAACTGGGCCTGGAATCCAGGTGAAGGTCGCACACCGGCACCAGGCGAGCAAGCGCTGTTCGGTGCTCTCACATCAGCCTGGGTTGAAGCCGGCGCTCACTGTCCAGCTTAGTTACTGGAGCGGCTCCAACCGGGCGATGGTGACACCGCCCAGCGGTGTTTTGATCCGGGCACGACCGTCTTCAAGTTCCAACGGCACGCGCATTTCATTACCCATGGCGGATGAGATCATGCTGAGCGTGCCGTCCACGTCGCGTGCGTTGCCTGCTGACAGAAGATCATAGTTTACCAATAAGGAGAGAAGACCACTATGATCCGAGATACTGGCGGTCAGATCTCCTGTCGGATAGTTACTGGCATCAACACTCAAGTTCCCCGTCAAGGCTACTTTTGAAACCGGTATAGAGTCATCGCTGCTGCCAATCATCAGCCTTGCACTGGTAATCAGCACCTCGCCCCCCTGTCGCCGCCAGTTGCTATAACTGCCGCGCCCGCCGATAGCTTCCATGAGTGCGGGCAAGCGCGATGCATCAATGCTGGCATCTGCCAGCCTGATGCGAACATCGCGTTCTGATGTTTGACCATCGATAGCTATTTCTTCAGCAGCCAGAGCAAACTGTCCGATGTCTTGTTGAAGACCGGCCTCTTCGTCATCCCTGATATAAGTGTTGGCCCGCAAAGAGCCGACTGCAATGCGACTGAAATCCGTTGCTGAGGTGCCATCCTCCGGCGCAGCAACCAGGTCACGTATTTCGATACCGTTGGCTGTTTCAGAAATGCTTGCTTTCAGCACGGCTGCATTGATGCGCCATGTTTCCTGGCGCCGGTCTGCCGTAACACGGACGACCTGTTCGCCATATGGCATCAGGATCAGCCGTGTCGGATCATATGGTAAGGTATCTACATAGAGCCGCTCAGCTTGCCACTGCCAGCCATCCGCCGGATTTCCATAGACTGGCGCCATGAGTTTTCCGCGCAAGACAAATGGGTACCCTTCAACGCTGATCTTTCCGTGCTCAACGACAAAGCCGTTCTGTTTCTGATCAGCAATCCAGTTGTCCAGTTCGTCACGCATGATGTTGGCGCCCACCATCCAGATGACCGTATAAATGGCGAAAATAAGCCCGCCTGCGGCGAGCGGCCCGTAAAGGAGCCAGCGATTTGCGCGTTTGGCTGGTGATGTGTTGGGGGGGGTAGACTGGTTCACAAGTGGTACTCCGGTTTCAGCGGGCAACTTACGCCATGATGGTGCACAGCGCAGCCCGTAATATGGCTTATGAGCCGGATTTAATCGGTGTCTGCTGGAATGGGGCCTTTTGCACTCTTCTTTTCTTCGGCGGCTACTTCCGGCAGGATATCGTCCGTTTCTTCCTCGCGGTCGATACCCGCAAGATCGAGAGATTTGCTTTCGATGACTTCCTGCAATTCAGTCATGAAGCCCTTGCGACTAAGCCCCGGTGGTACGGCAGGCAGGAAGCTGACTGTGATCGTGCCCGGATGGCGGATCAGACCCGGTTGTTTCCAGTACAGGCCGGAATTATGGGCAACAGGGTAACAGGGCAGGCCCAGTTTCGAATAAATGCCTGCGACGCCCGGATGATAAGTTCCGGTTGTGCCAGGCTGCATCCGCGTGCCTTCTGGAAAGATCAGAACCTGATAACCGGCTGCGGCTTCTTTTTCGGCGCGCTCAATAATATTACGCATGGCATTGATACCGGACTTCCGGTCAATCGGGATAAATCCGCAGGCGCGGAGCCACCAGCCGAACATGGGGATCATCAAAAGCTCTTTTTTAAGAATAAAGCAGGGCTTCGGCAGAATGATTGTGAGCGCCATCGTTTCCCAGAAGGACTGGTGTTTGGCAGCAATGAGCGCGCCTGACGTGGGCATATTGTGAGGGGCTTCAATGCGGTGGTCGACGCCGCAGAAAATACGCGCACCAAAGAGCACGGTGCGTGACCAGAATTTGCCGAGGGCCAGTGCCCAGTCGCGGCGGGTCAGGGTCACAAAGGCCAGCGTACCGATGACTGCGGTGACTAATACAAGCCAGACCCTGAGCAGAAGAGAGCGAAGGAGAATCAACATCTATGGGGAGATAGCCTGTCAGGCGAGTGGCAGCAACTGTCCGAGTCTGACAGCCAGAAATTTCATGTATTCAGTCATGAGGATGCGCCACGCCTCTGGAGAGGTATGCCAGCCATCTGCGGGGGCTGCCGTTGACGCTACGGGCCAGACAATGACATTTAATTCCGGCATCACAGCATGGATCTCTGCCCGGGCCCGAGGCATGTGATAATCTGTGGTCACGAGGATAGCTGTGTCATAACCCTCGGCAATAATCCACTCACGGGTTTCAATTGCATTGCCTTTGGTGGTCAGGGCCCGCTGGCCGATATCAATGCAGCAGTCAAACAGCAATCCCGAACCGCTATATTGCGCCGCGAGTTCCTGCTTTTTTGTATCTGGATGAACGCCTGAAATCAGGACCTTCTCGCCTCTCTGATCTGAAAGCAGATCTACCGCAGCGCCAATGCGCTTCCCGCCACCACCGGTCAGGGCTATGATGCCTGTGTTTTCAGCCTGCAGGGCCAGAACATGCACGGCAACACCGGGGTCACCTTCACGCGGCAGGGTCGCGACGAACAGGAAAAACCCGCCCAGCCAGAGCAGGAACCCGAAGACCACAAATCGCAGCAGCTTCTGCATTCGCACCTTACCCATACACGATTGGCGCGCAGCCAACCCAGATCGGCGTGGATACTACCGCACTTGAGCGCAGACGCAAATGCGACAGCAGCGTAACCTTAATGGTCCAGTTTTTGTCTACTTTCAAAAGCTGCCATCTGCTCCGGCGTCGCTTCTGTCTGATATCTGGACTTCCACTCCTTGTAAGGCATGCCATACACCCGCTCTCGAGCCGCTTCGTCTGAGATATCAATGCCAGCATCATCAGCTGCTTTTTTGTACCATTTCCCAAGACAATTGCGGCAGAAATCCGCCAGGATCATCAGGTCAATATTCTGAACGTCCTTGCGTTGATCGAGATGGGTGAGCAATCGCCGAAAGGCGGCCGCATCCAGTTTATCCTGCTGTTCAGGGGTCAGGTCTGTCATCATGAGAACTCCGTGCTTCAAAAGAGATGAAAACCGGATCAGAACCGTTTGGCAAGGGTGCGGAGGACAGTCGTCCGGGCGGTCCAGGCCGCAACCAGGCAGGTCATCAGTGGAACACTCAAGAGGTAGAAGAACAGGCCGCCACCGCCAGACAAGTCAGGCAGAAAGTACCCTGCGCCAATACCAGAACCGAATGCCATCACCAGTACCAGTATGCAGACTGCCGCGAGTACAACACCTGCCATTGCCCCACGCAACCCAAGAACGAGAAAACGCCGCTGTACTTCCAGCGCAATATACCTGTCAGTGGCCCCAACAAGGTGAAGTACATCAACAATCTCCTTGTTGGCGGCGAGACCAGCTTTGGTTGCGAAAATAATCACCACACAAACCGCGCCCATAATCAGAGCAAAAACGCCAAAGGAGAATATCTGAACAGTCCGGGCAGAGGCAGCAAGCGAGTCATTCCAGGTGGAATGATCGTCAATGGTCGCGCCAGGGGCTGCAACCGACAGATTTGCCGCTAGATCACCCAGTTGTTGGCGCAACGCGGGCGTGACTTCCATCTCTATCAAACCGGGTACAGGCAGGCTTGCCGGCAAATTGCTGGTACCAAGCCAGGGTTGCAGCAGGCCGACAGTTTCTTCTCGCGACAGAGCACGAGCAGAAATAACACCATCCGTATCTCGCAGGAACTCCATGGCTTTTCCGGTGTCTGAGGCGATAGTGATCGCATCCTGCCCTTTGATCTGTACAGTGACAGATCCTCGGAGGTCGGAAGTCCAGTCATTTGCAGCTTCACTCACCGCGAAAAACCCTGCCAGGGCAAGACTGGCAAGGAAGCATATCACCATAATCACTGCTACGAGCGGTGTGCCAGCTGCACCGGCTTCCGGCAGTAAGGGAGCCCGTTTCAGCCATGGCATCAATTTGTCAGATGACATGATAGCTTTGCCCGCGTCTGTGGTCTCGTCTAGTGCCATCACGAAGCCTGCCCCTGCACAGAGAGCGTATTTTCAGAGGTAACGCCATCTTTTGTCAGTTGGGAGGCGGCTGTATCCTGATTATCTTTCAGGGGGCCATGTAATGTCAGGCGTCCTTCCTTGAGGCGCAGGACACTCTTGCGCATGCGTCTGACCAGGGCCAGGTCATGGGTTGCAACAATAACCGTTGTGCCGAGTTTGTTCAGTTCAATCAGAAGTCGCATGATGCGTTCACCCATGATTGGATCTACGTTACCAGTTGGCTCGTCTGCCAAAATCAGGTCAGGTTTGGAAACAAGCGCCCGAGCCAGCGCAACTCGCTGCTTTTCACCACCTGACAAAGTCTGGGGCAGGGCATCCATCTTATTACCGAGACCAACCCAGGTTAACAATTCGGTTACGTCTTGCCCGTACTCCTTTTGGTTAATACCCGCGACTCGCATAGGGAGCGCAACATTCTCATAGGCCGTGAGATGATCGAGCAGACGAAATTCCTGGAAAACGACTCCGATGCGCCGCCGCATAAGCGGCAGGTCATCGCGTGGAACTGCGCCAACGTCTGTCCCAAACATTTCCAGAATACCGCTGGTGGGTTTGTGCGCCAGATACATCATCTTAAGAAGGGATGTTTTGCCGGCTCCGGACGGACCAGTCAGAAAACGGAAATCGCCATCCCGAATAATGAGATTCAGGTCTTTCAGAATGTCCAGATGCCCGTCATAGGACAGGCAGGCATTCCTGAATTGGACGATAGGCTCTGTCATCACTCTCAAACCGG
>JALEGM010000185.1 GCA_022763145.1 Aquisalinus sp. | reverse complement strand
GAAGATATCTGCCGTGCATAATCGCGTTCGTCATGAGAGCCTTCCGAGAACCCGATGGTGGTTGTCCTGATGGCCTTGTCTGATTGCAGAGCCATGGCAGAAACTATACCGCTTGAATCTACCCCACCTGAAAGGAAAGCCCCAAGGGGAACGTCAGAAACCATCTGGCTGCGCACCGCAGTATCCAGTAAGTCCAGCAGTTCTTCGCTGGCTGCGCGGATATCCCCCTGTTGCGTGTCGCTCATCTGGACCTGCCAATACGGTGCTGGCGCGGGTATGGCTTCTGCTGGCGCCTTCACTGTCAGGCTCGTGGCAGGAGGCAGTTTGTATACGCTGGAATATATCGTGCCAGGGTCTGGCACATAACCATACGCGAAGTAGTCTTTAACAGCGGTGGCAGAAATCTCAGGGGTCAAAAGCCCGCTTGTGATCAGTGCAGGCAGTTCGGACGCAAATAGCAGAAAGCCATCGTCTGTTACAGCATAATAAAGCGGCTTCTCCCCGAGCCGATCCCGCACCAGTGTCAGGGTGCGCATCTCTTTATCCCACGCGGCGAAAGCGAACATACCAACCAGCTGAGATAAAGCTTCAGGGCCGTCCATCTCCCAAAGCTCTGCCAATGCTTCCGTGTCGCTCTGTGTACGCAGTGTGATACTGCGCTGGCTGAGTGATTGGCGCAAATCAGCATAGTTATATATTTCACCGTTGAAGCTGAGCACAGTATTGCCGGTATGGGTGGCAAAAGGCTGCTTGCCGCCTGCCAGATCAATAATGGCGAGCCGTCGGTGGCCAAGGCCGATTCCGTCCTCGATGAAAAAGCCTTCTCCATCCGGCCCGCGATGGGCAAGCGCATCCGTCATGCGCGTCAGGGCATCGCGGTCAATCTGCCGCTGCCCTTTTATATCCAGAATTCCTGCTATGCCGCACATGGCTGCTCCAAAACTTGAACCGTGACATCATCGGTGGGTTTTCTTAAGAAAGCGCTTTGATTGAACATTATTCGTCAGGGGCCGCAGCAGATGAAACAGAGCGATATCTTTGATGCCGAAACGCTGGCGGCTATAGAAAAACAACTTGATGCGCTGCTGACCCGGCCGGAAGCCCCTGCGGCGGCAGGACTCGACCGGATATACAAGGCCATGCGCTATAGCGCACTCGCCGGCGGCAAAAGGCTCCGGCCTTACCTGACAGTCTTGTCTGCGGACCTCTTCAAAGTGCCGAGAGAACACTCTGTGCGCGCTGGGGCAGCGATAGAGCTTATCCATTGTTACAGTCTTATCCATGATGACTTGCCCGCCATGGACAATAGCGATTTGCGCCGCGGCAGACCCACCTCGCATATAGAATTTGACGACGCGACAGCTGTGCTTGCCGGAGATGCATTGTTGACGGAAGCCTTTCACGTGCTGGCAGATCCGGCCACGCATCCGAACCCGGAAGTGCGCACAAAACTTGTGAGCGAGCTGGCTCATGCGGCCGGGCCGATGGGCATGGTCGGCGGGCAGATGATGGATATTCTCGCAGAAACCGGGATGGCGGCAGCAGAAGATATCACGCTCATTCAGTCCCTGAAAACAGGCGCTCTGATCGCCGTTTCCTGTCGCTTTGGTGGGCTTCTGGCGCAGGCGACCTCGGCTGAGATTGAGGCCCTCAATCGCTATGCAACCGATATTGGCCTCGCCTTCCAGATCACGGATGATCTGCTTGATGTTTCAGGTTCGGCGGAACAAACAGGCAAGCCAACTGGCCAAGATGCCATGAATAGCAAACCAACTTTTGTTGATTTGTTGGGAGAAGAAGGGGCGAGAGAGAAAGCCGCAGCGCTGATCGCAGATGCCAAGCAGGCCCTCAGCCTTTTCTCCCCTAACCAGCAACCGCTGGCCCGTATTGCCGATTTTATTCTGTCGCGTCAGGTATAAAAAAAGCCGCTTAAGGTAGCGGCAGGACATTCTTTTTTGTGACTTGGCGCAGGGTAAAGCTGGATTCTACAGACGCTACATTATTCATGCGTAACAAGGTTTCTGAGAGGAACGCTTCATAATCGACCAGATTTGGAATGATCACCCGGAGGAAGTAGTCGAACTTGCCCGTCACAAGGAAACACTCAACCACTTCCGGGCGCTCGCTTATTTCTGCTTCAAAGGATCGCAAAGACGCTTCATCCTCTCTTTCGAGCTTGATCATAATGACAACGGTCACACCAATACCAAGCGCTTCACGGTTTACTTCCGTATGGTAGCCCTTGATGATGTCTTCTGACTCCAGACGGCGTAATCGCCTCAGGCAGGGGGTCGGCGATAGACCAACTTTCTCTGCCAGATCGGCATTGGTGATTCTGGCATTTTCTTGCAAATAATGCAGGATTTTGCGGTCAATTTGGTCGAGCTTCATGGGGCGTTCCTGTTTTTTCCATAGGCTTATGACATATAATGCTAAACGGCAACACTCATTAGCAAGAACCACGACGATTCATGGCCGAATCTGACGGCCCTGTGGTAAATTCGGTTATGGCAAAAGCTGGCGCTGGCCTTGCGGGCAGCAACGCGATATTTCAGGCGCGTCTAACAACTGATAAAAGGAAATAACGCATGGAAAGCCGTGTACTTGACGTGGAAGGCTGGGAAAAGGTCGTACATTTCACGGACAAGGAGTCGCAGCTTGAAGCGATTATCTCCGTGCACAATTCAAATCTGGGTTCGGGTCTCGGCGGTTGCCGCGTGCGCAAGTACGCCAGTTTTGAAGATGGCCTGAATGATGTGAAGCGGCTGTCGCGCGGTATGACCTACAAAAACGCCCTCGGTCACATTCCCTTTGGTGGCGGTAAGGCAGTTGTATTTGCTGATCCGTATTCTGAGAAAACACCTGATATGATGCAGGCCATGGGCCGGGCAATTGAGTCACTCGACGGCCTTTATGTCAGCGCGCAGGATTCGGGCGTCACGACGGATGATATTCGCGAAATGCGCAAGAACACAAAGAACGCTGCTGGCGTGGAAGATGAGCAGGGGCGTGGTGGCAATCCGTCGCCTTTTACCGCGTATGGCGTCTGGAAAGGCATGAAAGCTGCCGCTGCACACAAGCTCGGCACAGACAGTCTTGATGGGGTGCGCGTTTCCATTCTTGGGCTTGGCGCGGTCGGCATGGCGCTTGCTGATCACCTTCATGGTGAAGGGGCAAAGCTGGTCGTGGCCGACATCAATGACAAAGCATTGGCCATCGCCCGTGATAAATATGGTGCCGAGATTGTCAGCCCGGATGATGCGGCGGTGCAGGATGTGGAAGTATTTGCCCCTTGCGCTCTGGGTGGCTCCGTCAATGAAACTACCATTGAAACGATCCAGGCGAAAATTATTGCTGGTGCTGCCAATAACCAGCTGCTGCAACCGGGTTATGATGCGGTGCTGAGGGAAAAAGGCATTCTCTATGCGCCTGATTACGTCATCAATGCGGGCGGTGTCATCAGCATCGGTCACGAGTTTCTGGGTGACTGGAACAAGGAAAAACTCTTTGGCGCGCTCGATAACATTGCCGATGTCCTGACACAGATATTCCAGCGTGCTGATGCAGAAGATCGCCCCACCGGTATCATTGCCGACAAACTCGCCGAAGAAATATTCCTCGCTGACAGTAAAGCAGCTTAAGTCACTACAAAATCAGGTTGCGGGCGTTGCTGACCACAGGTTACTGTTAAAGAAAAACAGACCGCTTAAGCGGTATCAGGTCAGCGAGGACGCAACAGTGACCAGTGAGAACACCACCTCCCATAAGGGAGAGGGGGCTGGTGGTGGTGAGCAGTCACCCCGGCAAAAAAAGAAAAAACGACGCCAGCCCATCAGCGCGCGGCGTCTGAAAAAGCTGAAAGCCTCCCGCGCGGCCTTGCAAACGCCGCCAGAGGGAGAAGTCGAGGCGAAAAAGCGCCTTGAGAAAGATTGGCGACCGGCACCCATTTTTGCCGCGAAATATGCTGCCATCGACCTCGGAACGAATAATTGTCGTCTGCTTATCGCCAGCCCGCACAAGCAGGGCTTCCGTGTCGTGGATGCCTTTTCGCGCATTGTGCGCCTTGGGGAAGGTGTTTCCCAGTCCGGGCGATTGTCAGATGACGCGATGGATCGAACCGTCGAAGCGCTGAAGATCTGTGCTGATAAAGTTAAGCAGCGCCGGGTTACGAGCCTGCGCAGTATCGCAACGCAGGCCTGTCGCATGGCCGAAAATGGCGAAGAGTTTCTGGCCCGCGTGCGCCAGGAGACGGGCCTGACCTTTGATTTGATCACCCCGGAAGAAGAAGCCGGGCTATCGGTGCGCGGCTGTCTTGATCTGACCGACCCAACTTCCGAGGCTGTGCTTGTCTTTGACATTGGTGGTGGCTCGACAGAAATTTCATGGGTGCGCCGTGTGCGTGAGGCATCTGAGGGTCGCCCGCCACGTCACCGAATTGTCAGTTGGACATCTATCCCATTGGGTGTGGTCTCTGTGTCAGAGCAATTCAATGGTCGCGATCTCAGCCGCGAGACTTATGATGAGATTGTGGCCCTCGTCGCCGAGAAAGTTCGCGCTTTTGAGGGAGCCAACGATATTCGCCCCTTATTTGAAGAGGGCAAGGCGCATCTTCTCGGTACGTCAGGCACGGTCACCAGCATTGCCGGGGTGCATCTGGGCTTAAAGAAATATAATCGCCGCGATGTGGATGGCATTTGGCTCGCGTCTGAAAGAGCGGTGGCATTATCTGAAAAACTGCGCGGCATGACTTATGAACAGCGCCAGCGGGAACCATGTATCGGGCCGGACCGAGCGGATCTCGTCGTGCCGGGTTGCGCCATTCTTGAAGGTATTCTGACGGCATGGCCCTCGACTCGCATCCGCGTGGCAGATCGTGGCTTGCGCGAAGGCATTCTGTCGGAGCTGATCGCCAGGGATCGCAAGACGCGCAGCAAGCGCAGGCGTCGTCGCCGTCGATGATAACACGCCTTCAAAAGAGGCTAGCATCAAAACGACTCTTCCGTTATGTGGGCACATGGAGCACTCGAAACGGCATAATTCTTCTAAAAAGGCAAAATCCCGCTCTGCCAATAAGCCGTCATCTGCCCAAAAAAAATCAGATACCAAAAAGACTAAGAGCCATACGAACATTTCGCGGACAGCCCTTGGCGTAGAGCCGGAGAAGCGCGGCTTGAAGTCACGCCCCACGGGTGATGCTGACCAGCGCGCCAAGCGGGAGCTGGCGACCAAAGTCAAAACTGCCAAAGGGCGCAAGCTGTCATCTACGCTCTGGCTCAAGCGTCAACTGAATGATCCCTTTGTCGCCAAGGCAAAAGCAGAAGGGTTCCGCTCTCGCGCAGCATACAAACTTCAAGAAATTGACGAGAAATATCACTTGTTGCGGAAAGGTGCACGCGTGGTTGACCTTGGCGCAGCACCTGGAGGCTGGTGTCAGATTGCGGCAAAGGCAGTTGGCCCCAGCGGCAAGGTCGTTGGCATTGATTATCTCGCCATGCCGCCGGTTCCCGGCACGCAAGTTCTGGAAATGGATTTTCTTGACCACGAAGCACCAGATAAATTGAAGGCATTGCTGGATGGCGCAGCAGACGTGGTGCTGTCAGACATGGCAGCGCCCACCACAGGACATCCGGCTACAGATCATTTACGCATTATTGCACTGGCTGAAACAGCTCTGGATTTTGCTGAGGAAGTGCTTGCTGACGGTGGGCATTTTGTCGCAAAAGTGTTTCAGGGTGGCGCGGACCATGACCTGCTGGTGCGCTTGAAGAAGAATTTCCGCAAGGTGTTGCACGCCAAGCCAAAGGCCAGCCGGCAGGATTCAGCGGAGATGTATGTTGTCGCCACCGGTTTCAGGGGGAAGAAGGCATGAAGATCTGGGTTTCCAGTCTGGCCATGGTGCACAAGGTTGCGCGAGAAAATGACCCGGCACGGATCGTCAGCCTGCTGGGTCCTGACACCCCATTTCCCGATGTGGAGGGCTACGGCCCGGATATCCATCACCGGGTGTGCCTGGATGATGATCGCAGGCCCATTGAAGGGCGCCTGACGCCAAATGAAGAGCACGTCACCGGTGCAATAAGCTTCCTGAAAGACTGGAGCCCGGACATGACTCTGCTGGTGCATTGCTGGGCCGGGATCAGCCGATCCTCCGCAACGGCTTTTATTGCGGCCTGTCTGCATAATCCGGATGTGGAGGAGACTGTCATTCTGGACGCGATCAAGGACGCTTCACCGACGGCCTACCCGAATACGCGCATTGTCAGCATTGCTGATAACTTGATGGGCCGGGGCGGACGCATGGCAGATGCCGCCATAGAGATGTGCAGCGACCCGGACCGCACCAGCCGCGCCTACCAGATAGGTGAGGCTATACCGTTTTCAATACGGTCGAGATTTTGACTGGAGACTATAGATGCAAATACGTGAAGCCCTGACCTTTGATGATGTGTTACTGGAGCCGGGTGCCTCTGAGGTAATTCCGTCCCAGGTGGATGTGACGGCACGCCT
Organism: Aquisalinus sp.; assembly: GCA_022763145.1. Classification (GTDB taxonomy): domain Bacteria; phylum Pseudomonadota; class Alphaproteobacteria; order Caulobacterales; family Parvularculaceae; genus Aquisalinus. The sequence goes on along the minus strand of JALEGM010000185.1, from coordinate 22,430 downwards.
TACTCGTGACATAACGCTCAATATACCAATCATTGCTTCTGCCATGGACACTGTCACCGAAGCGGAAATGGCCATTGCCATGGCGCAGAATGGCGGTCTTGGCGTATTGCACCGCAATCTCTCCATTGAAGAGCAGGCTGAGCATGTCCGACGTGTCAAACGGTATGAAAGCGGCATGGTGGTCAACCCGCATACGCTGACACCGGAAGATAGCTTGCGTACAGCGCAGGAAATCATGATTGAGCGCAAGATTTCCGGTTTTCCGGTCGTTGAAAACCGCGATGCTAATGGTGTCGGAAAACTGGTTGGGGTGCTGACCAACCGCGACATGCGCTTTGCCACCAATCTCGATCAGCCCATTCGGGAATTGATGACATCTGTTGATCTGGTCACCGTCAAGCCTGGTGCGACACAGGAAGAAGTCAAGGAACTCTGTCACAAGCGCCGCATTGAGCGTGTTATCGTCGTGGATGACGACTATCGTTGCATTGGCTTGATGACGGTCAATGATATTGAGAAATCTCAAAAGTTTCCCAATGCCTGCAAGGATGCGCAAGGGCGTTTGCGCGTGGCAGCGGCTTCTACGGTCGGCGATCAGGGCTTTGCCCGCATCGAGGCGATCATGGATGCGGGTGTTGATGTGATCGTCATTGACACCGCCCACGGACATTCCTCTCAGGTCGTCAAACAGGTCGAGCGGGTCAAGAAGCTCTCCAACTATACGCAGGTTGTCGCGGGCAATGTCGCGACTTACGAAGCAGCCAAAGCGCTGGCGCTGGCAGGCGCTGACGCGATCAAGGTCGGGATCGGCCCGGGCTCCATCTGCACAACACGGATTGTCGCAGGCGTCGGTGTGCCGCAGCTGACAGCTGTATCAGATGCTGCCCGCGCTGCGAAAGAAGAAGGTGTACCGGTGATTGCTGATGGCGGCATCAAGTATTCCGGTGATATGGCGAAGGCACTTGCTGCCGGGGCAGACTGTTGCATGATTGGCTCTCTTCTGGCTGGCACGGATGAAGCGCCCGGCGAAGTGTTCCTCTATCAGGGTCGCTCCTATAAGTCCTATCGTGGGATGGGATCGATCAGCGCCATGGCGCGCGGCTCAGCCGACCGCTATTTTCAGGCCGATGTGAAGGAGCAGATGAAACTGGTGCCTGAAGGTATTGAGGGCCGCGTTGGCTACAAAGGCCCGGCAGCACCAATCCTGCACCAGCTCATCGGCGGGGTGCGCGCCAGCATGGGCTATGTGGGCGCAGCGACCTTGCCGGAATTGCAGGAAAAAGCCCGGTTCGTAAAAATTACCAATGCGGGCTTGCGCGAAAGTCACGTGCACGATGTATCCATTACTCGTGAAGCACCAAATTATCCGACTTCCAGCTAAATGACTTACGAAGAGTATAACGCCTTCTGTGCGTCGCTACCTGAGACAACCCATGTGGTGCAGTGGGGCGGCTCGCATGTCTGGAAAGTGGGTGACAAAATGTTCGCCGTTGGCGGATGGGACAATGGTAGCCATCCACACATTACTTTCAAAGTCTCGGACATTGCCTGGGAGCTGTTGAGAGAAGCGCCCGGCTGTCGCCCTGCACCATATCTTGCCTCCCGCGGTATGAAGTGGATCCAGAGTTATGACAGCCCCGGCCTCAGTGATGCGGAATTGAAAAATTATCTCACGGACTCTCATAAGCTTGTCTCACTCGGCCTCACGAAAAAGAAACAGAGAGAGCTTGGCCTCAATCAGGAGCCATCATGAGAGAGGCAGGACGGCTCAGCGGTGCAATAGAGGTTATGGAGGCTTTTGAGGCACAGCACGTGCCCCTGAAGACGTGCCTGACGGATTGGGGCAGGGCCCACCGGTTTGCAGGTTCTGGCGACCGTTCATGGATATCGTCACTCTGTCATGATGTGGTGCGCCGCCGCCAATCTCTGGCTCACCGTATGCAGAGCGACAGCTCTCGGGCTGCCTGTCTCGGTGCTTTACGCGATATCTGGGCTTGGGATACGGAGCGTATTGCTGACGTTGCTGCTGAAGAGCCTTATGGGCCAGGCCCACTCGAAACACATGAAACTGCTGCTCTTGAGGCTGCTCAGCCGCATTCAGATTCAGATATTGCAACGCAGGCTGACTTCCCTGCCTGGGTCTTACCACATCTCGATATACCGGAAGAGACTCTTGTGGCAGAGGGGCAGGCTATGGCAGCGCGCGCGCCTGTGGATTTGCGGGTGAATAGTCTTAAGGCTGACACAGAAAAAGCACGCAAAAACCTCAATAAGGTCAATGCTCAAGCGACTGACTTTATTGAGACAGCCTTACGCATCGCGCCACCAGCCGCTCATCAGAAAAGCCCGGCGCTGGAAGCGATGCCAGCGTTCGCCAAGGGTTGGATTGAAGTGCAGGACCTTGGCTCGCAATTGGTCACGCTGGCTGCCGGGAACATCAGTGGCAAACAGGTGCTGGATTATTGCGCCGGTGCAGGGGGTAAAACACTTGCCCTGGCCAGCCTTGCCAATAATACCGGGCAGATATTTGCCTATGATGTCGAACCTCGGCGCCTTGCTCCAATTTTTGACCGTATGCGTCGTGCAGGCACGCGAAATATCCAGGTGCGCAGCCCAGCCGAAGAGGCAACCCTAGATGGTCTCGTTGGTGCTATGGATGTGGTATTTGTGGATGCGCCCTGTTCCGGCTCAGGCACATGGCGTCGCAAGCCGGATTCGAAATGGCGTCTGACGCCAGAGCAACTGGATCGCAGACACAGCCAACAGGATGAAGCCCTGGCTGCTGCCAGCCAGTTTGTGAAGTCTGGTGGTCTGCTGGTCTATGTGACCTGTTCCATCATCAGCACGGAAAATCGCGCGCGTGTCGATCATTTCCTGACACAAAATGGTGGTTTCACAGAAACTGATACGCTGAACCACATGCAGCAAACAGGTCTGTTAAAAGAATACGCGGCGGAACAACTGCGTCGTCACCAGTCATCACAAGGTAGCCTGCAACTTACACCATACCGCACTGGTACGGATGGTTTTTTTGTTTCCACACTTGTCAAGAAAGGGTAATCCCGGATCATGTCAGACCCTGAAATTACCAAACATCATGAACGTGCCCTGATTGTTGACTTCGGCAGCCAGGTCACACAGCTTATCGCGCGCCGCTTGCGCGAGGATGGCATCTATTGCGAAATCCATCCCTTCAACAAAGTCGATGAAGCATTCCTTGAAGGCTATGGCCCCAAGTCCATCATCCTTTCCGGGGGACCAGCCAGCGTCTCGCTGGAAACCAGTCCGCGGGCGGATAACGCCATTTTCGCATTGGGCGTGCCGGTGCTCGGCATTTGTTACGGCGAGCAGACCATGGTCGCCCAGCTTGGGGGGGAGGTGGAGAACGCCGAGCATCGGGAGTTTGGCCGCGCTGAAGTGCAGGTGACCAGTAACAGCCCTCTGTTTGACGGTATCTGGCAAACTGGTCAGCAGTATCAGGTCTGGATGAGCCATGGCGATCGGGTCATCAGCCTGCCAGATGGGTTCGAAGCGATTGCCGTTACGCCTTCTGCGCCTTTTGCCGCTATCGCCGATGAGACACGGCAGTTCTACGCGGTGCAGTTTCATCCGGAAGTTGTTCATACGACCGATGGCGCAAAATTGCTAAGTAACTTCACCCGTAATATCTGTGGTCTTTCGGGTGACTGGACCATGGCGGCGTTTCGGGAAGAGATGATCGGCAAGATCAGGGCGCAAGTTGGCGGTGGCAAAGTCATCTGCGGCCTGTCCGGCGGGGTGGACTCTTCCGTCACAGCCGTCCTGATCCATGAAGCGATCGGCGAGCAGCTGACATGCGTCTTCGTGGATACCGGTCTGATGCGGGCCGGGGAAGCTGATGAGGTCGTGCAGCTTTTCCGGGACGCCTACAATATTCCACTTATTCATGTGCAGGCAGAGGATTTGTTCCTCGGTGAGCTGGCAGGTATCGATGACCCGGAGCAGAAGCGAAAAATCATCGGCAGGTTATTCATTGAGGTTTTCGAAAAAGAAGCCGCCAAGGTCGGTGATGCAAAGTTTCTGGCTCAAGGCACGCTCTATCCTGATGTGATTGAGAGTGTCTCTTTTGATGGTGGCCCGTCAGTTACGATCAAGTCACACCATAATGTGGGTGGCCTGCCAGAGCGAATGAATATGTCGCTGGTTGAGCCTTTGCGAGAGCTGTTCAAGGATGAAGTGCGCGCGTTGGGCCGTGAGCTTGGCCTGCCGGACCATTTTGTCGGGCGCCACCCGTTCCCGGGGCCGGGCCTCGCCATTCGCATTCCCGGCGAGGTGACCAAGGAAAAAGCCGATCTATTGCGCAAGGCAGATGCCATTTACCTCGATGAGATCCGCAAAGCCGGTCTTTATGATGTCATCTGGCAGGCCTTCTCGGTCCTGCTGCCAGTGCGCACGGTCGGCGTTATGGGAGACGAGCGCACCTATGACCACGTACTGGCTCTACGCGCGGTCACCTCAACGGACGGCATGACGGCAGATTATTATCCCTTCGACCACGATTTCCTCGGTCGTACCGCCACACGCATCATCAACGAAGTGCGCGGCGTTAACCGTGTGGTCTATGACGTTACGTCGAAACCTCCAGGGACAATTGAGTGGGAATAGGGGTTTTCTAACCCGAACAAAATTCCAATGGAAAGATAGCTGATAGGGCCTTGAGTACTGATTTATAAGATTTGCAATTATCAGTGCTTGAGACATAAACCTCCTTCAAATGCCAAATTGATTAGAGCGCCCAAGTGACGAATACCGAGCAGTCTGGAACAAAGCTTACCTATCGACCAGAAGTCGATGGCCTTAGGGCAATCGCAGTTTTAGTGGTTGTCCTTTATCACGCGGAACTAATTTTCTTTGGTCGTGACTGGTTTGTCGGAGGCTATATCGGAGTTGATATTTTCTTTGTGATCAGTGGTTATCTGATTACGAGAATTATTATGCTGGAGCTTTACGATAAAGGCTCGTTCAGCTTTGCACGATTTTATGAAAGACGCGCGCGACGAATACTACCGTTACTGTTCCTGGTAATTTTTGTCAGTATACCATTCGCATGGTTCATACTATTGCCCTCGGCTCTTGTGGAATTTGCTCAGAGCATTATTGCTTCTCTGTTTTTCTATTCCAATTTCTTTTTCTATTTCAGTACTACGGAATATGGCGCCCAAAGCGCTTTGTTAAAGCCACTACTTCACACCTGGAGTCTGGGGGTAGAGGAACAATTCTATATATTTTTCCCCGTCATCGCCATTGCTGCTTTTAGGTTCGGTAAGAAACATTTTCTCGGAATTCTGGTTATTTTATCTCTTCTGAGCTTACAGTTTTCTGAAGTTATGTCAGATCGTGATGCCAGTCTGAATTTTTACCTACCATTTAGTCGCTTCTGGGAATTGGCTATTGGTTCTATCCTTGCTTACAGAGAGTTGAACCATAAAACGAAAATTGACAGTTTCTGGACCAGCCTCCTTCCGGCTACAGGATTATATCTTATCCTGTATTCTGTCTTTTCCTTTAGCAGCACGACGCCACATCCTGGGTTTCAGACAATCATTCCAGTTTTAGGTGTTGCGCTTATTATTGGTTTCTCCTCACAAGAGGATCTCATCGGAAAAATGCTTGGAAGTAGGGCTTTCGTCAGCATCGGCTTGATTAGTTATTCGGTTTACTTATGGCACTTTCCTATTTTTGCCTTTGCGCGCAATGTTCAATCAGAGCCCACAAATTTTGATAAGCTATGGTGGATTGGCGCGACATTTTCTATCTCGATATTAACATACTTCTTCGTTGAGCAGCCTTTTCGAAACAAAAGGCTTGTTAGCCGGTTAAAACTGATTTGGATTACTTTAGTTTCATATATTTTGTGCGTTATCTTTGCTCTCATAGTTTGGCGCCAAGATGGATTTGAAAGCCGTTTTCCCACAGTCATAGGATTTGAAAATTATCAGGCAGACAATGACAAGTTGAGGGGGCCAAGTTGGTCTTTATTGCGAAGTCGTCAGCGAGATAATCCAGTCTTCTATGATATGCCGGGTAAAGCGCTCATTCTCGGGAATTCTCACGCCAAGGATATGTTCAATGTCCTCTACCAAAATAAGGACTTGTTCGAAGATTTTGATTTTTTGAATTACTCTCCAAATGCCAATTTTCAGGTGGCGTGTTTCAACGAGAGCGTTCCCGAATATGAGCAAACAAGGCGAACCTTTTATGATTCTGAGCGCTATAAGCAGGCGACACTCATTATTGTCAGTACAAGGTATGGAAGAGAGAAAGTTTGCGATAGTAAGCGGGTTAATGTTGAACCTGAAACCAGTGATCTCGATGGCCTGCCTTATCTTATCAGGCGGGTTAAGGCTGATGGCAAGAACATCATCATTATGGGAAATAAGCCAGAGTTTCCCAGAATCGAAAAAGAGCAAATAATAGACTATGTCTATCAGCAGATCGCTTCGTCTGATGTTGCTGCGACATCTGCAGAATTATTCTCTGAAGTAGATGCAAAAGCGAGTAATCTGCTATTTGAAAACTTGAGATTAAGTGCTCGTAAATATACCGAGGATGTCAAGTTAATAGCTTCGAGGCAAGGGGTGAATTTTTATGACTTGATCCCGTTGGTATGTAATGAAGTAGCAGAAAAATGCACAGCATTTACTGATAATGGCTATAAGACTTACTACGATCAAAACCACTTTACCTTAGAAGGCGCAGCTTATTTTGGGGAGAAGCTCGCCGCGGATGAAGTTTTCAGATCCATGATGGTAGCTGAATAGATATTTATATCAATATTTAGGTATCTGTAATTCATGTGTATATTATATCACAATTCAGTCTCTTGGAACAACCGAATGAAAATAGGATCTCTTAGTGGCCGACTTCTTTCTTGAAGCAGTCTGCGATCCAGTCGCAGACACTTCGTATGCGCCTGTTATTACGGTTATCTCTGTGAAATACAATCCATGGCTGACGCGGGGGTAAGTCAGGCCCCGGCACGACTTCAAGGCCGAGCTGTTTACCGCGATAGACAGGCAAGGGGGCTATCCCGAGGCCTGCGACACAGGCTTTTTCAAGGGCGCGCAGGCTTGTGGAACGTACGATTGCCCTGTTCTCGAGATTATGGTTGCGCAACCAGACATTCTCTGGAATTGGACCGAGAGTACGATCCAGCCAGAGCAGTTGTTCTCCTGACAGGCCCGGGTATTCAATTTCATCCGCAAGCGAATAGGTAGGTGCGCGAAACAGCCCAAGTGGAATTGTTGTCAGTTTGCGGCCAATCAGCGTTTCTACCTTCGGCTTGGCCAGGCGAATGGCAATATCAACATCGCCAGTTGAGAGATTCGATAGGCCAGTGTCCACGTCAAACTCGATACGCAGACCGGGGTAAGCCGCAAGCAGGGTGGTGAGTGCTGGGGCAAGCAGATTGCTGATAACAGGTTCGGTAGATGAAATGCGCACTGGCGGCTCGGAAGGTCCCGACACGAATGATTGCGCAATGCGCGTGATATGCGCCATTTGCCTTGTGCTTGCATCAGCGTAAGGGAGGATCGCTTCGCCTGCGGCTGTGAGTATGACGCCGTTTGCCGTCCGCCGCATCAGTTTTACACCGAGTGAGGCTTCGAGGCTGTCGATGCGTCTCGCCATGGTCGCGATCGACATGTTCAAGGCGCTGGCGGCGCGCGAAAGCGAGCCCGTTTCAGCAACTTTAGCAAAACACCTGATTGAATCCCAATCCATACGTCTCTCAAAAATGAAAATCAGCTTATCATTTTTGGCCATGCTGTCGCAAGAGGGATGATGCCAGACTGAAGGAAAATATGAGGGCGTGGGATACTAATTATGCAACATATTATTCTTTGTGCAGCTATTGATTTATCTTCTGTAACTTCCGGCGCAGGTTACAATTCCCAAACGATTAGGTTGGTGGGTTTGCTTGTAACGGTTAAAGGTACGGCCTGATGGGTAAGTTCTGGAGCAGACTGGCCACGCGTTTGGATACAGCAGGGGCGAAAAACCGGATGCAGGCTTTTGCTTCAGGTTGGCCTGCGAAAAATTTCGACGACATACGGTTTTTCCGCACCTCTAAAGTGCAGTACCGTTACCGGGAGCGCGGACAAGGACAAACCATTGTGTTCAGCGCTGATCCGCCTGTGACGCTGGAGGCATATGATGCCCTACTTGATCTGTATAGTTCACATTTTCGAGTGGTCGTAATCGAATTGCCGGCTATGGGTTTTTCCGCCACGTCTGGTGAGTATCGTTTTGGCTGGCGGGAGACAAATGACGACCTCAAACTGTTTCTGGAAGAAGTCGCGGGGCCGCAGGCAATATTGGCGTTTTCTTGTGTCGCCAGTTTGGCTGCTGTCGACATTGCAGTGCGCTACCCGGCCCTGGTATCAAAACTTGTACTGATGCAGGCAGGAGATGTAGCTGCTTTTGCGCGCTGGAAAGCCGGGAGAGATCCTAAAGGTATTCTGGCAAAGCCATTTGTCGGGCAGTTTGTCATGTCAAGGATCGCGCCCAAGCGCATGGGAGACTGGTTTGATCTGGTCGTTGGTAACAGGGAGCGCCTACCGCATTTTTGTGGCTGCGCGCAGGAATCATTCGAGCACGGTGCTCTCTGGTCATTGGCGAGTGCTTATCAGCTCTATATCGATCCGGATATTCAACTTGGCAGACCAAAGCAATCCATTCTGGCCATATGGGGAGAGGCCGATGGCTCACATCCAACCGAAAACCGGGAAAGTGCGAAGCAACTATCAGAAAACGTCCACTATGTCGCGTTATCTGGGATTGGCCATTTCCCGGAGCTGGAAGCGCCAGCTCAGGTCCTCAAACTGATCTTGGACTTCTTGGGGCGAGAATAAAGCGGCTATTCGCCAGAGATAGTTTTTAGTATATTGTGCTATAATGTGGCTGCAAGATAATAATATATGCGAAAAATGATGTTGCATTGCGGCATGTGGCGTCATATTGTCCGCCTCCGCGCTGGAGAGGTGGCTTGCTACTGACCAGTAGAGATCATTTTGAAAAACTTATGGGCCTCCACATTGGCGGCCATAGTATGCACGCATGTCACAGAACAAAGACCCAATGTTGAAATTCGTCTCCCGCGAGCGGCAGACCCCCGACAAACGGGAGGCATCCGCCCGTCGTGAGGATTTTGATGAGATCTATGCTTCCTTTGCGGAAGCGCGCGCAGCCGAGCAGGCATCCCGGTGCAGCCAATGCGGTATTCCATTTTGTCAGTCTCATTGCCCACTGGGAAACGATATACCGGACTGGCTGAAACTGGTCGCGGAAGGCCGCCTGCAGGATGCCTATGCTGTGTCCTCGGCAACCAACAATATGCCCGAAGTGTGTGGGCGTATCTGCCCGCAGGACAGATTGTGTGAAGGAGCATGTGTCATCGAGCAGTCTGGCCACGGCACGGTTACGATTGGGTCGGTTGAGCAATATATTACTGAGACAGCCTGGAACGAAGGCTGGATCAAACCGGTCAAGCCACAACAGGAGCGCACCGAGTCAGTCGGTATCATCGGGGCAGGGCCAGCAGGGCTTGCTGCCGCTGAAGAATTGCGCCGCGAGGGCGTTCAGGTGACGGTCTATGATCGCTACGATCGCGTCGGAGGCTTGTTGATTTACGGGATTCCGAACTTCAAACTGGAAAAACATGTGGTCGAGCGGCGTACGGAGCACCTCCTTAAGAGTGGTGTTGTGTTTAAGCTGAACTTTGAAGTGGGCCGTGATGCAAGCTTCACAGAGCTTCGTGCACAGCATGATGCCATTCTTATTGCAACAGGGGTTTACAAGTCCCGAGAACTTGCCTGCCCCGGCATCGGCAATGATGGCGTTGTCGCAGCGCTTGATTATCTGACCGCTTCCAACAAATCCGGCCTGAAAGATAAAGTGCCAGCATTTGAGAATGGAACACTCAATGCAGAAGGTCGGAAGGTAGTTGTCATCGGTGGTGGTGATACCGCGATGGATTGTGTGCGGACAGCTGTGCGACAGGGTGCGGCGTCAGTCACTTGTCTCTATCGGCGGGATCGGAAAAACATGCCGGGCTCAGCGCGGGAAGTCGCGAATGCCGAAGAAGAGGGCGTCGTCTTTGAATGGTTGGCCGCGCCAAAAGCCATTTTAGGTGATAGTGAAAAAACCACTGGCGTGCGTGCTGCCCGCATAGAACTGGGGGAGCCTGATGAAACCGGTCGGCGGGTGCCAGTGGAAATCCCTGATGCCCAGACAGACTATGAAGCCGACATGGTCATCAAGGCGCTTGGCTTTGAACCTGAAGACTTGCCGGAGATGTTTGGTGAGCCTGAGCTTAAAACAACAAGTTGGGGCACTTTAAGGGTTCGCCCTTCTTCACTGGAGACAAACCTGCCCGGCGTTTATGCAGCAGGGGATATTGTGCGCGGTGCTTCTCTTGTGGTCTGGGCCATCAAGGATGGCCGCGATGCTGCAACGGCGATCACGGCTGAATTGAACGCCCGAGCTGTGGCCAGTTTCGCGGCAGAATAGAACGAAAGTACGGAACGACTATGACAGATGTCACCAGGACATATGAACAAAATCGTCAGCGCTTGATTGAAGCAGGTGCATATGATCCGTCTTCTGAGCATGATGCATGTGGCGTTGGTCTGGTCGTGGCTCTGGACGCACAGCCGCGCCGTGAAATTGTGGAGATGGCGATTTCTGCACTCAAGGCCGTTTGGCACCGAGGCGCTATTGATGCGGACGGCAAGACGGGTGATGGGGCTGGTATTCGTCTGAATGTACCTCAGGAACTTTTCCGGGAATTTGTTGAAACAACTGGCCACCGTGCTGGCAGCGCTGACATTTGTGTTGGTATGGTATTCCTGCCACGCACTAATTTTGGCGCGCAGGATGCCGCTCGGGCTATTGTTGAGTCTGAAATTCTTAGGCGGGGCTTTTATATATATGGCTGGCGTCAGGTGCCGGTACAGGCAGGCTGCCTCGGCGAAAAGGCTAATGCCACAAGGCCTGAAATAGAACAGATCCTCTTTCATGATCCGCGCAAGCGTTCGCAGGAAGAACTCGACCGAATTCTTTATGTTGTCCGTCGCCGCATTGAGCAGCGCGCCCGTGAAATGGCCATGAACGAATTTTATGTCTGTTCGTTGTCTTCGCAGGATGTCATCTATAAGGGCATGTTCCTCGCAGAAGATATAGACACATTCTATACTGATCTTCAGGACGAACGCTTCGTTTCACGTGTCGCCATCTTCCATCAGCGCTACTCAACCAACACCTTCCCGGAGTGGCGATTGGCCCAGCCATTCCGAATGCTTGCGCATAATGGTGAGATCAACACCATTAAGGGCAATACGAACTGGATGAAAAGCCATGAAATCCAGATGACGTCCGAGGTATTTGGTGAGGACGGGGAGTATACAAAGCCGGTCATCCAGCCTGGCTCTTCTGATTCAGCCGCGCTCGATCAGGTCTTTGAATTGCTGGTGCGCGCTGGCCGCCCCGCAACAGTTGCCAAAACACTGCTTATCCCGGAAGCCTGGTCTAAGCGTGTCTCGACAATGCCAGCGGAATGGCGCGCGATGTATGAGTACTGCAATTCGGTAATGGAGCCATGGGATGGGCCAGCTGCAATTGCCGCTTTTGATGGTCGTTGGGCCATAGCGGGCTTGGATCGCAACGGCCTGCGTCCCATGCGCTATGCCATTACAGATGACGGTATCCTTGCTGTCGGGTCCGAAACGGGAATGTGCCCCCTGGGTAATCGCAAGGTAACACAGCGCGGTTCAATCGAGCCAGGTCGCACGATTGCCGTAGACCTCAACAATGCAGAATTTTACGATTCTGACCAATTACTCGATCGCCTCGCATCGAAGCAGCCCTATACGGACTGGGTTCAGAATATCGTTGAACTCGAAGACAAAATCGGACCGGGCACAGAGGAAAGACTTTTTGAACCCGAAAAGCTTCTGCGCCGTCAAGCGGCTGCCGGTCTCGACCTTGAAGCGTTGGATCTGATCCTTCGACCGATGGCGGAAACCGGCAAGGAGGCTATCGGCTCAATGGGGGATGACACGCCCATTGCAGTGCTCTCAAAAAATTATCGTCCGCTGTCGCATTTCTTCCGGCAGAATTTCAGCCAGGTAACCAATCCGCCAATTGATCCCTTGCGGGAAAGCGGCGTGATGAGCCTCAAAACGCGCTTCAAGAACCTCGGCAACATTCTCGCTACCAGCGAAACCCAGACGGATGTTTTCGCTCTTGATAGTCCCATCCTGACAAATGGCATGTTTACACGCCTCAAAGACTTGCTGGATGAAAAAATTGTAGAGATCGACTGCACCTATGATGCCGCCAGTATCAAAAAAGACGGGTGGGCGCTGCGTCGTGCGCTGGATCGTATCCGTCAGGAGGCAGAGTATGCAGTGAATAACGGGGCGGGCCACATTGTCTTGACAGACATTCATCAAAGCAGCGCCAAAATTGCTGTGCCGATGATCCTGGCTGCTGCTGGCGTGCATACACATCTTACGAATGCCGGCAAGCGTGCCTTCTGCTCCATCATTGTCCGGTCAGCCGAATGCATCGACGCCCACTATGCGGCGGTTCTGATTGGTACTGGTGCAACCGCTGTGAACCCTTATCTGGCACTCGACAGTATTCGCCGGGCGCAGGAGCGGGGTGATTACGGCGACAAGGACATTGGCGATTGTGCGTATAACTATAAATGCGCTCTCGAAGCAGGCTTGCTGAAGATTATCTCCAAGATGGGTATTTCTGTTATTTCTGCTTATCGTGGTGGCTGCAATTTTGAGGCGTTGGGTTTGTCGCGGATGCTGGTGGCCGAGTTTTTCCCTGGTATGACCAGCCGCATCTCCGGCATTGGCCTGGCCGGGCTTGAGGCAAAAACTGCCGAATTGCATGAACGGGCCTGGCAGCGTGAGGCACCACCGTTGCCGGTTGGTGGTTTTTATCGCCATCGCCGTCGCGGCGAGCATCATGTGCTGGAAGCAAAACTGATCGGTGACTTGCAAAAAGCCGTTCGCGAAGATGATCGTCAGGCGTATCAGCGCTACGCTGAAGCACTTGATAACCAGCCACCGTCGCAACTGCGTGATTTGCTGCGCTGGCAGGCGACAGGGCCTGAAACGAATCCTGAGCAGATAGAAACATCCAACGCTATTCGGCGACGATTTGTAACGCCGGGTATGTCGCTGGGCGCTCTCTCACCGGAAGCCCATGGCACACTGAACATAGCCATGAACCGTATCGGCGCGAAGTCAGTCTCGGGCGAAGGCGGTGAAGATTCAGCGCGTTATACGCCGCATCCAAATGGCGACAACGAAAACTCTGCCATCAAGCAAATTGCGTCAGGCCGGTTTGGCGTGACGGCTGAGTACCTTAATCAGTGTAGAGAGGTGGAAATCAAGGTTGCACAGGGAGCGAAGCCTGGTGAAGGTGGGCAGTTACCCGGTTTCAAGGTCACCGAGTTCATTGCAAAAATGCGTCATGCGACGCCAGGCGTCACCCTTATTTCCCCGCCGCCACATCATGACATATATTCGATCGAAGACCTGGCGCAGCTTATTTACGACCTGAAGCAGATCAATCCAGATGCGCGGGTTTGCGTCAAGCTCGTCTCGGCTTCCGGTATCGGCGCTATTGCTGCTGGCGTTGCCAAAGCCAAAGCCGATACAATTCTCATTTCCGGCAATGTGGGTGGCACGGGGGCAAGCCCGCAAACCTCCATCAAATTTGCAGGTGCCCCATGGGAGTTAGGCTTGGCTGAAGCACACCAGGTCCTTACTCTGAATAATCTGCGTGAACAGGTAACCTTGCGAACCGATGGCGGTATCCGTACGGGGCGTGATGTGGTCATTGCGGCCATGTTGGGAGCAGAAGAATACGGCATCGGCACGATTTCCCTCGTGGCGATGGGGTGCCTTATGGTGCGTCAGTGTCACTCCAATACATGCCCTGTGGGTGTCTGTACGCAGGATCAGGATTTGCGAGATCGCTTCCCTGGTACACCGGAGCATGTGGTCAATCTCATGACTTTCATCGCAGAGGAAGTACGTCAGATCCTCAGCACATTAGGGGTCAAGTCTCTGGAGGAGATTATTGGTCGCTCCGATCTTTTACATCAGGTCTCTCGAGGTGAACCTCATCTGGATGACCTCGATCTGAACCCGATTCTCATCCGGGCTGACGCGGGTGACGGTCCGAAGCATTCAGACCGAACGGGGCGGACAGAAGTTGTCGATACACTCGATCAGCGCATTGAGCATGAGCTCGCACCGTTCTTTGAGCGTCGGGAAAAGCTGCAGCTTTCCTACCCGGTCAGGAACACAGATCGCGCAATTGGTACGCGGATATCCTCTCATATAGTCCGCCGGTATAACCCTTCTGAACTGTCAGAAGATCATCTGACCCTTCGTCTGAACGGTTCCGCCGGTCAATCGCTCGGCGCCTTCGCCGCGCGGGGGTTGCGCATCGTTGTTGATGGCGATGCGAATGATTATGTCGGCAAGGGCCTGTCTGGGGCAACCATTGTGGTGCGCCCCGAAGAACAGACCGGTCTTTCGGATGATGCGATCATCGGCAACACATGTCTTTATGGTGCAACATCGGGCGCTCTTTTTGCTGCAGGCCGGGCGGGCGGGCGTTTCGCCGTGCGCAATTCCGGTGTCACTACGGTGATAGAGGGGTGTTCCTCAAACGGCTGCGAATACATGACCGGTGGCGTTGCCGTCATTCTCGGGTCCGTCGGTGCGAACTTCGCGGCAGGCATGACCGGCGGCAAGGCGTATGTACTGGACGAGGAGGGGTCTTTCGAGGGCATGGTCAATCCGGACAGTGTGGCCCTGCGGCGATTCATGGCAGGTGACGACGACCAGGAGTGTCATGGCCTTGTCGAGCGCCACTGGCAGGAAACCCGCTCACCACGCGCACGCGGCCTTCTGGATGACTGGTCAAATGCACGCGAAAAATTCTTTGTTGTCGAACCACTGGAAATTCTGGCACGTCAAAAACAAGAGACGGTCGCAAAATCAGCATAAATTGCTGGGACACCAGAGAAATGACAGAGACAGAAGACTTTTACCGGATTCAGCGCTTGCCCCCTTATGTTTTTGAGGAGGTGAACAAGCTTAAATCAGCTTTACGCAGTCAGGGGCGAGACATCATTGATCTCGGCATGGGTAATCCCGACATGCCGCCGCCAGATCATGTGATTGAGAAGTTGGTTGAAACTGCCCGCAATCCGCGAGCGCATCGCTACTCTGCGTCCAAGGGTATCGTCGGGCTGCGTCGCGCTATCAGTCGTTATTATCAACGTCGTTTTGATGTAGCACTCGATCCGGATACGGAAGTGGTGGCGACACTTGGTTCGAAGGAAGGGTTTGCCAATCTGGCGCAGGCAATAACAGCCCCGGAAGATATCGTTCTGTCGCCAGACCCGGCGTATCCAATTCATGCTTATGGCTTTATTATCGCTGGCGGCGTGGTCGGGGCGATCCCGGCTTTGTCTCCTGAGCAATATTTATCAGGTCTTTCGGAAGCTGCCAAAAGCACCCGCGCGAAAGTCATGGTGCTGAATTATCCATCCAACCCCACGGCGCAAACTGTGGAATTGGACTTTTACCGCGATGCTGTCGCTCTCGCGAAGAAACATGACATCATCATTTTTTCTGATCTTGCCTATAGCGAGATTTATTATGAAAGCCCGCCGCCATCGATCTTTCAGGTCGAGGGCGCGAAGGATGTGGCGGTAGAAGTAAACTCGCTTTCCAAGACCTTCTCCATGGCTGGCTGGCGTGTCGGCATGGCGGTCGGGAATGAACGGTTGATCAGCGCACTGGCGCGGGTGAAGTCGTATCTCGATTATGGCGCCTTCACACCAATTCAGGTAGCTGCGGTTG
Source organism: Aquisalinus sp. (assembly GCA_022763145.1). Lineage (GTDB taxonomy): Bacteria > Pseudomonadota > Alphaproteobacteria > Caulobacterales > Parvularculaceae > Aquisalinus. Next base: position 6,489 of record JALEGM010000185.1, on the reverse strand, counting down.
CTGCTCTCGATGGCCCGGTATCCGCCATTGATGAAATCCGTGCGACCTATCGCAGTCGTCGCGACACATTGATTGAACATTTTGGCAAGGCAGGCTGGGAGATACCAGTCCCTGCGGCCTCAATGTTCGCCTGGGCTCCAATCCCCGAAAAGTATGCGCAACTCGGCTCTGTGGCGTTTGCGAAATTGTTAATGGAAGAAGCCGATGTGGCGGTGGCGCCCGGTCTTGGCTTTGGTGAGCGCGGCGATGGTCATGTCCGTATCGGTCTTGTCGAAAATCAGCAACGCATTCGGCAGGCAGCGCGAAATCTGAAACGCCTGTTTAGTGCATGAGTGTCGCGGGCAGAATATCGTCCGCTAACCGACTTGTCGTAAAAGTGGGGTCGGCGCTTCTTTGTGATGCTGATGGCAAACCACGGGAAGAGTGGCTATCCAGCCTCGCTGCTGACATTGCTGCTTTACAGAAACAAAGCATCGAAGTTGTTATCGTCACCTCAGGAGCCATAGCCCTTGGTCGTCCGCGCCTCGGTCTCGGTGGCAATTTGCGCCTGGAGGAGAAGCAGGCGGCGTCTGCAGCCGGACAGGTCATGCTTTCTCAGGTCTGGCAGGGCGCATTTGACCGCCACGGGATACAAGTCGCCCAAATCCTTCTGACCCTTGATGATACGGAAAACCGCCGCCGTTATCTCAACGCCCGCAACACCTTCCGCACGCTGCTCGATAATCAGGCACTACCTCTGGTCAATGAAAACGATACGATTGCCACCAGTGAAATCCGCTATGGCGATAATGATCGCTTGGCCGCTCATGCTGCGCAGCTAAGCGAAGCGGATACGCTCGTCATCCTGTCTGATGTGGACGGGCTTTATACCAGTGACCCGAATACGGATCCTGCCGCAACGCTTGTTCCGGTGGTCAAAAAAATCACCCCTGAGATAGAAGCTCTCGCTACAGGCCCTAACCTTAGGGCAGGGGTTGGCTCTGGCGGCATGTTCTCCAAGATTGTAGCAGCAAAGATTGCCGGTCGTAATGGCTGTGCCACAATCATCGCACAAGGCCGAAAAAAAAATCCGCTTGCGGCTTTGTTGAACGGTCAACCTGCAACCTTGATTGAGCCATCAAGTTCGCCGGAAAATGCGCGCCGTCAATGGATCGCTGGTCGCCTTCAGTCTATGGGCGAGATCAGATTGGATACGGGCGCCGTTGCTGCCCTGCGAGCAGGTAAAAGTCTGCTGCCAGCAGGGGTCACAGATGCAACTGGCAATTTCGCCAGAGGCGATGCGGTCAGTCTGCTCGACCCGGCAGGGAGTGTCATTGCGCAAGGGCTCGCGGCATGGTCAGCAGAAGAGATCAATACAATTGCCGGGTTGAAATCAGATGAGATTGAAAAAAAAATTGGCTACAAGCGCCGTCCGGCTATTGTTGAAAAAAATGATCTCGTGCTGATGGAGCAGGACAGAAAAGATGCTTGAAGAAACAGGGCCAGACCGACTGCCAGCGTATATGACTACGCTCGCTGCTCACGCGCAGGCGGCGGCACAGGCGCTTGCGACGGAGACAAGCGAAAAAAAATCTGACGCCTTGCGCCAGGCGGCCAAAATCATTGCCGACAAAAAGGATGAAATCCTTCGCATCAATGAAGCTGAAGTTGAAGCTGCAGAGGCACGCGGACAACAGGCTTCCTTCGTTGACCGGATGCAACTCAGGCCGGCGCGTCTCACTGATATTTGCGATAGTCTGAAAAAAATCGCTGACTTGCCGGACCCTGTGGGGCAGGTCATCCGGGAATGGTCCGTGCAGAACGGTCTTAAATTCCAGCGGGTCAGTACGCCAATCGGGGTGATCGCCGTGATCTATGAAAGCCGTCCGAACGTGACGGTGGATGCCGCCGCGCTAGCGATCAAGGCTGGCAATGCGGCAATCCTGCGCGGTGGGTCGGAATGTATCGAAACCGCAAAAATACTCCATAAGTGCTTTTGCGAAGGATTGATCGCCGCAGGTGTGACAGCTTATGCCGCCCAGATTGTCGAAACGGCGGATCGTGATGCTGTCGGATTACTCCTCGGCGGCCTGGATAATAAAATTGATCTGGTTATTCCTCGCGGTGGCAAATCCCTGGTCGCCCGAGTACAGGCAGAGGCGCGGGTGCCGGTGCTCAGTCATCTGGATGGCATCTGTCATGTTTATCTCGACAGGGAAGCGGATATTGAGAAAGCGGTTAATATCGCTCTTAATTCCAAGATGCGCCGCACCGGCGTTTGCGGCGCAGCGGAAACTCTCCTCATTGATCGGGAGCGATTGGGTGAACTGCTGCCGCCAGTTGCTGCAGCTCTACGGGATGCTGGCTGCGAACTGCGCGGTGACCATGCCGTAACAGAAGTTGATACGGCAATTGCCCATGCCATCGAGTTGGACTGGCATACGGAATATCTTGAACCCGTCCTGTCCATTGCGGCAGTAGAAGGCGTTGTCGGTGCTATATCTCATATCCGCCAGTTCTCATCTGGCCACACAGAAAGCATCGTCACGGAAAATATTGAGACAGCTCAAAAATTTCTGGATGGTGTCGACAGCGCCATTGTTCTGCATAATGCGTCTACCCAGTTCGCAGATGGGGGAGAATTCGGCATGGGCGCTGAAATCGGTATTGCCACGGGCCGCCTCCACGCAAGAGGTCCGGTGGGATTGGAAGAGTTGACGACTTATAAAACGGTCGTTCGAGGCAATGGACAGATCCGGCCATAGCTTGGTGATGAGGCTCGCTTGGCAGAAAATGCTCAATTTCGGATTTCCCGCTCAATCATGCGCATCTAGTGCAGATATTTAGCATTTTTTGCTTTTCGTTAAGCCTTCCTTCACGTATAGAAAGGATCAAGAGTTAATTCAGCTCTTTAAGAGGACCAGAGTCAGATGATGACATCTTTGCTCAGTACCGACATGAACCTTCTCGCGCAAAGCAGCAGCGTTGCTCTTTTTGCTGCTCTACTCCTACTAGTGGTCCTCGTGATTAGCCCTGTGTCGGGGGCGGCCAGGGAGCGTGCAAACTAAGCAGTAAGCAGCACGAACCAAAAGCCCCCGCGACCGAAAGGAAGCGGGTTTTTTGTTTGTAAGGTGCAGTCAACCAGGAACAGATTATGGATCAGAAACCAAAAAGATCAGACGCGATCACCAAAGGCCCCGCTAAAGCGCCAGCCCGCGCCATGCTGCGTGGTGCAGGTTTTACCGATCAGGATTTCGCACAGCCGATGATTGCCGTGGTCAACACCTGGTCAACAGTCACGCCGTGCAATATGCATCTGGCTGATCTGGCAGAGCCGATCCGTGAAGGTATTCGCGCTGGTGGCGCAACGCCTGTCGACTTTAACACCATCGTTGTCTCTGATGGCATCACCATGGGCGGCGAGGGGATGCGTGCTTCTCTGATCTCTCGGGAAGTCATCACGGACTCTATCGAGCTGGCCGTACGCGGACATTCCCTTGATGCAGCGATTATTCTGGTTGGCTGCGACAAGACAATCCCCGCTGCTGCGATGGCACTGGCCCGCATGGATATACCCGGCGTTATCTTCTATGGCGGCACCATTATGCCTGGCCACTGCAAAGGACGGGACTTGTCCATCCAGGATGTGTTTGAAGCTGTCGGTAGTCATGCCAAGGGCGATATGTCCGATGACGAACTGGATGAGATTGAACGTCACGCCTGTCCTGGCGCTGGCGCATGCGGTGGTCAGTTCACAGCCAATACCATGGCGATGGCCATGGCGTTTCTGGGTCTGGCGCCGATGGGTGCAGGTGATCCGCCAGCAACTCATGATGCAAAACCGGCAGAGGCTAAGCGTTGTGGTGAACTGGTTGCAAAATTGGCGCATGAGGGCACAACAGCGCGCCACTTCATCACTGAGACTTCCTTGCGTAATGCCGCGACAGCCGTTGTTGCGAGCGGTGGTTCCACGAATGCGGTGCTCCACCTGCCCGCAATCGCGGCTGAAGCCGGCATCAGTTTTTCGATTGATGAGTTTGATGAATTATCGCGCAACACGCCGGTTATTACCGACCTGAAACCGGGTGGTCAGTTTCTCGCCCGTGACCTTCACGGAGCAGGCGGCGTGAGACTTTTCGGCAAGAGTTTGATGGAAGGGCAGAAGGTTGCAGACTCACCAACAGTCAGTGGCCGCACCATGTTCGAAGAATTCGCTGAGGCTGAAGAAACAGCAGGCCAGAGAGTTGTTCACCCCGTAAATGCGCCGGTGAAGGAAACTGGCGGTCTTCGCATCCTTTACGGTGATCTCGCACCGGAAGGCTCTGTCCTGAAAACAGCCGGTTACAGCGACGGGTCATTCACAGGTCGCGCCCGTGTGTTTGATGGAGAAGAAGCTGCCTTCAAAGCCGTGTCTGGTAGGGAGATCGTTGAAGGTGATGTTGTCATCATCCGTCATGAGGGACCGAAAGGCGGCCCTGGCATGCGTGAGATGCTCGCGGTGACTGCTGCAGTTGCCGGGCAGGGCCTGGCTGGAAAAGTTGCTCTTATCACAGATGGTCGCTTTTCAGGTGCCTCTCATGGTTTCGTGATTGGCCATGTTGCGCCAGAAGCTGCTGCCGGTGGTCCACTTGCGCTGATCGAAGATGGTGACACCATCCGTATTGATGCCGAGGCACGGCGTATTGATGCTGACATCGACTGGCAGGTACGCCGCGACAATCATGTCCCCAAACCGATTAACCGCATGGGGGGCGCGTTCGATAAATATGCTGCGCTCGTCTCCTCCGCCTCGAAAGGGGCTGTCACTATTTCCACCGAGACTATCGAGAAAGACTGATTGTCATGAGTATCGAAACCAAAGCCAAAACTGATGACGCCACACTGATTACCAAACCAGGAGCAGAGTTGCTGCTGGATGCGCTGGAGGAGCAGGGCGTCGAGGTCATTTTCGGGTACCCTGGCGGGGCCGTGCTGCCGATCTATGATGCGCTTTACTCGCGTAATACGATCCAGCATATCCTGATGCGCCACGAGCAGGGCGCGGTGCACGCAGCCGAGGGCTATGCGAGATCCACGGGTAAAGTTGGCGTCGTGCTCGTGACCTCCGGTCCTGGTGCAACCAACGCGGTGACCGGCCTTGCGGATGCCTTGCTCGACTCGATCCCGTTGGTCTGCATCACCGGTCAGGTTGCCCGCCCGCTGATTGGCACAGATGCCTTCCAGGAATGCGATACAATCGGCATTACCCGGGCGTGTACGAAGCATAATTACCTTGTAACCAGTGCCGAGAGCTTGCCACGGCTTACCCATGAGGCGTTTCATGTGGCCCGCAATGGCCGTCCTGGTCCGGTGCTGATGGATATTCCAAAAGACGTTCAATTCGAGAAAGCAGATTATGTTACGCGTTCAGATGCTAGAACGCGCAACTGCATAGTAGTTCCCGAACCAGCCAGTCGGGATATTCAGCAAGCGGTTGAAATGTTACGTCATGCGCAAAGGCCGGTGTTTTATACTGGCGGCGGAGTCATTAACGCAGGCCCGCAGGCCTCTCAGGATTTGCGATCCCTTGTTCAGGCTACTGGTGCACCTGTCACATCGACTTTGATGGGCCTTGGTGCCTATCCGGCGGGAGATCCCCATTGGCTCGGGATGCTCGGGATGCATGGCAGCTTTGAAGCAAATAACGCCATGCATGGATGCGATTTGATGATTGCCGTCGGTGCGCGTTTCGATGACCGGGTGACGGGCCGACTTGATGCATTTTCGCCGGGCTCCCGTAAGATCCATATCGACATTGATCCGTCTTCTATCAACAAGAACGTACCAGTTGATCTTGGTATAATCGGTGATGCCGGAGAAATTTTGAAGGCGCTGCTGACAGAGTGGCAGCGGCGAGATCAGGCAGCATCGGCTGATCGTGAACGCCTCTCAGGCTGGTGGGAAAGCATCAAGGCATGGCGCGCCCGTAATTCATTCGCCTACGACAAGTCTGGTGATGAAATACAGCCGCAATATGCGATAGAGCGACTCTACGAGCTGACCAAAGATCGCGATGTCTATATCACCACTGAGGTTGGTCAGCATCAGATGTGGGCGGCGCAGCACTTTCATTTCATGGAACCCAATCGCTGGATGACATCCGGTGGCTTAGGCACAATGGGATATGGCTTGCCTGCGACACTCGGCGTTCAGGCAGCATACCCGGATGCGCTGGTGATTGATATTGCTGGTGATGCGTCTGTGCAGATGACCATGCAGGAAATATCGGCGGCGGTTCAGCATAATCTCCCTGTAAAGATATTTATTCTGAATAATGAGTACCTTGGCATGGTGCGTCAGTGGCAGGAACTGTTACATGGTGGGCGCTATTCACATTCTTATTCCGCCAGTCTGCCGGATTTTGTGAAACTGGCTGAAGCCTATGGCGGGGTTGGCTTCCGGGCCAAAACGAAACAGGAGCTTGATGGCAAGATCATGGAGATGATCAATGTCAACAAGCCTGTCATTTTT
>JALEGM010000184.1 GCA_022763145.1 Aquisalinus sp. | reverse complement strand
GTGCACCGGGAATAGAGCCGGGAATGAAGAGGCCGTCTTCAAAACCAAGATTGAACAGCACCAGTGTGCCGATCAAGTAAACCAGCATCGCGATCATGCCGGCCCAGCGATTATTGAAGAAAACCTGTGCAAATATGGCGATCACAGCCAGAATGGTGAAGCCAGCCATGAAGTCAACGCCTAGACGCAGGGCATACTGACCAAGTTCCAGATTGTCATACCCCATACTGAGCTGAACCAGAATGGCCGTCAGCATACTGGTAATGACAAGAGCTGCGAGCACCAGAACCATGGCTAGAAACTTGGACAGTACGAAGACCCAATTTGGTGCCGGTGTTGCATCAATGATCTCTGAAAACTTGACTGAGCGCTCACGCCAGACAAGCTCCGCCGCATAATAAATTGCGATGATGAGAGGGACGATCGAAAATGTGCCCAGCAGGACATCGACCATGATGCGCGTGATGGGATATGACGGCGTGCCGTAAATGGCGCTGAGGTTCATCAAGCCACCGAGTGAGTTGAAAATGCCAAGTGCCAGCAAAACCCAGAAGGCGATATTCCGTACTACGCCCATAGTTTCAAAACGTGTCCGCCGCCAGAATTGGTAGCGTGAGGTGCTACCTGTGAAAGCAGGTGTTAAAGTTGGTAGCTGCACGGCAGTTGGGATGAACGGCTCCTCCGCTGTACCCGTCTTGCTTTTGCGTTTGATAAGCGAGCCGGAAAATCCACTCGGGAACACAAAAACATTGAGAAGTAGCAGTGCGAGGCCAACACTCACCCAAAGAAGGCGATTTTCGAGCATAATGCCTTCAAGAGGTGGTACTTGGGTATTGCGTTCAAAAGCGGTCCAGTAACGCGTGACCTCGCCAAATGCCTGCAGTCCGAGTGGATCAAGCAAAGCCATCAGGCGCGCCAGTTCCGGATCATTTACCAATGCGTTGCCGATAAAATAAACGATCAACACACCGACAAGCGCCACATAGGTCGCAATCGTTGAACGTGTGAAGTTGGCAACCGAGAACAGGATCATCCCAACAATCAGCATGTTCGGAATGCCAAACAGGGCGAAGACATAAAATACTTGCCCCGGATTAAACGGGCCGACCGATTCCGGATCTAGCCACGGCATTACCGACCCCAAGAGGAAGAAAATCGGGACAGCTGCAAAAGCAAGCATCGTCACAAGGTAGCCACCTGTGAACCGCGCTAGCATGAAGGTGCGTCGATTAACGGGCGTTGCGCCAAACATCTCTTCCGTAACAAAACCTTTGTCGCGCAGAATGCCGGATGATAAAAATGCTGTTGGGATTATCATCCCGAACAAACTCCAGATCAGCATGTTGAGCGAGGCGGCATAGGGCGAGTTAACATTCACAGCCCCCGTGCCGCCAACGGAGACATTGTCGAGGGTTACCCCACCAAATGTCAGCAGGCCGAAGATCAGAAAAATTGCGATAAAAACCGGACCGCGCAACTGGTAGCCAAGCTCAAAGCGGAGAATAGATCCAAACATGGTATGCCTCCCGCCTTAGCGCCCCGTTGGTGCAACAGGTTCAATCGCGCCGCGTATAATGGCGAAATAGACATCTTCCAGAGTTGCAGGAACCTGCTCAAAGCCATCACCGGGATCACCTTCCGAGAAGATATGGATCACGGTGTTGCCCGACATCAGCCGTGTCGAGATTACAGCGTAACGGTCTTGATAAGAGGGTAAGTCAGCCTTTTTGATGACCTTGCGCCAGATGTTTCCATCAACATCAGCAACCCATTCTGCTGGTGTCCCCTCGATCATGATCCGGCCCTTGTTCATGATTGCCATGCGCTGACAAAGGTCGGCCACATCTTCCACGATATGGGTTGAAAGAATAACAACGACATTTTCGCCAATTTCGGACAACAGATTGTGGAAGCGGTTGCGCTCTTCGGGGTCGAGGCCCGCTGTCGGCTCGTCAACGATAATCAATTTGGGATCGCCGATCAGCGCCTGGGCGATGCCAAACCTTTGGCGCATTCCGCCAGAATAGCTGGAAGGTGCTTTCTTGCGAACATCATACAGATTGGTCTGGCGCAGCAGTTCCAGCACCAGTTCTTTGCGTTGCCTGGCGTTGGTAATGCCCTTCAATGCCGCAAGGTGATCTAGAAGCGCCATCGCGGAAATGCGCGGGTAAACGCCAAAGTCCTGTGGCAGGTAGCCAAGTTTTTGGCGCAGGTCTTCCGGGTTTTGAAGTACGTTCATCCCATCGAACGTAATTACTCCCCCATCCGGCTTTTGTAGAGTGGCAATGGTTCGCATGAGTGAGGACTTGCCCGCCCCATTTGGTCCAAGCAGGCCATACATACCTTTTGGAATTGAAATATTAACCCCATCCAAAGCCCGCACGCCGTTGCCATAGGTCTTCGTCAGTCCGGAAATCTCAAGCATCCCGCCAACCCCTCGAAATTATAACGCCCCAATTATTTCATACGCTATCGTGACGGAAGAAATGTGACAAGCTGCAAGCGTCTAGCACAGCCAAAAGTTAATGTTGGTCAGAGATCCCCGTGTGTTTTCTCGCGCAAACCAATGAGATGAAGACATTCCATCGCAGTGCAGCAAAGGGTAGTTGCCCCCCGTAATAACCCGTGCTAGACCCCGCCGGAAATTGAGGCGCGGCGTTGCTGATCGGCAAGGCCGCGTTTTTGAAAGGTGTTATGTTTCAATGGGTTGTGGCTATTTGGCTATCTTGAAAACAAAACACTAAATTTGCCCGGTGCGCTTTTTTCTGGTGCACATTAACACTAAATGAATGACGATGCGGCCAGCCGGGCCGCGATTGGACGAAACAAACTATGGCAGGCAAGACAAGTTCAGCCGGAGCTGAGATAGGCGGGCGGTATGCAGCAGCCCTGTTCGATCTGGCTGCTGATGAAAAAGCCCTTGATGCAGTAGAGAAAGATCTTGTTGATCTCTCTGCTTCCATTGATCAGTCAGAAGAATTGCGAAATCTGATTACGAACCCGCTTTTCGCGCGAGAAGACCAGCAAAAAGCTATTGTAAGTGTTCTTGAAGCTGGCAATGCCCATCAGTTTATCCGGAATGTTGCAGGGTTGATGGCGCATAATGGCCGCCTCTTCGCATTACCGGCAATGATCAACGCATTCCGTAAGCTTGCTGCCGATGCACGCGGCGAAGTTAGTGCGGAAGCCGTGACCGCTGTGCCCCTGACGGAAGATCAGGTGAAACGTCTGCGTGCTGAAATAGAAGCTAGCGTCGGCAAGGCGGTTAATCTTGAAACCAGAACGGATGAAAGCCTGCTCGGCGGGCTCATCGTCAAGGTCGGGTCGCGGATGGTGGACACCTCCCTGCGCACCAAACTCACACAACTTAAAATGTCCATGAAAGAGGCGTAGATACAAATGGAACTCGCAGCAGCAGAAATCTCCTCGATCCTGAAGCAGCAGATCAAGAACTTTGATCAGGATGCGCAGGTTTCCGAAATTGGTCAGGTGCTTTCCGTCGGTGACGGTATTGCCCGTGTTTATGGCCTCGATAATGTTCAGGCCGGTGAAATGGTTGAGTTCGCCAATGGCGTTAAGGGCATGGCCTTGAACCTGGAAAGCGACAATGTTGGTGTCGTGATCTTCGGTGAAGACCGTGACATTAAGGAAGGCGATACCGTCAAGCGAACCGAAAGCATCGTGGAAGTACCGGTTGGCAAGGGTTTGCTGGGCCGCGTTGTTGACCCTCTCGGTAACCCGATTGATGGCAAGGGGCCGATTGAAGCAGCTGAGCGTCGTCTGGTTGACGTGAAGGCGCCGGGCATCCTGCCGCGGAAATCTGTACATGAGCCAGTTCAGACAGGCATCAAGGCTATTGATGGCATGATCCCGGTTGGTCGTGGCCAGCGTGAGCTTGTTATTGGTGACCGCCAAACTGGTAAGACGGCGATTTGTGTCGACACAATTCTGAACCAGAAGGATGTTAATAACGCTGCGACGGATGATTCCGGTAAGCTGTTCTGTGTCTATGTCGCGGTTGGACAGAAGCGTTCCACTGTGGCGCAGATTGTTAAGACGCTGGAAGATAATGGTGCCCTGGAATACTCTATTGTTGTGGCGGCTACAGCTTCTGAGCCTGCTCCGCTGCAGTTCCTCGCACCATTCGCCGGTTGTGCGATGGGCGAGTATTTTCGTGATAATGGCATGCATGCCCTGATCATATATGATGATCTCTCAAAGCAGGCTGTGTCTTACCGTCAGATGTCCCTGTTGCTACGTCGTCCACCAGGGCGTGAAGCATACCCGGGTGACGTATTCTACCTTCACTCACGTTTGCTGGAACGTGCGGCGAAACTGAACGAGGATAACGGTCTTGGGTCACTCACAGCCCTGCCGATCATTGAGACGCAGGCGAACGATGTGTCGGCCTATATTCCGACAAACGTGATCTCTATTACAGATGGCCAGATCTTCCTGGAAACTGACTTGTTCTACCAGGGTATTCGCCCTGCGGTGAATGTGGGTCTGTCCGTTTCTCGTGTGGGCTCTTCTGCCCAGACCAAAGCTATGAAGCAGGTTGCAGGTAAGATTAAGGGTGAGCTTGCACAGTATCGCGAACTTGCGGCTTTTGCGCAGTTTGGTTCTGACCTTGATGCGGCAACGCAAGCGACATTGAACCGTGGTGCACGTCTGACTGAGCTGTTGAAGCAGCCACAATACTCTCCTCTACAAATGGAAGAGCAGGTTGTGGTCATTTATGCAGGTACAGCAGGTTTCCTTGACGGCATTGCTGTTAACCAGGTGGGCCGTTTTGAAGAAGAGTTCTTGCGTCACGTTCACGGTGAGCATGCAGACCTCCTAAAAGCTATCCGTGATGAGAAGAAAATGTCAGATGAGTCCGAAGCCAAGCTGAAAGACATCCTGACCAACTTCACGAAGAACTTTGCGTAAGGAAGCCAAATGGCGAACCTAAACGAACTGAAACTCCGAATCCGGTCGGTCAAATCGACGCAGAAGATCACCAAGGCCAAGCAAATGGTTGCCGCGGCAAAACTGCGCAAAGCAGAAGAAGCTGCGACCATGGCGCGTCCTTACGCTGAGCGTATGGAAGCTGTACTGGCCAATCTTGCTTCCGGCGTGGGGGATCTCTCCAACGCGCCTAAATTGCTGGCCGGTACTGGTTCTGATAAAGTAAATCTGCTGATCGTTGCGACTGCTGATCGCGGTCTATGTGGTGCCTTCAACACCAATATCGTGCGTAAGGCGCGCGAGGCAATTGTTCGCCTGCAAGGCGAAGGCAAGGAAGTAAAGATCATCTGTATCGGCAAGAAAGGTCGTGACCAGTTAAAGCGTCTCTACGGTGAACTCATTATCAAGACGGTTGAGCTTTCTGAGGTCAAGAAAGTCGGTTTCGCCAACGCCAAGGAAATTGCAGACGACGTACTCGCGCGGTTTGAAGCTGGTGAGTTTGATATCGCGCATCTGTTCTTTGGCAAATTCAAAAACGTGCTGACGCAGGTGCCGACCGAAATTCAGGTTATTCCAGCCAAGGCACCGGAAAATGCCGAATTGCCTGACCTTGCTGGCGCCATCTATGAGTATGAGCCTGACGAAGAAGAAATTCTCAAAACATTGTTGCCACGTTATGTGGCGGTACAGATGTTCCGGGCGCTTTTGGAAAATGCTGCTTCAGAGCAGGCCGCATCTATGACTGCAATGGATAACGCGACGCGAAATGCCGGTGACATGATTGATGATCTGACTTTGCAGTTCAACCGGGCCCGCCAAGCGAAGATTACGACCGAGCTGATCGAAATCATCGCTGGCGCAGAGAGTGTATAAGAATTTGAGCGGCTGCTCTGGCAGCCACGAAATGTAAGGAAGAGAAAGAATGAGTGGACAACAAGGACGTATCGCCCAGGTGATCGGCGCTGTCGTGGACGTAGAATTCGACGACCACCTGCCGGCAATCCTGAATGCTCTTGAGGCTGATAACAAAGGCAATCGCCTGGTGTTGGAGGTCGCGCAGCATCTTGGTGAAAACACAGTGCGCACAATCGCGATGGACTCGACAGAGGGTCTGGTGCGCGGCCAGTCAGTTACAGACACAGGTGCTGCCATCTCCGTACCTGTTGGTGACGGTACGTTGGGTCGGATCATGAATGTTATCGGTGAACCAGTAGATGAAGCTGGCCCGATTGCTCACGATACAAAGCGTGAAATTCACCAACTTGCCCCTGAGTTTGTAGAGCAATCCACTGAATCAGAGGTACTTGTCACGGGCATCAAGGTTGTAGATCTTCTTTGTCCGTATGCTAAAGGTGGTAAAATTGGCCTGTTCGGTGGTGCCGGTGTTGGTAAAACCGTTCTCATCATGGAGCTGATCAACAACATCGCGAAAACACACGGTGGGTACTCCGTGTTTGCCGGTGTTGGTGAGCGTACTCGTGAAGGTAATGACCTTTACTGGGAAATGATCGAATCCAACGTGAACAAGGACCCCAAGGCAAATGGTGGTTCACCTGAGGGCTCAAAAGCTGCTCTGGTTTACGGTCAGATGAATGAGCCTCCTGGAGCGCGTGCTCGTGTGGCACTCACCGGCCTTACAGTTGCGGAGCATTTCCGCGACCAGGGTCAGGACGTTCTGTTCTTTGTTGATAATATCTTCCGCTTCACGCAAGCCGGTTCTGAGGTGTCTGCGCTTCTGGGGCGTATTCCCTCCGCTGTGGGATATCAGCCTACGCTTGCAACAGATATGGGTGGCTTGCAGGAACGTATTACAACAACGACAAAAGGCTCTATTACCTCTGTTCAGGCTGTTTACGTGCCTGCGGACGATTTGACCGATCCGGCGCCGGCGACATCGTTTGCGCACCTTGATGCGACAACCGTTTTGAACAGGGCGATTGCTGAAAAAGGTATCTATCCTGCTGTGGATCCGCTTGATTCAACATCACGTATTCTCGACCCGCGCGTCATCGGTGAAGAGCACTATCAGGTTGCCCGTGATGTTCAGGGTATTTTGCAGCGTTATAAGTCACTGCAGGACATCATCGCTATTCTCGGGATGGATGAACTGTCAGAAGAAGACAAGCTGGTTGTTGCCCGTGCGCGGAAGGTTGAACGCTTCCTGTCACAGCCATTTGACGTGGCTGAAGTCTTCACTGGTTCGCCTGGTGTTCAGGTGCCACTGGAAGATACAATCCGTGGCTTCAAAGGTCTTGTTGCTGGCGAGTATGACCACATGCCAGAAGGTGCTTTCTACATGGTTGGTTCAATTGATGAAGCCATTAAGAAAGCTGAGAAAATGGCAGCAGAGGCCGCCTGATGAAATTGTGGCGGCAGACCCTTTGTACGATCATGGCTGCCGCCATGCTTGCTGCCTGCGGTGGGGGTGGTTTCGTAGCCCGCAGTACCGCACCTGCACTACCAACTATTCCGCCTCAAGAAGTTTTCGTTACTGCTGTTCGGGATATCTGTTTTAGTTCACTTGAACGTAACATCTCTCATGCGGCGCTCGCTGAAATGCGCGGTTTTAGAAAGTTTGACAGTGCCGGCGAGCAGTATCGGACGAGCCCTAACGAAGTCTTTTTCAACGCGATCTTCACATCCGCACCAGTTTTGGTTGCGATTAACGATCTAGAGTCAGAATGTTCCGTCATCGCTGTCAGAGGCAGTTATAGCGAGCTCAAATATCTTGCTGAGGTTGAGATCGCCGATTTCAGCGACAAATATGGAGCAAATGCTCCAGAGCACATCGCGTTTGTCGGTAATGATGCCCGGCAGACATACGCACTCAAATTTACGCTGCTTTCTGGTAGCGCTGTGAATACCGAGGATTAAAGCCATGGCAGAGAAATTGAAATTCAGTCTTGTCAGTCCGGAGCGCGAGCTGGTTGCGCGGGACGTTGATCAGGTTGTTGTTCCTGGTGCAGACGGCGATTTTGAAGTGTTTGCAAAGCACGCGCCTATGATGTCCACGATGTTACCTGGCATTGTTGTGGTGAAAGACGGTACTTCAGAAGATCGTATTTTTGTGCGCGGCGGATTTGCTGACGTAACGCCTGAAGGGCTTACTGTATTGGCAGAACAGGCTATCCTTGTGGAAGACCTGAAAGGAGATCTTCTGGGCGAGCAGAAAAATGCTGCCAATAATGATCTGCAGGCCGCGCAAACACCTGAAGAAAATCTTGCAGCCCAAAGAGCTATTGAAGTATTGGGCCGGCTCTAGGTTTCGACTTGATTAGCGTAGTTTTCTTTGAGCCAGTCGGATAACGGTTGAAAGGCTTCAACCAGCTCTGCGTATACACCAGCCTTGAATGGAATGATCAGCTCCGGGACGTCTGCAAGCTCTCCCCAGCGCCACTCAGAGAATTCCTGTTCTTCATGTGCAGTCAGATCGACCTCGCTATCGTCGCCATGAAACAGCATGGCGAACCACTTTTGCCGTTGCCCTAGCCATTTCTTTTTCTTGCGGTTGCGATAATTCTCTGGGAACTCATAGACCAGCCAGCCTGGTGTACTGGTGAGCAGATGTGCGGACCTGATGCCGGTTTCCTCGTACAGTTCGCGAAAGGCGGCATCTTGTGCTGCTTCACCAGCATCCATCCCGCCTTGCGGCATCTGCCACGCGTAGGTGCTGTCTGTATCAATACGATGCCCAAGCCAGACTTGGCCGTGCTTGTTGAACAGGCATACCCCAACATTGGGTCGAAACTTATCAAGATAGTCAGGTTGCTTCATAAGACCTGCTATTGCAGCATCGTTGAGGCGGGAGCAAGTACGATACCTTGTTCCTGCAAGGTCTTTGCCCACAGGCTGATCTGTGCGAGTGATTGTGGCGTTGCATAGATCTTGACCAGGGCTGAGCCTGTTTCCTGTGCCTTGGCTTCAATAATCTGGAAATCAATTTCAGCTGTAGTGCCAAGGGCACTGAACAGAAAGTCAGTTTGAGCGCGGGGCAGACCGCTGGCAGAAAGTGTACTTACATCAGCTTCATTATCACCGATGATCGCTAGTCCTGCTTGGGATAATGCCGTGAAGACGGGGCCAATCGCGTTCCGATCAGTTGTAAAAGATCCACCGAGATAATTCGTCACAGCGAAGTATCCCTGAAAGCGAGAGAGGGTCCAGTCAAGCCGTTGCCGGTTTTCATCCGCGCTACGACTGGTCAGAAGCGCTGCAGGGCCAAGAGCATCAATCGGTACGCCTGTCGCTTCCATGGGAATTTCCAGCATGAGTTCATGACCAGCTGAGCGGGCTTGGCGGGACCATTGTGGCAGGTCTTTGGCATAAGGAGCAAAAGCCAATGTTACTTCCGGCGGCAGATCGTTGATTGCCTGGGATGTAAGACCGGTTGAGAGGCCAAGGCCGGCAACTATCAGGGAGATACGCGGGCGTTGTTCGGGATCTTCAAATGTGCGTCGATAATATCGAGCTGACGTGCGCCCGTCCGCTGCGATTGCCGGGAACGAGCCGTTGGCGCCTGCGATGCTAAGAGCAGGGTCGGGGTTTGGTGGTGCTGTGCCTTTGGGGGCGGCGGTGACTGGCTTGGCGATCTGAACTGTTCTGGCGGTTGAGCTGTCTGGCAGGTCCGCCAGTCGAATGACAGTGGCGCTGTCGCCTTCAAGCGCCACGGCATCTTCCGGCGTCTCAATATTACGAGCTGGTGGGCTTGCCGGAGAAGGGGAGGCAGCTGCACGCTGTATCTGTGGCAGCTGTGTTACTTCATCCGCTCTGCTTAAAACTGCTTGTGCGACAGTCGCAGGCGCTGCTGTCACCTCTGGCGGGTTAATGCCATCTTGTCCGGGGAGCGCCCTGGCGTAGGTTTCAGGCTCACCATCCAGGGTAATGATTGTCGTTTCCGGTTGCGAAAGGCGCGTCCCGAATATCTGCACCGTCAACAGGATGCCGCCAGCAACGGCGGCAAGGCCGATCCATGCCCATGTCAGGCGGCTCATCCCATTTTTCTTACGATGTCTCATCATGCATCCTGCCAGGTCTTCCGTTGCATAAAGTTTATTGGCGAATGGTTAACAGCATCATATTCTCTGTTCAGGCCTTGAGACTCATCTCGACAGATATAAGTTTTGCAGGGTAACCTGTTGAAAAATCATAGAAACAATAAAATGACCGAAGAAACGAACCAGACAGAAGTTGACCTTGCAGATCCGCAGAGCACTGCGAAACTCAAGCCGGAAGCGGCGCCAGTCGCTCAGGATAAAACCGGCCTTGCCGAGACAGCCGAGCGCCGGGAAGAGGAGGCAGCACAGGAGCGTCGGGCGCAGGAAGCCCGAAAGACGCAGCGCAAGATTCGCGCAAAGTCGCGCACGACCGTTTTGGCGCGGCTGCTCAAGACGCGCAGTCGGGTAAACAAGAACACAGTTGCCATTGAGGAAGCTGACGGCAACACGGTCACCTATGAGAAATTATTACAAGGTGTTTTTGCTCTCGGCAGTGCTTTCCGTCGGCATACTGCCAAAGGTGAAAATGTTGGTGTGCTGATGCCGACAAGCGCAGGCGGTGTAATCGCTTTCCTTGCCTGTCAGGTTTACGGCCGGGTACCAGCAATGCTGAATTTTAGTGCCGGCACGAAAAATCTTTTTTCCGCCATGCGAACCGGCAAGATCAAAACGATCATTACGGCGCATAAATTTATTGAACTTGCGGAGCTGCAGGACCTTGTTGAGGAACTGAAAACCAAGGCAGAGATTATCTACCTTGAAGACTTGCGCGAAAATCTTACAACAGTTGATAAATTATGCGCTGTTGTCGGGCCAATTTTCCCAGCGCTTGTGCGGCGTCCTTTGGATCCCGAGCAGCCGGGTGTTGTGTTGTTTACATCGGGCACGGAGGGTGAGCCTAAGGGGGTGGTGCTCAGCCAGCAAAACCTGGTTGCGAATGTTGAGCAGATCAAGGAGCATGTTGAGCTGGAGCCGAATGATATTATTTTCAATCCGCTCCCGATCTTCCACTCTTACGGTCTGACGGCGGGGGCTTTGTTCCCGCTCCTTGACGGGAAGAAACTGGTTCCATATCCGTCTCCGTTGCATGTGAAGATTGTACCGGAAGTGATCCATAAAACCGGCGCTACCATTATTTTCGCCACAGACACGTTCCTGCATCGTTACCTTAAATCCGCTCGGGAGGGGGCATTGTCTTCCCTGCGCTATGCCGTTTGTGGGGCGGAGCATGTGAAAGATGAAACACGCGCCCTTGCGCGCTCACGCTTCGGCTTCAACGTGCTGGAAGGCTATGGCATGACCGAGGCGGCACCAGTGGTCGCAGCAAACCAGCCTGGTGATATTCGTCCCGGTACGGTCGGTAAATTGCTACCAGGTATCGAAACCCGCCTGGAGCCGGTGGATGGCCTTACAAGTGGTGGCCGTTTATTCTTGCGTGGTCCGAATGTGATGAAGGGATATCTCAAGCCAGATAATCCCGGTGTTATCGTGCCACTGGATGATGGCTGGCATGACAGCGGCGATATCGTTCATATTGACGGGGGTGGCTATATGTCTATCCGCGGGCGGGTGAAACGCTTTGCCAAGCTGGGCGGCGAAATGGTTTCGCTGGCTGTAGTGGAGAACTGCGCCTCCGTCGTCTGGCCGGACTTCCTGCATGCGGCGGTTATCCTGCCGGATCCGAAAAAAGGTGAACAGATCATCCTGATGACAGAATGTCAGGATCCGGATCGCTCTCTCCTGCTTTCCTGGGCGCAGTCACACGGTGTGCCCGAACTGGCTGTGCCGCGTAAAATCCTCAGTGTAGACGATATCCCGACTCTCGGTTCCGGCAAGGTCGACTATGTGCTCCTGACCAGTATGGCCAAGAAGAAGCTGACAGAAGGTCAGAAGTCATCCGCAAGCTGACCGGCTGGATGCAACGCCTGCATAGCACGATCTGCTACGTTTTGACTTTTTGTTCACGCCCTCTCTTCCTTCGGGAGGTGCCCACCATGTGACAGGTGCATGTCTGGCTTCTCGATCTCTCTGGCCTGCGAAAGATCAGCATATCTCACCCTGGTTGCTGTCAATCCGCCTCGCCGCTGTTGAGCAGCGCAGGTAATCGTACAAACAAATCCTCATCCCAAATGTCAAAGAGCCGCCGCAACTGGCCACTGATAAAGCAACCGCATCGCGACATGCCGTCATATTCGTGACAGCACAACGAACATAGAACAAAAATAAAACAAAGTCAATTAAAAATTGATCAACTCAAATTACATCTGCCATTTCATCAGACAGATGCTTGCCAACCAGCATCACCCATGAGGCAATCCAGAAAGCGCCGCCAATAAGCATAATCATCAGATCAGACAGGTTTATTGCAATCACGAAGAATTTTCCGTCTGTCAGAATTGGTAACATGGCGGTGGCAGCCAGTGTTTTGGCAATGCCGAACAGGAAGATGGCCTGACCAAACAATTTCAGATGGGTGACTGTCGCAACCTCGAAAAAGTCTCCGTTCTGGAAACGGTAGAATAATCTGGCCAACACAAAAAGACCGAAACTCGCAATCAATGTTGTTCCGATGACCAGGGTGACGCCCCAAAACCTGTCCAGCCAGTTCAGGTCAAGCATATCGCTGTCCAGACGGGTGTGGTAGGCAATCGTGGTCTGATCGCCAAAAAGCCATGGCAGGCTGACCAATACTGGCAATACAATAGCCAGAATGCGCGATATCCATTTCATTATTTTCGAGAGCTTTGAAATGCGTCGCAGGTTTTCTTCGTGTGAAACTGATTTGTTCATCTTTCACGCTGCTCCCTTCTGCGCCTGATATCATTATCTTTGGCCGAAGGATGCGTCAAATTAGACACAGGACATGTGAAGAAGGCTTTTGTTTTAGATTCCATATCTCCGCCTATTCTGCCAGTTCACGCATGTCAGATTACGCTGTGTAGATTCTCATAATCTGGGCAGCCACATGCCCATTGTTGCGGCAAAGCTGCCAAAGGCTGTGGCCCCCGTTGCAGTGAAAACCAAGAGTGTAGCCACAGATTTCCCGATCATACTGTTACTATCTTGCGCTCGAAAATAGATCTCGAGAAATAAGAGCGGCACGAGCATTTGCCCGAAATACAGGAAGGTGATGAAAGGACCGGTGAAGGTTTCCGTATTGATGCCAATGCCTCCTGTTGTCATGAACCAGAACATCATGCCTATGCGGAAGAACCAGACAGCACTCACCACCATGAACAAGCGCATGGCCCAGCGGCGATGCTGATCGATCTGGCGGCGCATCGCGTGGCGCACAGCAATCGCGGCAAAGATGATAATCAATACCGCGTCAAGGCTGATCGCGAATGGCGCCAAAGGCCCCCCTGGCACACCGTGGGTCCAGACCATATACAGCCCCGCCAGGCTCGTGAGGACTGCCGTAATCATGTAGGTACGTCCCAGCACTCTGTGAAAGCGCGGGAAGCGATTACGGATTTGCGGGATCAACTGAAGCGGGCCGCCGCCAATGATGACAATCGCGATCAGCACATGGGCGGCTAACGCGAGATTGTGCAGCATGTCGCCCGCGATGAAACCGTCTGGCAGGTCAGCCTGATCTGAACTGGCTAATCCGCCCCCCGTAAGAAATGGCAGATAGAAGGCGGCGACATAGTAGACAAATATCCACTGACCGAGCGCGGCGACAAGAAACCACGACAGGCCAGACAGATTCAGAAGACGGTCCAGCAGAGACCGGGATGATTTTTGCCCGTTTGCAGATGACATAAGACTAGTTCCTTATTGAGCAATGCGCCTGCGCTGCGTCTGTGGCGCGTTAATAAGGGTAGAGGTGGCACCTATGCCGCGTTTTCGTCTTGCCGATTTGGAAAGCGGTGCGTCTTTTTGACTTTTGTCAGCGATATTTTACGGTATCGGGATTATTTGCCGTGATCGAAAAGGCACCGACAGAATGGAAAGACTTCTGCGACAAACCGGGCTTTTGAATGTGTTTTCGCTGCGGGCGCTCCAGTCTTCAGCATTCGCGGGTATTCGTAAGCCAGATCTCGCCAGTCTGATCTGGTGGTTTTTCACTTTCTCCGTGACTTGCGCCATGCTGCCCCGGCTATTCGGGGAGCCTGCGGGCGTCATGATCTATGTGGTTGCGATTGGCGGCGCGGCCGGCTGTGGTTGGGCCTGGCTCTTGTCGCGGGCACTGTTTCGAGAGCACCAGCCTATTACGCGCTGGAACATCGCGGTTCTGGCCGCGATTATCATCGTAGAGTCATGGTTTCACCTGTCGCATCACGGTTCTGGGGTGCACGCCCACCGTATGGTGACGAATGCAGCGTCGCTCGTCTGTATCAGTGCGTTGATGATGGTTTTTGTCGAGGCTTTATCAGGGTATTCACAGCGGTTAACGTTGAAAGAGCGACGATTCCGCCAGGTTTTCTGTGGCGTTTTTGGTCTAATGATATTTGTTGCGTTGGTCTGGGCAGCCGGAGCAGATGAAATGAGTTTGGGCGCACGCTGGGTGGATGCGAGTGTTTTGGCCAGTGTCATTCTGTGCGTGGCAGGCTCTCGGCTGGCCGTCGCTTTTCGCCGCCACAATCCGCTGAGCGATGCCACTGACAGGAAAGTGCCGCAAGCTGTTACCTTGGCGGCAAGCGACGAAGCTCTCGCGGCGCGCATCCTCGCAGCATTGGAAAGAGATCAGTTGTTTACGACGCCGGACCTCAAAATGGCGGATCTTGCAGCAGCGGTTGGAGAGCAGGAGTATAAAGTAACAAGCTGCATCACCGGGCAGCTCGGATATCGCAATTTCAATCAGTTGATCAATGCTCGCCGTGTCGACCACGCCAAACAGATATTGATCAGTACAGAGCAAGCAGGCAGATCAATTCTGTCGGTTGCGCTCGATTGTGGCTTCAATTCCATTGGGCCTTTCAATCGGGCTTTTAAGGCGCAGACAGGGATGACGCCCAGTGCCTTTCGTGCCAACCGACGTGTTGTGTAGGAAGTATACTAGGCGCTGTAGCCTAGCGCTGAATAGAGCTTGCGTCTGCCAGGTACTGCGTGAATTCTGTGCCATTGGCGAGAATATCGAGCGCGCGCTCTAATTGGCAATCCTCTTCAGCCGGACAGACGATTGGTTCAACAAAAAGCGATGTATCGGATTCTTCCTGAGCGACTTCTGCTTCAGCATCGCCACGAATTTCTGCCGCCAGCGCTCCTTGCAGATCACTCTCGCTGCGCGCTTCTGTAGGTTCTTCCTGATCAGGGCGCGTCACTTCCAGCACGATGTCTGGCATGATACCAAGAGCCTGAATGGAGCGGCCTGATGGGGTGTAATACCGAGCTGTTGTCAGGCGTAGTGCGCCGCTTAAGCCATTCTGCAATGGCAATACCGTTTGTACGGAGCCTTTTCCGAAACTCTTTGTGCCGACAACCAGCCCGCGATTGCGATCCTGTACTGCACCGGCAACAATTTCAGAAGCTGAGGCAGAGCCGGCATTCACCAGAACGATCAGTGGGCGGCCACCCAGAATATCACCTGGCGTACCAAGCTCACGCATGGTGTCCTTGGCACGGCGCCCGCGTGTAGAGACAATCTCGCCACCTTCAAGGAAGGCATCAGATACGGCAACAGCCTGATCGAGCAAGCCACCCGGATTGTTCCGCATGTCAAGGATCATGCCGCGCATACCGCCAGGAACTTCCTCATCCAGAGCCTTAATGGCATCGACCATCTTCGGGTAAGTTTGCTCCGTGAACTGGGTCAGGCGCACATAGCCGAAATTGTCCCGCTCAACACGGGAAATCACCGGGTTAACGGTCACGATGTCACGCACCAGTGTCAGGTCGATGGGCTCGCGCACATCCTCGCGCAGAAGTTTCAGGTCAACGGGTGTGCCGCGTGGCCCTTTCATCAAGGCGATGGCATCAGTCAATGTCATGCCGAAAACGGCCTTGCCGTCAATTTCATAAATCAGGTCATTGGTCTGCATGCCTGCACGATCTGCTGGCGTATCATCAATCGGCGAGACCACGCGCACGAGGCCACGGCCACGACCTTCATTATCCATGGTGACCTGTATGCCAAGACCGGCAAACTCACCGCGTGTTTGTTCCTGCATTGTCTGCAGGTCATCTGCATTGAGATAACTGGAATGCGGGTCGAGACTGTTCAGCATACCATCAATCGCGCCTTCGATGAGGTCGCCATTATCCGGCTCGACAACATAGTTCTGATTCACCTGGGTGATGACATCACCGAACAGGTCAAGCTGACGGAATATATCAGGGGAGACCGTTGATCTGGCAAAGCCGCTCGTCATCAGAATGGCGGTAATCGCACTCCCTGTCAGGGCCGAGGCAGCGATAACGGAAAGAGATGTTTTCCGGTTTTGCGCCTTTGGACGGGCACTGTTGCGAGGGGATTTCTGGTGACGGGCTTTTTGATCAACCATACAAGCGGGCCTTTTCTTCAATTTTCAGACTGGGATAGTTGCATGACCTTGTGGCTTCTGCAAATGCCCAATCCCGTAATTGTGTGGAAGATGGACATTAAATTTTGGGTAAATTTGGCGAGTTTCAGCCCGTGAGATTGCCGGTGAACCATTTTGCCGGGTCCAATGGCTCGCGATTGCGCCGGATTTCGAAGTGCAGTTCTTCACGCTCATTGGCGTCAGACATATAGCCAATTGGCTCGCCAGCTGTAATCTGTTCGCCTGCGCTGACTTCCAGACTGGCGATGCCCATCATGACGACATGATAATTTTCGCCCACATCGAGAATGAAGACATTGCCAAGTCTTCCCAGGCTTTCAGCGAAAGCAACCTTGCCGTTGAAAGGCGCCGTGACAATGGCACCGCCCCGGGTTTCGATGCGCAATCCTTCGAGCGCTTCGCCATCTGATTGGCTGCCGAAACGCCGTGTCAGCCGACCAGAGACAGGTAAAGGCAATTTGCCGCGCGCGGCACTGAACTGTCGAGGCAGTTGATTATAAATTGTCAGGTCGGGCCTGCGGGCCAGACTTTCGCCGGAGATGGCCGGTGTCTCTGTCGAGGGGCGCAGGCGCGGTACAGGGAGTGCCTCTTCCGCGGCGTCACGTTCATTAAGGCGCAAAAGCAGCTCGCGGATTGTCGTTGCTTCACGGGCAAGACGGTTGTTCTCCTGTTCCAGCCGCGCGAGGGTTGCGTTGACCTCCTGAAATTCCTGCTCTTTCTGCTGGAACTGGTCTTCGAGAATTTTGCTGCGCGCATCCAGCTCATCATAGGATTGCAGGAGGGTGGCGCGCTCTTCACGCATTTCCCGCTGCAGCAGGGCGTTGCGGTCAATGACCGACTGTAACTCATCAACTTTAATCTGCAGGTCAGGCACCGTGCCGGACAGCGTCATGGCAGCTCTTGCAGCTTGCGCCGCGTCATCGGGAGAGACAGCCAGCGCCGGGGGTTTGGAGCGCTCAAGGGATTGCAAGGCGGCTAGGATATCGCTGATCTCGCGCTGGCGGGTATCAAGATCCTGCTGGACGAGGAGGGCTTCTGTCTCGAGATCTTCCAGGCGGCCCTCGATCCGGGTGGCGCTGGTTTCCGCTTCTTTCAGGGAGTCCGCACTTTCGATCAGCCGGGCGCGCAGGCCGGCCAGTTCCTGCTCGCGCAGCGGGACGATCTGTTTCATCTCCTCTGCGCTGCGGGTATTGCTTTCGAGCTGTGCCTCGATTTCTTTCAGCCGCTGTTCCTGATCGGTCTGCTGTGTTAGCGCCAATGCAGAGGTCGTGGCCAACAGGCTGAGAGCACATGAGAGGATAATTTTCATGAGTGCATCATAGGCCAGATTCTCAGTCCCGGTGATAGGGATGTTTCCCTAAAATCGTCGCCGCCCGGTAGAGTTGTTCGGCGAGCATCACCCGCACCAGCATATGCGGCCAGGTTGCCTTGCCGAAGGAGAGCGTTCGGGCTTTGGATGAATGAATGAGTTCAGAGACTGCGGGGCCATGTCCATCTGCCCCGCCAATCAGAAACCACATGGCGCTGGTGCCACCATCACGCTCCGTCTCAATGAATCTCGCAAGGTCACGGCTGGAAAGTGTCTTGCCGCGTTCATCGAGGCAGATGACTGTGTCGGCGGTGTTGACCGGGGCGAGCAGTTGCTCTGCCTCAAGCGCCTGCCGCTTCTCACGCGGCAATGACTTTCCAGCTTCAATTTCGTTGATGTCCAGGCCCTTAAAGCCGAGCCTTGCGCCGAGGCCCTGAAAGCGGCGGCAGTATTCTGTGACAAGCTCATGCTCCGGCCCCTTTTTCAGAAGGCCGACAGCACCGATGGAAACCTGCATAGGCCGTTAGTGGCTCGCCGATTGGGCGGGCTCGGCAAAGGCCTCGGGTGACCAGATGCGCTCCAGATTATAGAACTCGCGCACTTCCGGCCGGAACAGGTGGACAATCAGGTCGCCGGTGTCGATCAGCACCCAATCGCAGGCGGGCATTCCTTCGACGGAAGCAGTGCCAAACCCCTGGTCCTTGATTTCGCGGGCAATGTGATCGGCGAGTGCGCCCACATGCCGCTGCGACCTGCCGGAGGCGATAATCATCGCATCTGCCACGTCCGATTTGCCATCAAGATTGATTGAGATAATGTTTTCGGCCTTGT
>JALEGM010000183.1 GCA_022763145.1 Aquisalinus sp. | reverse complement strand
GCCGCGTTCATCCCCGTCTTTCCTGAACCCCTGTCACGCGTGATACACTACCGGGTCGGCACGCGCACCAACCATCCTGCTATTAGCAAGTACCATACGCACCTTAGCCGAAAAAAGTTAAGCCGCAACATACAGTGATAATATAACGGCTCGAAATTCAGCTTTTGGGGGAAGAATTAATGTTCTCCACCATAGATTTCAGCTTTGGCGGGCATCTTCTGCATCATGCTCAGCCACGAGATGTCCTGGTGCTACCTCAATCAACTTCGGGCGATACTGTTCAGCGTCAGGGTCATCAATGACCTTTGACTTGAGGAAACGCAATGAAGCGCGCGTATCCATCGGCGACGGCAGATCCCCTTCCAGCTTGATGCGGGGTTTGGCCTTTTCGACTTTGGGGTCGGGTGTCGGCACAGCTGAGATGAGGGCGCGGGTGTACGGATGGCGCGCATCCTCGTAGATGGCATCACGATCAGCCAGTTCAACAATGCGACCAAGGTATAGCACCATCACCCGATGAGAAATCTCCCGCACCACTGAAAGGTCATGAGAGATAAACAGGAGCGACATACCAAAGTCTTTTTGCAGGTCAATCAGTAGATCAATTATTTCTGCTTGAATAGAAACGTCCAATGCACTGACAGCCTCATCGCAGATCACCATCTCCGGCCCCAGAATCATGGCGCGCGCGATACCAACACGCTGGTTCTGCCCGCCTGAAAGTTCATGCGGGTAACGATTGATCATGCTTGATGGCAACCCAACGCGTTCCAGCAATTCTGCGACCAGCTTCTCTTTTTCTGCGGCTGGCATGCGTGGACGATGTGTCTGCAAGGGCTCCGCCACCGAAGCGCCAATGGTCAATCGCGGGTTCAAGGCTGCCAGAGGGTCCTGAAAAACGATCTGAAAGTCTTTGCGGAGATTGCGGATAGCACTTTTATTCGCAGAGGTTAGATCCTGGCCCATCCATACCACCGGCTTTTCAGTTGGTTTTTTTTTGATGGGAGCAAACTGAAGGATAGCCCTGGCCAATGTTGATTTGCCACAACCGGACTCCCCGACGATGCCAAGCGTTTCCCCTTTACGAAGCGTAAAACTGACGCCATCAACCGCTCGTAACGGCTTCGTTTTTGGCAGGAAGCCGGTACCGGTTTTGACTGGGTAATAGACCTTAATGTCATCGACATTCAGGATTGTATCTCCCTCCCCCTTGACCGGCTCAATGGCAGGACGCCCATGACGATCCGGCTGATCGAGTCGCGGCATCGCGTCGAGAAGCATCTTGGTATAGTCTTTCTGCGGACGATAAAAGATATCTTCAGCAGTGCCCTGCTCTACGAACTCCCCGTGACGCATCACCAGAACACGATCACACATACGCGCCACCACGCCCATGTCATGAGTAATCATGGCCAATGCCATATGGCGCTCTTCTTTCAAGTCATGGAGAATATCCAAAATCTGCGCCTGCACGGTCACATCCAGTGCTGTTGTGGGTTCATCGGCAATCAACAAATCCGGGTCGCCGAGCAACGCCATGGCGATCATCACGCGCTGGCGCATACCGCCAGAAAGCTCATGCGGGTATTGCCTCAGACGGCGCGCGGCTTCAGGGATACGCACCAGTTCAAGCAGGTCCCGGCATTGCGTGAGGGCTTCTTCACCCTTGATGTTCTTGTGGATGCTCAGCACCTCAGCCATCTGGTCACCAATGCGCATATGAGGTGTTAAAGACGTAAGTGGATCCTGGAAGATCATGGAGATCCCGTCACCGCGAATATCACGTAACTTCGTCTCACGCATGGCAAGAAGATCCTCGCCACGATAAAGCGCCTGCCCGCCTACCTTGCCATTGCCGGCAACCAACCGCAGCGCGGCGAGACATGTCTGGCTTTTGCCAGAGCCGGACTCGCCAACAATACCGATGCATTCCCCCGCCTCAATAGCAAACGAGACACCTTTAACGGCATTCACAACGCCATCAGGTGTCTCGAAATCAACCGTCAGGTTCCGGATATCAAGAACAGTCTTTGGCGAAGCAGCTGCCTGCGCGGTATTTTCAGTCATAACGCAACCTCCAGCGCGAGAGCATGACGAATTTGTGTGAAAAAGGGAAGCGTGATCACCGCAAAAACTGGGCTTCCCGACACAGACCAAAATTGACTGAAGTCAAATGAGCCAAATCCTATGGCGGTATTATGCGTCAAAAAAGGGATGGACCATGTCAGAAGAACAGCCAGCCTACGAGATCTCTACGCGGCGCTTGACGCCAGAATCGCCATGGCAGTGGATCAACAAGGGCTGGGCGGACATCTGGAAAGACCCGCTTTTAAGTCTCGGTTACGGCTTTACGTTCGTCATGGCCGGTTTCGGGATCAATTATCTTCTCTGGGAAGCAGGACTGTCGGCAATGGTGCCTGTTGCCGTCGGGGCTTTTGCACTTGTTGGCCCGATGATGGCCATTGGCCTTTATGAGATGAGCCGCCGACACGAAGCAGGTGAACAATACTCGGCCTTTGACATCATTTTCGTTAAAGCGAAGTCACCTCTCCACATAGCTTATATCGGCTTCATCATCATGTTTGCCCTGCTTGTCTGGATACGGATTGCTATCGTTCTCTATGCGCTGTTTGTCTCCAGTACCTATATGCCATTATCGAGTTTTACCGAGTTTGTCTTTGAAACACCTCAGGGGCTAATGATGCTTGTCGTCGGTACAGCCGTTGGCGGCGTCATCGCATTTGCAATTTTCGCCATGACAGCCTTTTCTATCCCCCTACTGCTGGACCGGAAATCGAATGTACTGGATGCAGTCATCGCCAGCATGAAAGTCATCAAGGACAATCCGGGTGCCTGTTTTCTGTGGGCATGGATGATCGCACTTCT
>JALEGM010000182.1 GCA_022763145.1 Aquisalinus sp. | reverse complement strand
CAGGGTTACCAATAATTTCCTCGGATGTTCCTTCTGCCAGAACTTCGCCCTGATGAATGATGTATGCCCGGTCAATAATCTCGAGTGTTTCGCGCACATTATGGTCAGTAATCAAAACGCCAATGCCACGATTTTTAAGGTCGGCCACAAGTTCACGAATATCACTGATGGCGAGGGGGTCGATACCGGCAAAGGGCTCATCCAGGAGCATGAATTCAGGGCCCGTCGCCAGCGCCCTGGCGATTTCAAGCCGCCGCCGTTCGCCTCCGGAAAGAGATACAGCTGACGATGTGCGCAGATGTTCAATTTTGAACTCAGCCAACAAGCGATCAATCACCTGCTCGCGTTCATCTTTACCTTTATACGCCAGCTCAACGACAGCACGTAAATTCTGCTCGACTGTCAAGCCTCTGAAAATCGACGCTTCCTGTGGCAAATAGCCAATACCAAGCTTGGCGCGCTGATACATCGGCAGGCGTGTAACATTAAAACCGTCGATCCAGATTTCACCCGCATCAACCGGGATGAGGCCGGTTACCATATAAAAGCAGGTAGTTTTACCAGCGCCGTTTGGCCCCAGTAGACCGACGACTTCACCGCGCTGCACAGAGACACTGGCACCATGCACAACGGGACGGCGACGATAGGTCTTTTCCAATCCTTCTGCGACTAGCCCGGAACGCTTTTTCTTCTGCACCCGTTCTTTCACGGGGACATTACGCACAATATCAGCAGCACGATCCTGGATGTCCGGGTTCTTCAACAATCTCGGTTCCTTGCTCGCAAGGCACTTAGTCTTCTGTAACGAATATGCCGCGCACTCTGTCGCCACCCGCAGAGGTGAAATTCAATTGCCCTGTCTGGGTGTAATAGACAAGTCTGCCACCTGTTAAAACCTGCTCACCTTGAACAACCACAACATCCCCGGTGAAAATTACTGTCTCGTCTTGTGCTGAATAAACAGCGTCTCGGCTGGAAATAGCTTCAGCCCCATTCGTATAGCGAATGCCTCCCTCTGCATTAATGCGTTGCAGATTACCGCTTTCAACGCCGTATATGGTCAACTTGGGAGCCGTCAGGATTGCTTCGCCCTGCACCACCTGCACGTCACCAGTCCACACAACATAATCACGGTCACGAAATGCCTCAAATTGATCCCCGGTTATGTCAATCGGGGCATCAGAACCGGCATTTAATTGTGCACTCGCAGAGGCGACACCCAAGACAATTCCCCCGGCTATCAGGGCAGAACAGAACTTTCTCATTATTATTTTCAGCATTCTGGTAATCCGGCAGTTTCAGACATTTTTCATGTTAAATATCATGTGTCAGGCGTTTCGTCTTCCCCTGTTTCTGCCGACTGAGCCCCTTCTCCATCCCGCAGCTTTTTAGTCTCGCCTTTCGGCGCAATGACCATGCGCGCATTATAAAAGACGGTACGGCCCTCTTCCTCGAAGGCCGTCATGCCTTCTGCGCTAATGCTGCCATTTTGATTTTCCCCGTACACATTGACATCGGAATGCACTGTTCTGTCCTCCAGGCGCACTTCTGCAGCCTCCATGTTCAGAACAATTTCCTGATCACCGATGCCCTGCTTGAATTCAACTTCCGAATCTAGCTTGATGGTCTTGTTACCAAGACTGTAAAGCCCGGTGCGGGCCGTTACCAGTGATTGATCAATATCGCCCAATGCCTTGAAAGCTTCAGGGTTTTCAAGGGAGATGAAATCCGGGATCGCAGGATTCTGAACGGCGGCACCGGCCTTGACTTCGTAAGGACGACCTTGGCGGTCTTCGTTGAGAAAACGCGGTTGCTCCATGCGCAGGTCTTCAGTCGGCGCGTCAAGGTTTTCAAACTGGGTCAGAAATGTCTGATCAACTGTATGCGGGGTAGCTGTGATGACATAAGCCGCCACAATCCCGGCGATGACTACAGGCAGAGACAAACGCGCAGCACGAACAAAACGGCTGTGTCGCCTGACGCGTTTCTTGCGCGCTGCATCTGCGGACTGTCTTCTTCCTGTCACCATGATCTTGCCTTACGGCCTCATCGATTGAGAATTGGTGCAGGGCCTGCACCTGTTCACGAGTTATTGCATTTCGTTACAAAACGAAAAAGCTAATAATCGTTTATTATTTTGAAATTGTGACCGGCGTGCGACTTTCAAGTCACGAATGCGAGAAGATATCCTGTTCTGGCCAGCCCTCAAGATCCAGACGCGCCCGGAACGGGAGAAACTCAAAACAAGCCGCGGCCAGATCAGCACGCCTTTCGCGCGCAAGCATGACATCAAGTTTGTCCCTTATAAGATGCAGATAAAGGACATCTGCGGCAGCATAGTTCTTTTGCGCATCACTCAACTCTTCTGCGCCCCAATCGGAGGATTGCTGCTGTTTGGACATATCGATCCCGCCCAGCTCACGGCAAACATCTTTCAATCCGTGTTTATCCGTGTAGGTCCGGCAGAGTTTTGACGCGATTTTGGTGCAGTAAACAGGCGATGTATCAACACCTAAATAGGCGCGGAAGACGGCTACGTCGAAACGAGCGAAATGAAAGATTTTGAGCACTTTCTGATCCTGAAGTAGTTTCTTCAAGTTCGGAGCGTCATACGTTTCACGATCCAGCTGAATGAGATGAGCATCGCCATCGCCGGCAGACAGCTGCACGACACAAAGCCTGTCACGGTGTGGGTTCAACCCCATCGTCTCACTATCAACCGCAACGGAACCCTCGAACTTAATGTCGTCTGGCAGATCACCCTTGTGCAAATGTATCGTCATTGTGCTTTCCGAAACCTTATAACTTATAAAGTTGATGAAGGTTGGTTGCGCGTTTTGTCAATGGACGCTCGTGAAAAGATTTATCTCAACTGCTGCACTGGAACTGACAAAAAGTATAATTTATTTCCTTGCTGAGTTTATATTCGTATTGACAAAAACCGCACAGAAACAGTTCACGAACACATAAAAAAGCCTGCCGAAGCAGGCTTTTTAAAGACATATTCAACCTGTCAGGCTGCTGCCGAAATTGTCTGATTGACCCATGCCAGTAGGTCGCTTTTAGGCTTGGCTCCAACGGACCTTGCGACCTCTTCACCACCCTTAAGTATGATTAAGGTTGGAACACCACGCACGCCAAACTGGCCTGGTGTGTTGGGGTTGTCATCAATATCGATCTTGGCAACTGTCAGCTTACCGTCCAGCTCTCCCGCAATTTCTTCCAATGCAGGGGCAATTTGACGGCATGGACCACACCATGTTGCCCAGAAATCTACCAGCACTGGCTCCGATGAGTTCAAAACATCAGCGCCAAAGCTGTCGTCAGTTACATTTATAATCGCCATGGCAGGCTCCTTTACAAATCTTGCTCGGAACCAACATAAGCAGCAACGCCCTGTGATCAAGGCGTTCTGTCATATGCGTTCGCCAGCCACCTGCACAAATGCGTGATCGAGCAGCTTATCCGGGACAGACATCAGACGCGCCTGCCAAGTCCATAACAAAGCGCAAGATATCTGCTTTTCCGGATAAGTCTGCTGCAGCAGAGCACGATACAGACTTAACTGGGCCAGATACGGAAAAGGAATATCTTCAGCTACGGAAGGCGGTGGCCTGTTGGTTTTGAAGTCAACGACACTGATCTGTTCCGGACCAACAATCAGCCTATCGATCTGCCCTGAGACAACTTCTCTTCCTTTGGCAGTCATCAATGCGCCCGTTAGCGGCACTTCAGCTTTCGAGCCAGGCCCAAAAACAGGTGCAAATTTATCATCAGATAAAACGGCTATAACCTCTAAGAGCCACTCAGCATAAAGATCTTCAGAAAAACCCGGATAATGCTTGCGCAGTAACATTACGCCAGTTTCCTCTCGCAGAGAGAGCGGCACGTCAGGCAAACGCTCCAATAAAAGATGCAAGGCATTACCGCGCGTATATGGTGACAGGATATCGCCAGAAGGCTCTATCGGCGCATATGCGGCAACCTCAGGCTTGTTCGAAGTCACCACTTGTATATCCGCTTCTATAGACTGCAGCCTTGATGGTTGGAGACGGGAAACGGTTGTTTCTGAAGCAGCAGGCACATGCAGCCAGTCAGGCGTACTTGTTTCCGCCGCGGCTTCTCTCTTTTTCTCTGCATCAGGAGTTGCTGTTTGTTCTGTTTCGTAGCGCAGAATATCGCCGCCCCATGGCGCCTCATGCGTTGAGACACTCATGCCGCTTGATTCTAGTGTATCAAAACCATTTTTAGCCAGTGTATACCAGCTCGCAACTGCCGGAGGTTTTTCCAGAAGTTTTACTTTCGTGGTTCTACCCGGCATTTTACCACAGATATACAGGCGGTCCCGCGCGCGTGTCATCGCCACATAGAATTGCCTGCGATATTCTTCAGCCTCCAGCATTTCTGCATATTCTCGCGCTGCAGTTGTTGCAGCATTATCCCGCTTCTTGCTGGTACTGAACGCGATATAGCCGTTTTGTGGTATGGCATGGCCTGCCACTCCCGGACTAACCAGTTGAAGCCACGGATCCACAGAAAAAGAATCCGGATAGGTGGCATCAGCGATGAATACGATATCTGCTTCTAATCCTTTCGATCCGTGTACCGTCATAACACGAACAAGATCTTCACCACCTTCGGCTTCTCTTTTGAGGTCACCTTGCAAACCCTCATAATGCTTCAAAAAGCCCTGCAGCGTTCTCGGATTGCCGAGCTCATATGCCATCGCCTCGTCGAGAAACTCTTCGATGATTTCCCTTGCAGCAGTTCCCAGACGACTGTGGAAACGTTGCCAGCCGGACGGCACACCACTTTCCAGCAGGAACTGGAAAAGCCGAACTGGCCCCTGTCGCTCACCATGTGAAATTGCGTCCTTTAACGCCGGGACTACCTCAGCATATTTACTGGATGGATTTTCTTTCGCTCGACTAAGGAGGCTTTGCCACAGGCTCGTGCTTCGCGGGCGTTTATGCGCCACCTCGAAAAGGTCATCATCCGTCATGGAGAACAACGGACTTTTGAGCACTTCCGCCAGGCTCAAATCGTCGGCCGGTTGCAGGACAAAACGGACAACAGACATCAGGTCCATAATGGCTATATGGTCTTGCAAGCGTAACCTGTCAGCGCCGGCCGTGGGCACATTATCTTTTGTCAATGCTCTGACGATTTCCTTAAAAACTGGTCCACGCCGTTTGCACAGGATCATCACATCACCAGGCCGGACAGGACGGCCGCGAGAGGCCAGGATTTCATCATTGTCCAGCCACTGCCTGATAGTGGATGAGATTGTTTTCGCCAGAACAGTTTCAGGACTGTCCGGATCGGGCATATCAACAGGGGCATCCCAAGGGTTACCCTTCTCCGTATCCTGCTTCTCAAACAGGGGCCAGAGCTCAACCAGACCTGCGGCACCAGCGCGATTTGAGAAATGCTTGAGGGTTACTTCTTCTGAAACACCTCTGGCAGCGCCTGCTGCCTTTTCCGAATCGAATACTGCATCCACAAAATCGAGTACCGGGGCTACAGAGCGGAAGGAAAGGTCAAGATCGCAAAATTCAAAACGCTTTTCTGCCCCGGTCACAAGGTCATGCAGGATACCTTGATGGCGCGTAAATAACTCAACGTCAGCACCCTGAAAGGAGTATATGGATTGCTTACCATCCCCCACGACAAAGGCAGTTCTACTGGCCTCACGGGCGCCCTCACCTGAGAAAAACTCCTTGAGCGGCTGCATCACCACCTGCCACTGGACCTCACTCGTGTCTTGCGCTTCATCCAGCAGAACATGATCCAGACCCTGATCCAGTTTATACATGACCCATGCTGATGTTGTTCGTGTGAAAAGTTCCGCTGTTTTTCGGATCAAGTCGTCGAAATCGAGCAAGCCACGAAAATTCTTCTGCGCTGCGTATCTTTCTGCCACACTTTCAGCCAGACCATGCAAGAATCTTGTTTCTTGATAAACCTCAACCCCTCTCAACTGATCCGCCAGTTGCAGCAGGAGTTCCTGCTGCTCTTTCAATTTCTCCTCAAGTCCTGAGAGATGCTTCTGTGCTTGCTTTGAAGATACGGCCTTGAGGGGATCAATCTTGTTTGACGTCAGATAAAAATCCTTGGCACAGTCAAATTTATCGCTGTCTTCTGCATCGAGAAGACCCCGCAAAGCCGCCGCACGTTTATTATCAGTCTTCCCACCTGCAAGAAGCGCCGAATATGCCGCCTCCAACCAGGCAGTGTCCATCTGGTCGACAAACCTTTTCTCCAGTTCGAACGTAGACACGTCCTTTTCGACCCCGAGAAGAGTTGCCATAGTCGACCAGTATTGATTGGCGCCGCCTACGTCCCGCATGGCTTTGTGAATTTCCGGCATCTGCGCAACGAGGCTAATCGTGTACTTCCTGATGTCCTGGTCGACCATACGTCTGCCAAGGGCCAGAAACTGCTGGCTTGGCTCAACAGCCTCGCGCCAGATGCGTAACACCTCCGTATCCAGTGCATTCTGCAACAACCGGTTCGCTTCTGCTTCCTCCATCACCGTAAAGCCGGGTACGATGTCAGCTTCAAGCGGGAAGCGCCGCAAAAGAGATTCACAGAAAGAATGAATCGTCTGTATCTTCAGGCCACCGGGCGTTTCCAGTGCCCGGGCGAAAAGGCGTCTTGCGCGCGACAACTCATCCGCCTGACGCTCACTTTTTTGATCCAGTTCAAACAGCTGTTCAGAAAGTTCGGCATCATCCATCAAAGCCCACGCACCAAGACGCTTGAAGAGACGCTCAGCCATTTCTGCTGCGGCTGCCTTGGTGAAGGTTATACAGAGGATTTTCGATGGTGGTGTTCCTGTGAGCAGCAGGCGCATCACCCTGTCTGTCAAGACTTTGGTTTTGCCCGCACCTGCATTTGCTGCCACGAATGCCGATAGCTCAGGGTCTGATGCAATACGCTGCGTCGCAACAGTCTGTTCATAGATTGGTGACACGCTCATTCATCACCCCCTTCGCCACCTTCAGCGGACCATTCCGGACGCCGGGCGAGATGGTCATAATCGCCATAATCATCTCGATAGAAGGGCCGAGGTTGCGAACGATAGGCCACTGCTGCGTCACTATAATGACGCAGTAAGGCACGTAAATTCTCCTCTGCTTGACGAATATTCTCGCACGCTTCCTCATCCAGAATTTCTGTTTTATTACCAACCTGACCCAGCACCTTCAAAAAGGCGTACCCTGTAACGCGAGCAGACGTTACTTCCTCAAAACCGCCATTTTGCAGAATCAGCCCTGTGAGCTGAAGTTGTGGGCTGAACGATGCATCCTGCTTTTTGCTCGGTATCTTGCCGGTTTTATAATCATAGATGAAGGCCCCTTCATCATACTGATCGATACGGTCTGCCCGCGCTGTTAGCGCGTAGTCACGACCGCCCTCTGTAAAACTATAGGCGCCCTTCCCTTCTATAACTAACGGCTTCCCCCGCTGCAGCGTTTTACCATGAAAGTCGGCAAACCAGATGAAACTCTCCTGCATCCGGGCCTGCCAGTACACCTGCACCTCTTCGCTTACATTCGACTTTGAAAAAAGGTCCTGCGCATATTTTTCTAATATGCTCTCTGGGTCATCTGGTAGAGTCTTGGGATACTCCCGGGCAAATCGGGCAAAAAGGCTGTGATAAAAACGCCCGCGAACGGCACGATCCGGATCAAGATCAAAACCCTCCAGGCTTCTCAAGTTTAATATGTAGCGCGCATAAATATGATATGGATCACGCAATAACCTCTCTATTGCAGTAACTGGCAACACGACAGGTCGCGCTTCCACCGATGGGCGCGGCTCTGGCGACGGGCATGACGCAACTCTTCCCTGTGCATCCAATGCCTTATCCCAAGCCCGGTATTCAACTGAACGATCAACCGTTTTCAATGTATTCGTTGCTGTCAGAATATTCTTCAGTCGCACAAGCCAGCGCGAAGGCTTGGTCGGTGCACGAGCTTTTTGCTTTGCTCTTGTCAGTAGTACTGAGGCAGACCCTGCTCCTTGCGCGAAATCATGCGCAGAAAGACCAATACGGCGCTCAGGCGACGGCAAGCCAATGGCAGCACGCATTGGACGAGACAGGAACGCATCAGTGCGTGCCTCATCGGGCCACGTACCCTCATTCAACCCACCCAGTATCACGAGATCAGCGCACTGCAGCCGTGCCTCCAAAGGTCCGAGAATTTGCAACCTTGGATGGCCGCGCTCTTTTCGCCGGACGGGCGTGCCAGCAATCATGACCGGAAATGCATCAGCATATTGGTCCAGGTTGAGATCCGGCATGAGGTCTGTGTTTTCGAAAAGTGATCGCATAAATGCAGCGCCAGCCTCACCATCAGCACCAGACCAAAGGCGCTGCCGCCCGTCCTCAGTTTCTGTTGCTGAAAGTTGTTCAGCCGCCTGAAGATGCCCGGTTAGAAATGCCTCCACTGATTGATCTTCTCGTTCGACAAGTCGGGCGATATCTTGAAGCCGGTCCAGCAATGTCTGCAGCCGATCAGATACCGCAGGTGTAATTCTTTGATCCCGCCGTTGTCCCTCTTCCACCGTATCAAGAGCATCCCATTCAGGGCCTCCAGCACAGCGAGCACGCAGACCATCGAAACCTGCTCCAGGGCGCAGACCACGCAACCGCAAGTCAAGTTCAGAGACAAGCATTGGCCATTCTGATTTGCTGAAACCGGCCGCACAAAGGGGGTGCTTCAAAACTGATAGCAGGCTGACAGGGTGCGACGGGTCTATCAGCCAGGCAATTACAAGTCGTAAGAAATTCCCACATGGCGTGTTGGCAAATGGCACACCAGCTGAATCATCAACGGCAATATTCCAGCGCTCAAGAATGAGCGACACGCGGCGGGCCAGCTCGCGGTCTGGCGTCACAAGCAGGGCAGAGCGCTCAGGGTGCGTCAGGGTTTCCCGCATGGCCATAGCCACGGCCTTGGCTTCAGCATATGATGTATCAGCCTCTACCAGAGAGACGCCCATGAGAGCTTTTTTGAGACTGGCCGAGGATGTAAACTTATCAAGCTGCGCGAGCCAATCTGCCGTTGCCTCGGCTGGCCTCAGCACCAACGATAACAGTTTTTGACGGTCTGTTGGCACGTCATCGCAACCAGGCCAGAGGAGCACATCTTTTCGATCTACATCTCCGAAATGATTGTCCAGCAGATGCTTTAGTCCTGCTTGAGGGTGCGGATCTTCAATCTGTTGCCAGGCAGCCTCTTCCATTTCCAGGTCAAGGCCAGGTAATATAACAGCACCGCTCGATAAACTTGCGACTGTACGCATCAATCGCGCGACAGCCGGCATTGAGCCTGTGGATCCGGCAATAATGATCGGGAAGCTTGGCGGCTGCCCGCCTTCAGAAGGATCAATAGAGCGACGAAAGGTTTCAATCAAATCCCGGCGATAGGCTGCCGGATCAGAAGCAGCATGTTGCCCAAGATATTCAGGCCAAAGCTGTGTCACCACTTTCAAAAACGAAAGTGTCTTGTCCCAATGGATTGCATGTTGCTCTGGCACAAGACCTTGTAGCGCGTCAAACGAAATGTCCTCCGCATAAAAAGAATCAAGTAATCCACTCAGCTCATCTGCACTGGCGAGTGCCATATCCCAACCTGCGCGGGCGACATGTCCGTTCTGCGCTGCCTGCATCACAAATTGAGCCAGCGACAGCCGTCGCGTTATAGCGGACATTGGCCTTGGTAATTCATCTGCAAGCGAGAGCATTTGCGCGGGCGGTACCGCTTCTTCATCAAGGTCACCAAGTGTACGGATTAACGGCAACAGGACAGTTGTATTATCAGCCGGACATACCTCCAAAAATGCATCCATAAGGCCGCGCACCGCACGGCGTGTGGGCAGATAGACTGTTACGTCTGACAAACCCGATGGATCAGCGGCGTAACGTTGCAGCAAGTCCCGTGCGAGCGTTCTTAAAAACGGTTGTCCGGATGGAATTGTAAATAGATTAAGTGTATCCGTTTGCAAAAGGTCAGAAAAAGGATGTTGATGCACGTTCATATCCGTGCATGACCTTTTGGCTTTTTCAACAGGGCTTCAGCTTCTGTCAGGCCTGCTGGGTCTCCAACATGCATCCACCAACCATCATAAATCACACCGTACAAGCGCCCATCCGCCATAGCTTTTTCCCAGAACTCTTTGGTGGACACACGCCGTACCGGCTCCCCCTCAAGCAATCTCGGGTGGATAATCTGCAAGCCTGTGAAAACATATAACTCATCTTGTCCGATATCATTTTCTTTCTTCGGCCAGCTCAACCTGCCAGATGAGTCTCTTGTGAAATCGCCTCGTCCTTCATACCCCGTGGCCCGGTCTGAGGGACAAAGCAGGAGCAACGCGTCCATTTGCTCTTCCCGCCAATGATTGCTCAGCTGAGTGCAGGCGCCTAGACCTTCATCAAGTAGAATCGCATCTGTATTTGTACAGAAAAAGGGGTTGTCCCCGAATTTTTCACGCACTTTGAGCAGAGCACCGCCAGTTTCCAGCAACTCTCCGCGCTCATCGGAAAATGTTATTGATGGTTCTGTGCGGGCAGCCAAATGCGCCTCTATCAGTTCTGCGAAGTAATGCACATTAACAATCGCCCTGCTGACACCCTCTTGAGTGAAACGATCCAGTGCGTAATCAATCAAAGGTTTTCCACTCACCGGCACCATCGGCTTGGGCATACTATCTGTCAGCGGTCTCATGCGCTTGCCAAGACCTGCCGCCAGTACCATAGCTGTATCGATACGAATGGTCATTCTACCCCCAGACTTGGTAGGTTGGTTTTCACCCAGTCTCGAAGACGCTCAAGGCCCGGCCGGGCAAGGTCACGCCTGAAGTGTTGTTCAACGCGTGGCAGCAGACCATCATATTTTGGCTTACCATCTCTTGTCACAAGGCGGGCAAATATACCCAATATCTTGGCATTGCGCTGAGCTGCCAGAATTGAATAATCTGTATCAAGCTCACTTTGGTTGAAATTTTCGCCATAAGCACTCATTCGCGTAATATACAGATCCTGCATTTCCTGAACGAGATCCAACGGCACGTCCCGGCGCGCATCTTCCAGAAGAGAGACGAGGTCATAAGCCGGCTGGCCTATAAGGCCATCCTGAAAATCAATCACGCCTGTACGCCTGATGTCTTCCCTGCCCTCCAGCCAAAGCAGGTTTTCTGCATGATAATCGCGCAACACAAAAACTGCAGGTGAGCTGATCTTTTCCAACAGCTCCGCCCAGATACCTTCGTAATCACGCAGCATCTGATCAGTTAGCGCGAGACCGTCCCGATACGGCAAATACCATTGCGTCAATAGCCCCGTCTCAGCCGACAAAGCTACGCTATCATA
Source organism: Aquisalinus sp. (assembly GCA_022763145.1). Classification (GTDB taxonomy): domain Bacteria; phylum Pseudomonadota; class Alphaproteobacteria; order Caulobacterales; family Parvularculaceae; genus Aquisalinus. The sequence continues at coordinate 150 of JALEGM010000182.1, read as the reverse complement.
CTCCTGTAGTGTATAGTCAGATGTGGCAGGCCAGTCGCACTTGAACTGATGCAAATGCGCCAAGACCTCAACCGCGGATGCATAAAGTTCACGTTCCTGCTCTGATGAAGTGATATAACGTGCATACAGATTGTCCCCAAAGTCTTCGAT
>JALEGM010000181.1 GCA_022763145.1 Aquisalinus sp. | reverse complement strand
GGGTCGCTGCGGTGGTTTCTTCCTGAGGTCGTGTCGCTGCGGTGGTTTCTTCCTGAGGTCGTGTCGCTGCGGTGGTTTCTTCCTGAGGCCGGGTCGCTGCGGTGGTTTCTTCCTGAGGTCGGGTTGCTGCAGTGGTCTCTTGAGGCTGCGTCGTTGCAGTAGTTGTCGCTTCCGTTACCACCACACAGAACCCGCGCGGGGCAACACTTTGCTGAGCATAAGCAACGCCACTCAGCTGTAGCCCTACTGGGGCGAGCATCGAGTCGACAGCTGGCAATAGTGCTGCACTGCCTGCAGCAAACCCCAATCTCTTCATGAGCGCACGCCGCTCAACGCCATGCTGCGGCAGTGTTGAAGAAGATTGCCCGTGAATTTCCTCGACCAAGTTGGCTGCACGGAGATCCGTCAGGGCTAACTCGACGATCTGTTCATCTTCGGGAAGGCCTGTCTGCATCGCCAACTCGGCAGCAAGATCGGAAACCGTGCGCTCGCCGTCGCATAGTCGCCAAACGGCGGCTGCAGACTGATTGAGTACGTGACAGGCACCGCCGTTGCTGGGATCGTAGATTAAGGTCTCGTGTTCAAGAACTTGAACTTCGAGGTTCGCAGTCCGCGCGCGGTATTTCATGTTTTTGTTTCGGCCGAGTCCTAAGGCATCATAGCCGGAAGCGCTGAAGATAGCTAATATTTGTTACGGCTCTTATCGGAGGTTCCTTGGTTGCGCAGGCGCAGGCGCCGGTGGAACCTGGCGAGTACAACGGACATGCTGCCACATCGACCACAAGGCTGGACTGGGAAGAGTCCCTCATGAGGAGTCCGAGCTGGTTCTCGGCGTTTACGATGAACCAGTAGCTCTTGATCCGGTCAGGAACTTTTGTCAGGTGCATGGCCTCCGCGTCACTTCTATCTGTCGTTGGCACCGCGAGTTGTGCGGTGTAAAGCCGCATAGCGGCGAGCGGTTGCGAGAGTGTGGGGTCAAGAACACGCTGTTCAGGGAACATCGGCCGGGTAGTGGCCTGCAAAGTGCGTGCCACTGATTGATGGAGTCAGGCTTCGGGTTGGTGCTTGTTGCTTGGGGTCGCTGTGTACTCGCGCGGTGTCCGGTAGCCAAGACTGAAATTTGGTCGGACCGCGTTGTGGTGACGGTTCCAGGCTTCGATGATAAGCGGGGCCGCATCAGCACGGAATTCAAACCATGCCACCGAGAGGCATTCGTTTCGAAGTTTGCCTTTGGAAGTCTCATCCGTGCCGTTCGGCCAGGCCTTAACCAGCCCGATGTGCGCGGCCCCAATTTTGGGGTCATTGACCAGTTGAAGATCTGCGCACGATACGAGCACTAGGCCATTGCACCTAGCCAGGAATGCAGAAACTCACGTTAAGCTCAAACCTTGCCGAGGGGTGTTCAATCGTGGCGCAAGCGTTACAGCCGTGAGTTCGAGCGGGAAGCGATCTTTCTGGCTCGCCGGTCAGATGCCAATGCACGGCAAGTGGCCCAGGATGTAGGCGCAAGCCTCATCGTCCTGAATCACTAGATCCGGGGGCCGGAAGGTGGTACCACCTGGTTTTTTGCCTCTAGCGGCACATACGGGGGCGAGGAAATGGTGCGCGTGAAGAATCGAGTGCCAGAAGTACACGCCGCGAATCGCGGTCTTTCTCGCAACGGCGGGCGTTTGCGCTGCTGTTGGTGGCACGTCCCTCACTGAGATCTGTCTATCCTCTGAGCGCCAATGATGGGGCGGGGCGCGTGGTGAGCCAGCGCTTGGAGGTCAGCACTCCCGTTAAGGCACATGGATGCAGCCTCACTTAGCTTTCATCTGCGAGCGAGGGCTACTTAGCTGTGGATGAACAGCGCTGCAAATGGGGGTGGCAAGAACACCGGTTGTGCATGTCACAAAAGTGCCCAGGCACGTGGGCGCCGTGCAGCCGCGGCCTAGCTGCGTCGCGATTCTGGAACTGAACTCGTTTGCTGGCGGATTGATGTCAAATTGATACGACGTCGATCGAACCAGGAAAGTTCTGGCAAACACGGCGCCAGCGAGTCCTTCAGCGACAAGTGCCGGGATAGGCGCGAATCAACGGCGTGGTTCAGGTCCCAAACAGATGCCGCGTGCTGATCCAAGTCTGGCGACGGCCTCGCCGCATCACAACCCCACATTCAAGCTTGGTCAGGATGACACCGCAGGCATTCAAAGCGATACTCTCACAAATCGACCCACCTGGATCCAGAGTGCAGTGACCACGAGCTCAGAAAGGCGGAGAGGTCATCCTCCAACTTCAATTGCATGCAACGCATTGTCGATTATCAGAAAGTCGCGCAAAGGAGTGTGTTTATCCGATATGGAGAGATTGAACTCTCAGTCCGTTAGTTTTCCTTTGCCACTCAGTAACATTAAGGTACTAAATGACAAAAGTAATGGTGACAGGCGCTGGGGGTTTTATCGGCCATCATCTCGTGGGGTATCTCGTTAGTAAAGGATACCACGTTCGCGGAGTGGATATAAAGCGGCCTGAATATGAAGGCTCTAAAGCCCACGAATTTATGGAGCTGGACCTTCGCAACTGGGACAATTGTCTCAAGGCAACGGAGGGTGTGGACGAGGTCTACGCGCTTGCGGCAGATATGGGTGGCATGGGCTTTATATCAGCGAATAACGCGCGAATATTGCGTAATAACGCTCTAATTAATCTTAATACCATACACGCGGCACAGGAAAACAAGGTGAAGCGCTATCTCTACACTTCGTCTGCCTGTGTTTACCCAGAACACAAACAGACCGAAGCCAATGTTGTTCCGCTGAAGGAAAGCGACGCGTACCCCGCGCACCCACAAGACGCCTACGGCTGGGAAAAGCTGATTAGTGAACGTCTTTGCCTTTACTATGCTGAAGATTGCGAAATGGAGACGCGTATCGTACGGTTCCACAACATCTTCGGCCCGCTGGGGACATGGGATGGTGGGCGAGAGAAGGTGCCCGCCGCAATTTGTCGGAAGGTGGCACTCGCAAAACTTTACGGCAACTCTGAAATCGAAATTTGGGGGGATGGAGAGCAAACACGATCCTTTTGCTACATCGACGACTGCATTGATGGTTTGTACCGACTGATGCGCTCTGATTGTAAAGTGCCAATTAACCTCGGGCAGGACCGAATGGTTACAATTAACGAATTGGCGGCGATGGTTAGTTATATCGCCGGGGTCAAATTAAGGATCAAGCATATTGAGGGGCCGATAGGCGTGCGTGGGCGAAACTCCGACAACACTCTCTTGCGAAAGACCCTTGAATGGGAGCCGGTGATATCCCTCGAGGTGGGCATGCAACGAACTTTTGCCTGGATCGAAGAGCAGGTTAGATCGCGAGAAAACGCAAAGTAACTGTAAGTAGATAAAGAATGAATTCAATAAATCCAGCATGCCTTAATAGGGTTGCTAGCGTTATTGGTTTGGGTAAGCTCGGCTCTCCGATAGCAGCGTGCCTTGCGCACAAGGGGTATCGCGTTCATGGCGTTGATGTCGCCCCTGCAGTTATCGATGCCGTCAATGAGGGACGCGCGCCTGTGTTTGAGCCGGGTCTCGACGTGATGATCAATAACAATAAGAGTAGGCTCACTGCAGGAAACAGCATAAGAGAAGCGATATTGCTTTCGGATATTTCTTTTATTGTTGTCGCGACACCAAGTGAAGAAATGGGCGGATTTTCACTTAAATATGTAAAGGCCGTATGTGAAGAGGTTGCTCAAGCAATTAGAGAGAAAAGTGGGTGGCACTTAGTCGTGCTTGCAAGTACAGTGATGCCCGGTGCGACGCAGGGCGAGGTGGTCCCCATTTTGCAGGAGGTGTCAGGAAAAAAATGCGGGGTAGATTTTGGGCTTTGTTACAGCCCTGAATTCATAGCGCTCGGCACTGTGCTTCATGATTATTTAAATCCAGATTTTGCATTGATTGGCGAATCAGATAAAAAGGCGGGCGACGTACTCGAGAGTGTATACATGCAGGTTTGCGATAACAAGCCCCGAGTTGCTCGAATGAACTTCATTAATGCTGAACTAGCGAAGCTGTCAGTAAATACTTTCGTCACCACAAAAATATCCTTCAGCAATACTTTGGCACGCGTGTGTGAAAACCTGCATGGGGCGAACGTTGACGTTGTCAGCGAAGCTCTCGGTCTCGATACTCGGATCGGCAACAAATATTTAAAAGGTGCGGTAGGATACGGGGGGCCTTGTTTCCCTCGTGACACTATTGCATTTGCAGCGCTTGCTCGGTCAGTTGGGGTGAGTCCGGAGCTCGCGGAGGCCACTGATAGGGTAAATCAAGCGCAGGTCTCAATTTTGACTGAGCTAGTTAGTCGGAAAATCCCCAAGAATGGCAGGGTCGCCGTCCTCGGCTTGTCCTATAAACCAAATACGAACGTTACTGAAGAGTCGCAAGGGGTTATGCTGGCTCAGCGACTTAGTGAACTGGGAAGGAAGGTGTCTGTTTTCGACCCCAAAGCAATGGAAAATGCTCAAAAAAAATTGGGCGGCAAGGTTGCTTACTCGTCCTCGCTTGAAGACTCGATTAGTTCGTCTGATGTTATCGTTATCATGACACCGTGGGAGCAATTTGCCCAAATATCCCCGGATGCGGTTAGTCGCGAAGGAAATCGGCGTGTTCTGATAGACGCGTGGCGAATACTGGACCCACACTCCTTTTCGAAGGCCTGTGACTATATTGGACTCGGTATGAATAGTCGCGATCTTGGATGCCCTGATTAGCTGAGGCTCGAATGGGTAATCGCGGACAATTACGTCGGGTCTCGTCCTTCCGGTTAATTGGACCATTATATTCGCTCGAAAATATTGGTATTTTCATACTCGCTTGAGGCGGGCCTCGAGCCATATTATGCTGTTATTCTTATCAGTCTTGTGCCGAATTGATTTCGCTGGGTGTCAACTAGTCAAATAGAGGGCGATTCTGTGCTCAGGTGTTACCTTGAGGTGTTGCAGGAATGACTGGTGACTTTTGTGGGTGAAGAGATCGACCGGTGGATAGCGTGGAAAGAGCCAGGGTGCGGTTTGGGCGTCACGCAAGTTACGGTCACGCCTGGGGCAGCCGGCAGGTTATGTGGACGTCGTCTGAGAGTGGAATTCTGGATGGATGAACGCAGGCTGGTCGCACGTCATGCTCTTCTGCGTCGAAAGCTGGAGGATTTTCGGCGGCCGTACGAAGAAGAACCTTAGTCTGTCCAGAATGCCGGTGTTGCGGCGCTGTTGGCGATCCGTGCCAGGATGGCTCACATTCCTGATGGGCGAGGATGAGACCGGATGGACGCGAGAGCCCGAACGGCCATTGGGCAGGTGGAGGTGAAGGATCGATGGTGAAGCTGTACGGTGGTTTCGGAATCGCAAGATGGAGCGTGGTTCAGCCATACGCGGTGCTCGAATGAGTATCCGAACTAAATCTGTGTCAATTTGAGAGCCTTCACCGGGCGCTGGGGCACGACAATAGCCCCACAGTAAGATGCATGACTGGCTTGACGCGTGCAAAAACCGGCACGTCGTGACGGGCTCATGACAGTCGATTGCGAAGTCTTACACTGCAATCCCCAGAATCGCAAATTTGGAACAGCTCGAGGTAAAGAGTTCAAGCAATGAGTCAGGAATCTACCAGGTGATTTTAAGCCTCGGGAGCGTTTCCTAAGGTGGGTGACGCTCATTCCAAGCTTATTCTCGTCGATAACTGCAAGACTCCTTATGAAAACTAACCACAAAGTTTCTTTCGTAATAGCAACACACAACGAAAATCCAGAAACCGTAGATGCAACGATTCAAGGGTTATTGGCTACAACTTATTACGGCAATTGGCGGGAAATAATCGTTGTCGATGATTGCAGTAAAGATCGCTATACCTACAAACACCCCAATGTTATTGTCCTAAGGAACGCTGAAAATCTAGGTTCCTGTTTGTCACGTCGTCGCGGCTGTGCTGCGGCATGTGGGGATGTCTTAGTGAGCCTTGACGCGCATATGAGTTTTGCTCCAGGTTGGTTGGAGGAAATGCTCAAATATGTTGATTCTGGCGCCCTGCTTACTCCTCCATGGCGAAACTATCGGCACACAACAACCTATCATTGGGGTTGCTCTTTTGGTTGGCAATCGCAGCGATTCAATAATTACTCGAAGATCGTTGGTCTCCAATACCATGGCCTTTTTGAGCCGCAACCAATGCTGCCGGTGGTTGATGTCCCGATGGTTATTGGCGCGTGCTATGTTATGCGCAGAGACGCATATGAGGCGATCGGTGGGTGGAACCCTCATTTTTCGATATACGGCAGTGAGGAGCAGGACCTTTCGGCTCGAGCGTGGCTGTTTGGTAATGGAGTGAAGTGCGTGACCGGGGCACGTGTAGGCCATTTAGATCGCGATGGGACGAACCCAACGCCATTTAGGATTCTTCTTGATTATTACGAGCACAATCAAGCTGTAATGATTAAGACGCTATTCGAGCCAGAAACCACACAGATTTTGGAGGATTTTATTGAGCCGCTTACTGTAGGAGTTCGTGAGTCCCTTTCTAAGGTCGATTTGGAAGGCTGGCGTAGCTTCCTCCAGCCTCGAAGAAAGATGTCGGATGCACAGTTTTTTAGGCGTTTCTTGGGCAAGCAATCCCCCATAACATTCAGAAATGGCAAACCCAAGCTCAAGAAATCCGAGTTGCCGAGAGGTTTAGTCCAGAAGGCTGTTTTGGCAGAAGAGGAAGGGCTTTGGTTGGAGCGCTCATCAATTAAAAATCTTGTTCGCGAAAGAAAGAAGAATAGAGTCCGGCCACGAAACGACCAAAGACTGGGATTGAAAGCCCGACGACGTGTTTCCCTACCAAAGGATGTAGACGGAATCGGCTGGTCAAGTTCAATAGTAGTGGAGGCGTTTGGACTCCGAATAGGTTTTCAAACCAACGTGCCTGAGTTCCTTGCGCCCATAGCCAAGGGGTTTGCGCATGGCTGGAGTGTCGAAGTGGATAACGAAGTTGATATCGTATACACGCTCGTTGAGTATCAAACTTGTCTCAAGTTATATGTGGATTCTCACGTCGCGGGCAGAATAGAGCAGGAACATTGGATATCGAGAAAGGGCCGACGCGAGGTCCCAGAATTGGTCGCGGGTTCGTTGCGCTATGAATTGGTTGAAAGGGTTAATGATCACGTTTTTATTGACGCGGCTGTCGTGAGTTGGAAGGGCCAGGCCATCCTCATCCTCGGTGACCGATGGAGTGGGCGTACTTCGTTGATGTTTGAGTTCCTGAAAGCTGGTGCGGAGTATTATTCTCATGCTTTTGCAGCGGTAGATGGTGATGGTCGTGTGCTAGCTTTTGCTCAGCCACCCGCTTTTATTGATATCGATGGGAATCCAAAAAATACATGGCCTATCGAATCTTTAAATTGTGGGTTAGAGCCAATAGGTGTTGGTATGGTGGTAGACCATCCGCTCCATCCTGGAGTGAAATTTCGGCCCCAATCCGTTTCTCCGGCGAAAACCGTGGGCAAATTGTTCGCGCAAACTCTTAACGCGCGCCGCCTCGGTCATTTTGCATTCCGATCACTGCAAAGAGCTGCGGAAAATGCGCTTAGCTTCGTAGGGCCGCGTGGCGACATGGAGTCGACGGTGGCGGAATTAATCGGCCGGCTGGAGAAAAGAAGAGAAAAGCTTGGTTATCAGTGATTTTAGTGGGAATTATTTTATTACTGAACGAGTAGGGCTATGTGGTTAGGCCGGGTGGGCGGCCTTGGCCCATTTGCCGGGTGTCGATAGAAGAGCAGCGCCTTATCGGCTTGATTATTGCTGATAACCGGCCTTGATCCGGTTTACTTAGGAAGTCTCGTTCCGCGATAACATAGTTGGCGGGAATATTATCTGAGAGGAACCTGTAATTAACCTCTATCCTATTTGGCATGCGATAGAAAATGGCCTTCGCTGAGTCAAGAAACCGGCATCAACGGTCAGAATCGATTTGTAGACCTCGCGAGACCTGGCGGGTGCTGTTGCAGTACAAGAGGTCCTCTCGTGACGGGATCGAAAGATGTGGCGGGTCCCGGATGATGGGCGAGCACAAGCTAAATATTGCGGACGTGGCCCGGGAGACCGGGTTGAACCGAAACACGGTGACGCCGCTCTACAAGGAGACAGCTAGCCGTATCGAGCTAGATGC
>JALEGM010000180.1 GCA_022763145.1 Aquisalinus sp. | reverse complement strand
GGCATCAATGGCTTCCTGTGCCACATACGGGATGAAATCCGGCGTCCAGCCCTGAATTGGATGCGGCGACCAGGCCGGGTGACTGCTGGCTGGTGAGTTGTCATCGTTGCGCGCCTGCGGCGTGCCATCTGTGAGCAAGGCGGCACCGTCGGGCTCACTGACAACGATCTTTGTGTTCGGCAGTTCCTTGGCGAACACACGGGATACGCCGGAAAGTGTTCCGCCAGTACCGTAGCCGGTCACCCAATAGTCAAGCGCCTGACCGGCAAAGTCATCAACGATCTCCCGCGCGGTCGTGCGGGCGTGCATATCCGGATTTGCGGCGTTCTCGAATTGTCGGGTCATAAACCAGCCGTTTTGCTCGGCCAGCTCTTTGGCCTTGTTGACCATGCCGGTCCCCTTCTCGCTCGCCGGGGTTAGTACGACCCTGGCACCAAGAAACCGCATCAGACGCCGCCGCTCAAGGCTGAAACTCTCTGCCATGGTAATAACGAGCGGATAGCCTTTTTGCGCACAGACCATGGCAAGACCTATACCCGTATTGCCACTGGTTGCTTCGACAACAGTCTGACCAGGCTTCAGATCGCCTGACTTTTCAGCAGATTCGATCACACCAAGCGCCAACCGGTCTTTCACCGAGCCAAGCGGATTGAAGGCCTCAACCTTGACGAACATGTTGATGCCTTCTGGCGCTAGTCGGTTGATTTTCACAACAGGCGTACGCCCGACGGTTTCGAGAATGTTCTGATAAACGGGCATATGATCCTTCCGGAGATTGGTTCGTGTCGAGGGTGTAGGCGACCCTTGTTGATGGCGTCAATTCACAGAAGATTGACTACGACCACTGCTATTCCCTTGCAAACAGGGTTGCCTGCCTGTGCGCAGTGCGAGAAGCTGAATAAAATGGAGGAGACAGAATTATGACGATCAATGCCTTGCGCACCCCGGATGAGCGTTTCGACAACCTGCCGGGCTGGGATTATGCCCCTAACTATGTAGCGGATCTGCCGGGCTATGAAGGGCTTCGGATGCATTATGTCGATGAAGGTCCCAAGGATGGCACGACTTTTCTCTGCATTCACGGTGAGCCAAGCTGGAGTTATCTGTTCCGCAAGATGATGCCTGTCTTCACGGCGGCAGGGCATCGTGTGGTTGCTGTGGATTTATTCGGCTTTGGGCGCTCTGACAAACCTGCCGACGATGAGGTGTACACATATCATTTCCATCGCAATGCCCTGCTCGCATTTGTCGAGAAGCTTGATCTGAAGGATGTTTGCCTGGTGGTTCAAGACTGGGGTGGCTTGCTCGGCCTGACCTTGCCAATGGCGGCGCCGGCGCGTTATTCCCGCCTGATCGTGATGAATACCGGTCTACCGGGCGGGGAGGAAGCAGGAGAAGGATTCTCTGCATGGCGAGCTTTCAACCGAGCGAACCCGGATCTGGATATCGCTGGCTTGATGCAACGCGCGACGCCTATCTTATCCGACGCGGAAGCAGCAGCTTACGCCGCCCCTTATCCAGACCAATCTTACAAAGGTGGTGTACGCCGCTTCCCGGAACTCGTTATGATGAAGGAACAAGGTAAGGACCTGACACCCCTTTCAAGCGAGGGTGTTGAAACCTCGCTGGCAGCACGCAAATTCTGGTCAGAAAACTGGTCCGGCGATAGCTTCATGGCAATCGGAATGCAGGACCCTGTACTCGGCCCGCCAGCCATGCAGTTCCTGCGCTCGCTGATCAAAGGATGCCCAGAGCCCATGGAAGTTGCTGATGCAGGGCACTTCGTACAGGAATGGGGTGGTCCGATCGCCGAAGCAGCTTTGGATAAATTTGGGCTAAACTAGTTCGCTCACGTCCATTCAACTCACAACAGCATCGTCTTGGGCTGTTCGATGAAGCGTTTGAAGGCGGCGAGAAATTCTGCGCCGACAGCACCATCGACAACCCGGTGATCGCAGGTCAACGTTACGGTCATCATCGTGGCGATATCCAGCGCACCATCTTTGACAACAGGACGTTGCTCACCGGCACCAACGGACATGATTGCCCCCTGGGGCTGATTGACGATTGAGGCAAAACTTTTGATGCCAAACATTCCGAGGTTGGAAACGGAGAATGTACCGCCCTGATACTCTTCAGGCTTCAGTTTCTTGTCTTTAGCACGCGCTGCCATATCTTTTATTTCTTCAGAAATCTGGACCAGGCCCTTTGTCTCCGCCTTCCAGACAATCGGCGTAATCAGGCCACCATCAATCGCAACCGCTACCCCAATATCTGCATGTTTATGGCGAATTATCGCTTCATCCGTATAGGATGCGTTGGCCGCCGGCACGCGCTTCAATGCCAAAGCTGAAGCCTTGATGATGAGATCATTAACGGAGATCTTGTAATAGCCATCCGCGCCTTTTTCTGGGGACATGGCGTTGATGTCTTTCCGGAAAGCCAACAACTCATCCAGCTCACAGTCGATGTTCAGCGGGAAGTGTGGCACCTCCTGATTGAAACTTTGACCAAGGCGCTTGGCGATGGTTTTCCGCATGCCGTCATTCTTGATGGCTTCATAGCTGTCTGCCGGATAGAGGCGCTCGTCCAGTGCGCCTGCCACTGGCACAGTTGCCGCTACAGAAACTTGTGTCGCTGGGCTCTGCTTATCGGCAGGCTTGCCTATCCCTTCTTCCAATGCTTTTTCGATATCGCGTTTCACGATGCGGCCATGAGGCCCCGAGCCATTCAGCCGATTAAGATCAATACCCTCATTCCGGGCCATACGCTTAGCCAGTGGCGATGCCTTTACGCGATCTCCGCTTACGGAATTTTGTATAGGGGTAGGATCAGGCGCGGCGCCATTGACTTGCGCCGTTGTTTCAGCATTTTCATCCTTGGCTGCTTGTTTTGCCACAGCGTCTGAGTCACCCGTACCGCCGGATGAACCGTTACCTGAAGAGTTCAGTGACGCCTCATCAATATCGCTATCTGTCTCCCCCTCTTCCAAGAGGACTGCGATAGGCTCATTGACTTTGACACCTTCAGAACCCTCACTGACCATGATCTTGCCGATCCTGCCCTCGTCAACGGCTTCAACTTCCATCGTCGCCTTGTCGGTTTCGATTTCGGCAATCACGTCTCCCGATGACACCTCATCGCCCTCTTTGACCAACCATTTCGAGAGAGTGCCCTCTTCCATGGTTGGGGACAGGGCAGGCATCAGGATGGGCGTCGGCATGTCTTATCTTCTCCGGATTATTGTTGGTTTGCTACTGCAGGCTGCACAGAGTCTACTGCTGGTGCATCCTGTGCCAGTGTTTGTTCTTCCAGAACAGCTACTTCTGTCTCGTGGCATTTCTCACGGTTAGCAGTGCAGAACGCAACCAGCGTATCAATATCCTCGATATATCCTTCGAGACTGACCAGACCGGCGACAAATCCCGGTGTGGAGCAGTTTTCCGCACCAAACACAGCCTCGGTAAACGACACCATCCCAATCACAACGGTGCGGCCGTCGATCTGACCTGTTACAGGTGTGCCGCTGTCTCCCTGGCACAATCCTTTTACTTCGCCATCTCCATCGGCAACTCGGATCACGCGCAGTGTGGACTCAGCCACATCCAGCTCGACCTTGCGCAGGGCATTTGAGGCAAAACCTGTTTCAGTTGTGCCGAAGCCACGACCTGTAACAGTTTCCACAGTGGGAATCATCAGGGCCTCCTCCGGCGTTGGCCACGGCGCTGGTGGAATAAAATCCGGGAGCGGCTCATCCAGTTCGATCAGAGCGATATCCTCACGCAGAATGCTCCGTTCATACCCCGCATGGATGTAGGCCCGTTGCGAGACACGCCGGATCGCCAGCGG
>JALEGM010000179.1 GCA_022763145.1 Aquisalinus sp. | reverse complement strand
TAAACGGAATTTTACTGATGGGCTCTGAGACACATTTTGTCCTGCGCAAAAAGCTGGATGGCAAAAGCGCCTCCTCTAATGGTGTGCGCAATATGTCTTCCCTATGGGGCGGGTTGAAGAACGAAACACTGAAGATCATTGGTGACGCGCTCGGCGAAGACATTGCTTCCGCCAGTCCCGCGATGGGTAAGCTGTCTCATCAAAAATTTGTTGCTCAGTTTAATAAGACAACCACATTCTACCACCTGGGTAATTCACTGGATGTATTTGCCGGGCTGATCTTTTTCTCACCGCCTTTGGTGTCGCGTCTCGCGGCGCGTAAATTGTCGAGTGACTCCGAGGAAACACCTGAGAACACAGATCCGGGACTGCTGGACCTTTATCTTCTGCAACCACTTGTTCAGCAGCTCATTGATGCCTTGCGAACGATCTACTCCCGGATCAATGATCCTGAAATTTCTTCTGACTTCATGTTGCGCGATCAGGCCTTGTCGCTGGAAGATCTGAATGACATAGATGAAGAAGCAGACCTGTTTTATTATTCTCTAAGTCTCTATAATAACAAGGAAAATCCGCCTCTTATCGGGTTTTGTTTTCCCTATGCTATTCTGGAGAAAATCAGCCTGCTGGATAATAACAGGGTCAGCAATATTGACTTTGACAGTGATGACCCCTGGTCAGGGCATATGCGCTCCACGGTTTTGCAATCACGTCTTGCCCTGAGTATTGTGCTGGATAGCTGTGAAATGTCTGTTGGTGATTGCTCGCGTCTGGAAGAGGGGCAGGTACTTTCTCTGCCCGGTGTTGCATTGGATGACCTGGCGGTTAAAGCGCAGACGCGATCCGGCAAGGTTGATATTGCGCGCTCCGAGCTGGGAATATTTAAACGTAACAAGGCAATCAAACTGCATGATGATCTGGATGAGGAGTTCCTGATGAACCTCAGCCGTCTCGCAGCGACCTGACGGTTTGGATTCGCCTCTATGCCTTGCCGTGCAAGCCTTACGGCAGGAGTGTTTACTAAATATAAACCTAAAATAGTTTACGTCTCTATCCATGAACGCGATCATCGGACTGATTATTACTATGGTCATGGTTTTCGGCGGCTACATGTTAGCCGGCGGGAAGATGACTATTATCCTCGCTTCACTACCTTTCGAGATGATGATGATTGGTGGCGCGGCGATCGGCGCGTTTTTCGCAGCCAACGATATGCCGACGATCAAGCACACAATTTCTGACCTTGTTGCTGTCTTCAAGGGGCCGAAGTGGAAAAAGCAGGATTATGCTGATCTTCTCTGCCTGATGCATGAGCTGGTGCGTATTGCGCGCGAGAGCCCGGTTGATATTGAAGCGCATGTGGAGAACCCTCAAGAATCCGAGCTGTTCTCGCGCTATCCCAAGATTCAGGGTGACAAGGCTTCTGTAGAAATTATCTGCGATACTATTCGCTCCATGATTATGAACTTCGACAATGTGTATCAGGTCGAAGAATTGCTCGAGAAGCAGCTTGAAAGCATGCAGGAAGACTCCTTGCACGGATCGCATGCATTACAGAATATGGCAGATGCTCTGCCAGCACTCGGGATTGTTGCAGCCGTTTTGGGTGTTATCAAAACGATGGCCTCAATCGACAAGCCACCGGAAGTGCTGGGTAAGATGATTGGCGGCGCGCTGGTTGGTACATTCCTCGGGGTGTTCCTGGCCTATGGTATCGTTGGTCCGTTTGCAGCCAAAGCGAAGGCTGTGCGTGAAGAAGAACATTACTTCTACGCCCTGATCCGGGAAATGCTGGTGTCTAGTCTGCATCAGAATCCAACAAATATATGTGTTGAAGTTGCGCGCCGAAATGCGCCGAAACGCAATCGTCCAAGTTTTGGGGAAATGGAAGAGGCACTCAAGGAGCTCAGGAAAGCAGCATGATCCGACAAATGGGCATAGGATTTGCCCTGATTTCAGCCAACATATTGGCATTCTCCCCAGCTTCTGCCGATGAATCTGCCAAAACGGATGAAGAGAAAAGCACGGCTATTGAAGAGCTGCAGCGTGTGATCGAGCAGGCGGCTGCCAGCGGCTATGTCTCCCTTAAAAGTGATGCTGAAGATGAAGACACGGCCAGCGAAGATGGCTCGGACGCATCTTCCGGTGACGACGCAATCAGTGAAAGTCCGCTGCGTGTTGAACAAGGCGTGAAGCCTGTTGTTCAGAGAACTAGCTGTGAGCTCGCGTCCTTGTTCACGTTTAGTGATTACGAAGAAGAGATCACCTACGACGATATTTTTGCTCTGCGTACGCAACTGACGACGATCAAGGGGAGCTTTATCCCTGAGGTTGCAGAGCAACTTGCCCGGACATATCTGGCCGTTGCCTTGCCTGAAGAGGTCATGGGCTTGCGCGAAGCCGTCACGACAGATGAGATAGAACTGTCTACAAAGCTGGCCGGTATCCTTGCCAACAACACTGATACTCACGCTGAGGAAATAGCAGGGTACATTCAATGTCAGGAGGGGGCGGGACTATGGGTTGCCATGGCCTATATCAATTCTGATCCGGAGCGGGCTCTGCAATATACACGTGATTATCTTTATCTGATCACGGATTTGCCATCTGAGCTGTTGTTCTCGTTTGCCACGCAGCTTGGTATTCTGGCAGCTGAAGAAGGCGACTATGCGCTGGCGCGCGAGTTACTCGACAAGACTAAGCGTCTTGAGCGCAAAGATGATCCTGCGATTATTTTTCTGGAGTCCCTGATTGATACCAGTCTGGGAGAAGCAGATGCATACGGGCAATTACAACAAGTCGCGCAACAAACTCATCCACTACAAGCCAAGGCCCTTCTGGCGCTTGGTGAGGCGAGTGATAGCGAGCCCTATGAAGATTACAACAAGGACCTTGAGCTGATTTCGACACAGTTCAGGGGATCATCTGCCAGTGCGGAAGCGCGATTGATGAACGTTCGCTTCCTGGCAGAGGAGGGTGCATTCGCTCAAGCAGTTGCTGCCACCTTGAAAGATTTTTCCGATGAACCTGAAACGAAGAAGCGCGCCCGGGACGTGGTGGGCAATTATCTCTTGAAGTATCTGCGACAAGAAGATTCTGATCGCGTGTTTCAGGATTTTAGACACTACACAGAGAATTTTGATTTCTACCAGGGCGTAAAAGATGACACGGCTCTGAGATTACAAGCATCGGGTAAGGCGCTGAGATTGTATCTGCCGCATTTGACGGATGTCTTTCTCACTGATCTTGCCTCAGAGGGCCTGCAGCGCGATATCGACCTGATTCAAGCACGCTCTGCCCTTTTAAGAGGTAACCCTGAACGCGCCTGGTCTCTGAGCTCCTTGCATGAAGGTGATCAGGAGTTTGACCAGCTCAGCCTTGAGGCGTCACTGATGCGTAATGACGCAGATGACGCTTTGGCGGCTTTGTCTCGCTTGCCGCAAACGGAAGAAAATATTCTGAAAGCTGCGGACATTGCCTGGAACGCTGGCCTGTGGGCACAAGCGCGGGATTACTATGCGGAGACCTTGTTGTCTGATGCATCAGAGCAAAACAAGCAGCGTCACAATCTGGCAGCTTACATGGCTGGAGAACAGGGCGGCTTTTACGCGCTGGAAGAGAGCGCTGATATTCTTGAGATTGAAAACCTGTATACATCCTATACGGATGAGCGGGAAGAACTGGAAGGGCTCCTGACACGTGGATAATCCGGGTTATGTTTCTCTGTCGCGACAGGCGGGTCTTCTCAAAGAACTGAATACTATCGCCAATAATATCGCCAATGCTGATACGGCCGGGTATAAGCGCGAGGGTGCGCTGTTTACCGAATATATCGCAGCTGCGGGCCGGGATGATCCAAGCCTGTCGATTGGTCGGCTTGGTGCGCATTTTGCGGATCTGTCACAGGGTGAGTTCACCAAAACCGGTGGTACATTTGATGTCGCCATTCAGGGGGAGGGCTTCTTCCTGATCGGTACGCCAGGCGGTGAGCGCCTGAGCCGGGCAGGGCATTTCATGACGACTGCTGAAGGTACGCTCGTTAACCCCGACGGGTTCAGTGTACTGGATGATGCCGGTGGCGAAATTCAGATTCCGCCGGAGGTCGCGCAGATTGCGATTGCGGGTGATGGCACCATCAGTGCTGATGGCAATGCACTTGGCAGGCTTGGTGTTGTGACGGCAGCGCCGGAAAACCTCGTGCGAGAAGGCTCAAACCTGTGGCGCGCGGAAGGTGGTTATCAGCCGGTTGAAGACCGGACTGTTTTACAAGGATTTATCGAGTCCTCGAATGTGGACCCGGTGAGTGAGATTGCACGGCTGATAGAAGTTCAGCGCAATTATGAAACTGGTCAGAAAATTTTCGAACAGGAAGACGAAAGGATCAGTCAGGTAATCCAGACGGTTAGTAGACCGTAGGGTGAAACGTAAAGTCTAGGAGGGACGATACATGAACGCCTTGAAAATCGCTGCCACCGGGATGGCTGCGCAGCAGACCCGCGTGGAT
>JALEGM010000178.1 GCA_022763145.1 Aquisalinus sp. | reverse complement strand
GGCATCGATATCTGCCACGAAAGCATCCGATTTTGGGTTGATCGGTTCGGTCCCATCTTCGCCCGCGAGATCAAGAAACGCCGGTCTCAAGCGATGCGCCAACATACGCAATGGCGTTGGCACATGGATGAGGTGTTTGTGAAGATCAACGGCGTCCAGCACTATCTCTGGCGTGCGATTGATCACGAAGGCGAAGTGCTGGAAGTCTATGTCACCAAGAAGCGAGATAAGCTCGCGGCCTTGAAATTCTTGAAGAAAGCGCTCAAAAACTATGGTGCCCCGCGCGAAATCGTGACGGACCGATTGCGTTCATACCGCGCCGCCATGAACCAGATCGGCAATGCTGATCGCCAGGTTACGGGACGCTATCTGAACAATCTCTGCGAGACGTCACATCAGCCCTTCCGACGACGAGAACGAGCCATGAGCCGATTCCGGCGCATGTCCAACCTGCAGAAATTCGCAGCCACCCATGCCTCCGTCCATAACCATTTTAATCATCAGAGAAACATCGAGCGTAGACCCAGATTCAAATCACTCCGAAACGCCGCCCTCTCCGAGTGGCGCCAGCTCCTCGCCGCCTAGCGAGTTCGCCAATATTTGTTGCTGGAGACGAGTTCGCGTTAGACTGACACCACCAGGGGGAAGGACACCGATAGTGTTTCATCCATAACTCTCGATTATGGGGCATCCCGGCAAAAGCGGTTTGCTCTCAATCAGGCTCACCTTCACCTGTAATCTGGAGAGAATATCCAGCTGCTTCCGCCTACTATGCAGTGATTACAGCCGACAACCACCGCATATGATGCGTATATTAGGCTTGCCTCTGCGGTGAGTAGCGGGCATATTCACTGCGAGGAGCACGGTGAATGCAAACCTATATATACGAGCTTGAGCACTGGCCGGACTTCCGGTGGGATGCGGAACGGATTGCGCCGCGCCTCGCGCATGTGCGACATCGGCAAGGCCGCCTGATTGGACGCATGGAGGCGCTGGGCTTTCCTTTGCGCACGGAAGCTGTGCTCGCAACCCTGACAGAGGATGTACTCAAATCAAGCGAGATCGAGGGAGAAGTCCTTGATCGCGAACAGGTGCGCTCCTCCATCGCGCGGCGGCTTGGTCTCGACATCGGCGCACTCACACCTGCCGACCGCGATGTTGAAGGAGTCGTCGAAATGATGCTGGATGCTACCCAGAAGTTCGCAGAACCGCTCACCAGTGAGCGGCTCTTCGCATGGCATGCCGCACTGTTCCCAACCGGGCGCAGTGGTATGACCAAAATTACTGTTGGGGACTGGCGCACCGATGCTTCGGGGCCGATGCAGGTTGTCTCCGGCCCGATCGGCAAGGAAGACGTACACTTTCAGGCTCCCACCGCCGCGCGCCTTGATTGGGAAATGACTTCGTTCCTCAACTGGTTTGAGGCAGGCAGCACGATCGAGCCCGTTCTCCACGCAGCGCTCGCGCATCTGCGGTTCGTCACAGTTCATCCGTTCGATGACGGCAATGGGAGGATTGCACGGGCGATTGCCGATATGGCGCTCGCCCGTTCAGAAGCCAGCCCCCAGCGCTTTTACAGCATGTCGGCGCAAATCCGCGCCGAGCGCAAAGCCTATTACGATATCCTGGAAGCGACACAGAAAGGCGATCTCGATGTGACCGCATGGCTGGAATGGTTTCTGGATTGTCTGGATCGCGCCATTGAAGGGGCTGAGGAGACGCTCGCCAATGTACTGCGCAAGGCGCAATTCTGGGAAAGGGTCAAGGATCAGCCTCTGAACGCACGCCAGCGCGACATGCTCAACCGCCTGCTGGAAGGCTTCGAAGGCAAGCTCACATCCTCGAAATGGGCGAAAATCACCAAAACATCGCAAGACACGGCACTGCGAGATATTACCGACCTGCTCGAACGCGATATGCTTGTGCGTGATCCTGGTGGCGGCCGAAGCACGAGTTACTCGCTGCGGCCATGAGGGTGGTGTCAGGGGAACTGGCTCTCATCATAGAAGGTATCAGTTGAAGGCCGGTCCTCGCGGTATGGGGGACAGATAACCGCGAATTATGCGGCGTTCGCAATTAGTGTAGTCACTTGATCCGTCCGCATAGATCAAATTCGCATTTGGAAACAGAGGTGTGAAGCTGAAAGTCACTCACTATCTTTCTGCGCGAATTCAGAACATTGCCAACAAAGTGGATTTGTGAAATACCCTGATTTTATTGCAATAAATATGTAAAATTTCTCCTGTTGATTGAATCGTGGATCTGTGAAACTGTCATCACGTCATCCAGAATGACGTTTGGGAAGAGGGCGTTTGTTATGAAGCCGGTCACTTATTGCGCGAAAAGCTAGTTCTTCATTTCGAATGATTTGAGGCAATTGCTTTTGTGGGGTGGAATTCTTCGGAATGGAGTGAGGGACTTTGAATTTTATCCAACCAGAAAGAGCAAGGGCAGGGATTTTTCGGTCTTTCCTTGGATCTTGCATCCTTGCCGTCCTTAGTTGTGTTTGCGGGCCATTGGCGCATAGCCAGGCGACGGAAGGTGCAACCGGATCATTGCTTCATTTTGACAATGGTGGGACGATCGTACCAAGCGCAGCTTTAGCCTATTTCGACGCGCAATGTGTCGGGCAAGCATATGTGACGAGTGAGTGTGGTCAGGTTCCAGTTCAAGAAATTCCACCGTTAATTGCCGGTCGTGCGGCAAATCTTGGGCACGATGTACATCAAATTTACGAGTATATCGCGAATATAATAGATATTACGCCTCAATTCGGGGTGCACGGTGGTGCAAACAAAATCATCATCGAAGAAACAGGCACGCCATTTGATGTTGCGCAAGCGCTATATCTCATGCTTGAGGCTTCAGACCTTGCAGCGGGAGCAAACTACAATCCGGAATATATTCTTGGCGAAATCTGGCTCAGCGAGACGGCGCTTGCGAATTGGTTAGGAACGGCATCCGTTGGCGAGTCAGTTGAACTGCTGGCGGCAGGTGGCTTTCCTGTAAGTGCATCTGGAGCAGGGGCAACGATACTTACTATTTTCGTGAGTGCAAATGTCGATGGGCAAGTCGTTGTTCTAAATCCGATTTGCCAGGACATAACCAGATCGGCTCCGATTGATGTGGCGAGTTTCCTGTCCTTCGATCTGTCAAACTTGCGTCAGGAGGTTTCAAGTCAGAGTGCTTCACCAGATACCGCCCTGAATTTCGATGGGGATGCGATAGAAAGCATTTTGGATAGCATGCGCTCCGCACTGGAAACCGAATTCATTTCTAATTACCGTGGCAGAAGAGTAGATGCAATATTGGGTGAGAGGAAGATCGAACCGCAAATCATTGAGGATGTGACTCCTCATTCTGTTTCCTCATCTGTTACCTCAAGAAAAGTTTGGCCGAGTTCGATCCCGGGCGAGTATAATGCAAAGATAGTTGTTCGGTGTGAGAATGAAGCCGAGGGTTTGGTTTCTTATTCGGATGAAAGCTACCTCACCCCAATTCTCGCGTCATGCGGGCAAGGGTACAGAGCGGAAGTCCTTGTCGACCATCCATATGCGTATGATGGAGGTGTTTATCAGGATCGCCTGACCTGGAGACCAGCAGGTCACAATGCGCATATGCTGGCCGCTTGGGGGAAAACATCTTCAAGACTAAAAGCCTGGTTGTCGATGGTGCAGCAGCGCGATCAGGAGCTTTCGAGCTCAGGTAGCCATATATTTCCACATTGGGTATATGATCGAGTTCTCCATGCTTCTTATCCCGCAGTGTTTTCAAAGTTCATTGATTTTGTATCTCGTGCATATGAGGCCAAGATCATACAGCACCATGCTTTGGTTTCATTTTATTTTGAAAATCAAACTGTAACAAAGCATTGTCAGGGAATCGGATGTTCGAATGCCGGATTCTCAGATGCTTATATAAATCAGCTTAATACCGTTACACTGGTCGATTTCGCTGCCGCTGTCAGTGGCTTTGGTATCGATGCGTATAATCAGGATAGTTTGCCAAATCTCATCACTCTTGGGCTGGCATTTGTTGAGTCCGCAGTTTCAAAAGCTCACTACAATACCAATCACATTCAAGACGCTCTTTCCGCAATAACAGTGCGAAATTCTGACGATTCGAGCCCGCCTGATTATTATCTAGTTGGCGCAGGGAATATATCCATACTCCAGAATGATATCGAAAATCTTCCTTCGTCCTTCCTTTCCGAAATAGAGACATTTATTCAATCTGAAGGTGGTTTGGCTTTGCTGGCCAAAGGTGGACTTGTGGAACTGGAGTCCTTGTTTTTATCAAATGATGAGACGCCATCGCCTCAGCAAACAATGGAGTATATTTATGATCAAAGTGATCTCAGTGTAGCTTATCTGTTCTATCCGGGGGGCGGCGGAGCTGGGCTGGTTGCATATAACCCTGGAACTGGTTTGACGCTCAAAGCTGGTGTAGGAGCATTTTACAGCGGGGAGGGAGAGCAAAGCTTGGCGCCTCTTCAGCTTCCTGACGTAACGCAACGCAAACCATTTTTTGGCAATCTGTCTGTGGACGGAAAGTCAGGTAACATAACCTATAGTCCGCCTCCAGACCTTGTCGATGGCGTAGGTGATTTCCCTGAAGCACTCGCCTTGCAGAGACAATTCCATGGGGGTGATTATTCGGAGTCCGGTTTTGGTTCTGGTTGGGCATATAACTGGGATCACAATGTTCGACTTTCATCGGACGCCAGTGCCATGTTTACCGGTGGCAATGTGCATTCCCTGGCCTCGGCTCTGGCGGCAGGCCTTGCCATTCAGGATGTTCTGGTTTCGGCATACTCCTCCGGAACGGGAGCCTTGGAGGCTGAGGATCTCGCGGCGGGACTGTTCATTTCCCATTGGTTGGCTGATCAGGTCGAAGATAATGTTGCGACGGTTGCGTCAGGGTTGAGCGGGAGTGAGCTGTTCTACAGGCAGACAAATGGCGCATTTCTGTCGGCACAGAACTCCGGCTCCCAGTTGGTGATGACGGGAACAAAAGGCTTTGCCAACAGAATTAACCGCTTCATATACAGCGATATTGATTTCACCCTTACCACGATTACAGGGGAGGTTCGAACCTATGATCAAATCAATGTAGGTTTGCAGGCGAGTTCTGATCATATCATGAGTATCGCTGCTCGTCCGGAGTTTCACTTGAGCCAGTGGTCTTTCCCAAGCGGCATGTTGGTTAATCTTGATTATCAATATGCCCTCGAAGACGGCTTTGTTTCTTTGGGGCGCGTTGAGAACTCACTCGGGAGATACATCCATCTGAAGGAGTTTCATGTTGGGGAAACGGGGGGATTTCCTTACTGTGACGAGAATGATTTGCTATATTTTACAGATCCCCAGCATGAAATGCGCCGCATATATGAAACCTCTACAGAGAGGCGCGCTGAATATGTGCAGACAATGAATTATGCCATAGTTTTTCCTTTCGGACAACATGTGGCCATTACGGGAGATTCGGGAATACGCGAGCATGATTATGTGGAGGGGCAAACTAAGGGAGCTTGTGCACCATATAGTACCGGAGGTGTGTATAATGTACCAACTGGTTTCCTCGCTAAACGTTTTGATTGGCGTGGAATTCTGAATTCTGTGACATATCCAGACAACACACGTGTCGATTACAAGTATGAAATTGTGGATGTATCGCCTCCGGATCTTGATTCAGACGATCCTCTTCGTGAGATAGGTCGTTTGATCTTTGCAGGTCTTGGTCCTCTTGATCTCGCAAATCCACTTAGCACCGGTCTTCAATATGTTGGTGAACCCGTGTTGGTTGAGACAGCGCCCGCCCCGGATCAGAATTTTATCCTAAAGTTCGACTATAATGACGATGACTCGCTAGCGCGTGTGTCGTCATCCGGTGAAATCATCCGTCAGACTTATCAATCCAGTCGCTTTCGAAATTCAACATCGAATCTGTTGGATGAGAGGTTTGTCGCGTTTTCCGATGAACATGGCCAGACGGTTCGGCGAGAGATCCCTCAATGAAGGCACTTTCCAAAACCTGTTTTAACGGCTTGTCCTCAAAGTGCGTGCACAGTTTGTTGTGTGTCCTTATGGTCTTTGCGGTCTGGCCAGGAAATGCGCTCGCAGAGTTAGAAATTGTGACTCAGACCTATGATGAGCTTGGTCGTTTGGAAGAGTCCGAAATGCAAATGAGTAGCGACCTTGTCGGTGAGTACAGATCCAAGACAGTGTATGTCTACGATGCTTATTCAAATATTATAGAAACTTGGGTGTATGCACGCACGGATACGGAAGATGGCGTGTTCTCAGATGCCCCCCAAGTTTCAAGAACCTATTTTGACGATCCGAGCTTTCCAAGTCTCCCAACAATGAGTGTCGATGCAGATGGGTATGCTGTCGTCACAGAATACAATCCCTATGGGCTGGTCGAGCAAAGGGTTGGTCCGTTCTTTGACAGTGTGGCCGGACCAGATGCGGGTGATCCCGGGTGCCAAACCGTCGATATTGCCTGCATACAATATGACTATCAGCCTGTCGCTGGGGTCCAGATGCTATCTGAGCAGCGCTCCAAACGCGAGCAGGGAAGCTGTGAAAAAGCTATATACGCATATTATGGGTCTTCAAAATACTATGCCTTGCAGTCCATCACGCTTTCTAGTGATTGCTCACTTCAATGATCAGGCCAAGTTTTGATATGTTATACGGGGGGCGGATTTTCGTCGCACTTTATGCTGCGTTCGTTATGTGCAGTGCGGCTCTGGCGCAGTCTACACGGACTATCACTTTCGATTATGATGCGTATGGCAATCTAAGTCGTGTCACGGATCCCACGCAGGTGATTACGGAGGCGGACTATGACGTGATGGGGCGGATGAAGGGTTTGCGCTTTGCAGTTGGCACCGCTGAACTCCAAGTCTATGAATATAAATATGACGTTAGTGGACGCATTGAGCATCTCAAGCGTTACGACAATGATACTTCGCAATGGCTCGTCCAAGAAGTCCAATATAATCAGATCGGTCTGCCGGAAGCGATTATTGATGAGGACTTAGACACTACGTCCTATCTTTATGATGAGCGCGGATGGCTTTCTTCCGAGACAGACCCCGAAGCCCGCGTCACGACCTACCACTATACGCCGGCGGGAGAGTTGGACTGCATCCGCAAGGCCGTCGGCACAGGGCTGGAGCAGACCTATCAGCATCTGGAGATTTCCGCCTGGGGCACGCCGGCGGCCTATAGCCCGGCCAAGGGCAATGACACCAATTGCGGTGTCACCAATGGCGCCTACACCACCGAGGTGGGCTTTGATGCCTTCGGGCGGGCGGTGCGCACGACCTATCCGGATGCAAGCTATACCTTCTCCGTGCTGAACGGGCGCGGCGAGCCGGTCTCGATGACGACGCGCGACGGGGTCACCCACGCCTATGTCTATGACGGCCCAGCCGGCCAGCTCAGCTCGCGCACGCGCAATGCCGCGGTCGGCAATCCGGATATTTTCAGCTTCGAGTATAACGCCGCCGGTGAGCAGACCCTGGCGCGCATCGACCGGGCCGACGCCTCCAGCCACCAGCTGGACCTGGAATACACCGCTTTCGGCGAACTCGAATCCGAGCAGCGCTCCGATGGCCTCGATGTCGGATATCTCTATGACCGGGCCAGCCGGCGCACGGCGATCATCTGGCCCGATGGCTGGACGGCGCGCTATGTCTATGACTATGCCGGCCGGCTGTCGCAGGTCTGGGCTGACCCCAATGGCATTGCGCCCTGTGCGAGCCAGGCCGATGCCTGCGGCGATGGCCTGACCGGCAGCGGTGATGAGAGCCTGCTGGCGACCTACACTTATGACACGCTCGGCCGGCTGGATGGCGTGGCCTTTGGGGCTTATGGCGCGCCGAGTTCGGCCATGGCATTCGACTATGAGGATGATGGCGACCTGATCCAGGTCGCTCATGCCTTCCTGTCCGGCACGATCACGTTCGACCACACTTATGACGCCTCGGCCAAGCTAATCTCGACGGCAGCCAGCGACCCGGCCTGGCAGTGGCAGCCGGCGGTCGCCTCGACGGTGAGCTATGGCGCGGCCAATGTGCTGGACCAGTATCCGAGTGTGGGGGGCGACACATTTGCCTATGACGCGAACGGCAATCTGAGCACGGGCCGCGGCGGGGCGAGCTACAGCCATAATTCCGACAATCAGCTGGTCTCTGCGAGCGTATCGAGCACGGCGGTCAGCTATGCCTATGATGCGCGCGGGCGGCGTGTGGCCAAGACGGTGGGCGGGGTGACCACGCGCTATGTCCATGCCGGGGACATGGAGATCGCCGAGACCGATGGCGCGGGTACTATCACCATGCGCTACATCCCCGGCCCGGGTGTGGATCAGCGCGTGGCCATGGTCGCGGCCAATGGGGATACGCATTTCTACCATGCCGACCGGCTCGGCAATGTCATCGCCCTGGCCGATGCGAGCGGCGCGGTGACCGACCAGTATCTCTACTCCCCCTTCGGCGCGGAGGACATGGCCGCCGCCTCCGGCAACCCGTTCCGCTATACCGGAAGGCGCTATGACCCGGAGACCGGGCTCTATTATTACCGCGCCCGCTATTACGACCCCGTGCTGGGCCGTTTTCTGGAGACTGATCCGGTTGGGTATGCCGATCAGATGAATTTGTATGCCTATGTCGCAAACGATCCGGTAAATAAGATCGATCCAACCGGCGAATGTAGCGTCGGAGCCGATGGTGGAAATGTGGGTGTATGTCCGAAGGACTTCGCATCACTCGTTACCGTCGCCAAAACGATGCTCTCAGGGTATGATGGAGTACAGCGCGCAAACGAAATAGCGACCCAAAACGGCGTTGAAATCTCTGTTTCAACTGATCCAGACCAGATGGGCGGTGTCACTAACTACGACACCATCGCGCCCGGAACTCCCACAGATGTGAATATTACACTGGGTGGGCAACCTGGAGGAACAGGTGGTTTTGAAAACACAGAGACTGGGGAAGTGTACGGTCGTCAGCTTGAACCAGGCCCAGAGCAGTTCTCCCATGAACTCGGCCACGCAATGGACGGCGCAAGCGGCCAACGCGGTACAATTGCGAGTATGGATGCACTCGGAGTTCCAGAGGGCAACCCAGATATCTCGCGTGCTGAGTCTTCGGACATACGAGAAGAAAATCGCTTCCGTGAAGCGACAGGCTCACCTGAGCGGAGGATTACGTATTGAGAACTGTCTTACTCTCGCTGGCAACCGTTGTGATCTTGGTTGCGTGTGGGCCCTCAACCTGGGCGCATCAGGATGCCAATTCTCATGCGCGATACCAGAGTTGTGACCGCGATCCACCCGATGAAATCAGGCTGCTTTCTTTGGCAACCATAGATGTTGAGAATACCCTGATATGTTTAATTGCAAGCCCGAAGGGTGGCCTCACACCTCAGGCTTTTGGTTCAACCTCGGAAGCAAACAATAGGTGTTCTACCTTGCCTTTGAGGCACCCATTTCGTGTGCGATCTGGTCTGAGTATCTCTCAGGAGATTGCGCTTAGCTACGAGGTGCAGAAGTCCAATATCGAACGTCCAAATCAGAGAAACTTGAGTTTCTTGTCCTTTGCTCAAGCTGAAGGTGGAGGGAGTGAATGTGAACTCGTGCCGTGGCTTACGGCGAAAGTCCCATATCTTGTTCTAGAGGACGACGACGGCAATCTGCAGAGTGTGCTCGTCTATATCCCTGAAACGACAGAACAGTATTTGGGTGGTTTCGGTTTCGACTTGGAAGTTGATCTGGAAGCTACGGCGATGGCGTTTAGCCAACTGATCGAGGAAAAGGCACCTGATTGAGTGTATGGCAAGATAAAGCGAACTTCCCCCTTCGGGCGAACTCGCGGCTATCGCCTTGTAAATACGATA
The DNA here is from genome assembly GCA_022763145.1 of Aquisalinus sp. GTDB lineage: Bacteria > Pseudomonadota > Alphaproteobacteria > Caulobacterales > Parvularculaceae > Aquisalinus. The sequence continues at coordinate 101 of JALEGM010000178.1, read as the reverse complement.
GTTTTAATGACCTGAGCCCCGATTGGTCCCTCGTTTGAAAGGAGAGTCCGTCATCAAGGAGACGGACCATGCGCAAGAGCAGATTCACCGAGGAACAGATC
>JALEGM010000177.1 GCA_022763145.1 Aquisalinus sp. | reverse complement strand
TTCAATCAAGGGACATTAAAATGACGACTGAACCCCACGTAAAAATTTTTGATACAACGCTGCGAGATGGAGAGCAGGCGCCGGGCTTTTCCATGTCAACAGATGGTAAACTGGTGATCGCACGCGCCTTGCGAGACCTGAATGTTGATATTATCGAAGCCGGTTTTGCGGCTGCCTCACCAGGGGACGCTAGAGCTGTGCGTGCCGTCGCACAGGAAATAGAAGGGCCAACAATCTGTTCGCTGGCACGCCTCAATGAGAAGGATATCGATGCGGCCGCTTTGGCGATTGAACCAGCTAAAAACAGGCGGGTGCACACATTTATCGGTACAAGCCCGACACATCGTGATGCCAAGCTGAAGATGAGTCGCTCGGAAATTCTGGAGCGCATTTCCCGTCTTGTGGCTTACACAAGGTCAGCAGTCGAAGATGTTGAGTTCTCACCAGAAGATGCGATCCGCACAGAACGAGACTATCTTGTCGAAGCTGTCACCGCCGCTATTGAAGCAGGTGCAACAACGATCAATATTCCGGATACAGTTGGATACACCACACCGGAAGAAATGACAGACCTTTTCGGTTTCCTGATCAAAAGTGTATCTGGGGTAGACGGCGCTGCGGATGTTACCTTCTCCGTGCATTGCCATGATGATTTGGGTATGGCTGTTGCCAACTCCCTGGCAGCGGTTCGAGGGGGCGCCCGCCAGATCGAATGTGCCATCAATGGTATCGGCGAGCGTGCCGGCAATTGCTCCATGGAAGAAGCCGTGATGGCGTTGACGACGCGAAAAGACTACTTTGGTGTCCGCACACAAATTGAGACACCAAAAATTTATCCTGCCAGTGTGGCGTTAAGCCGTGTCACGCATAACCCGATACCGCGTAACAAGGCTATCGTTGGGAAGAATGCTTTTGCGCATGAGGCAGGCATTCATCAGCATGGGGTTTTGGCAGACAAGCGCACTTATGAGATCATGGATGCAGAGGCCGTCGGGATGCCCTCCAATTCTATCGTGCTGGGCAAACATTCCGGCAAACACGCCCTGGCTGCGCGCATCAAGTCACTCGGTTTCGATATAACTGATCAGCGCGTAGGAGATTTATTCCCGGAGTTTAAAAAACTGGCCGACACAGCGCGTGAGGTAACTGATGCTGACCTTGTCGCCTTGGTAACAGGCAATAGCGAGCATGATGGTCGACAGGGCCCCTGGCGTGTGCGCCGGGTGGAACTGCGCGCCGATGTGGATGATGACACGAGGCCCTTTGCACGCATCACATTGAAGCATGATGATCAGGATGAACGCCAGACAGTGATCTCTGAAGGCGAAGGACCAATCGACGCGGCATTTGCGGCAGTGTGCGCCATAACAGGGGTACCCGGACGCATAGCGGTTCTTGATCTGCACCATGTGGCGGATGAAGGCATTGTGCGTGCAGAAGCTGTGATTGAAGTCGGTGAAGATCGTTACACCGGCACGGCCCGCGAAGTTGATGTGGCTGATGCGGCCGTTGCTGCTTTCGTCGCAGCTATAAATCTGGCTGCAGGCCTTGAAGCCCAGCGCCGGGCGGTTGCGTGAGGGGACAATAGTGGCAAAGACATTATTCGACAAACTGTGGGAACGTCATGTTGTGGTGCCAGAAACAGAAGAGGCACCAGCCGTTCTGTATATTGATTTGCATCTGATCCATGAGGTTACTTCACCACAGGCATTTACGGTATTGCAGGAGCGGGGCCTGAAGGTTCGCCGACCTGATTTGACTATTGGAACACTGGATCACTCAACCCCGACATTACCGCCGGATCAAAACGGTAAACTGCCCTATATCAGTGCGCAGGCAGAAAAGCAGGTTCATACACTGATTGATAACTGCCAAGAGCATGGTATCGAGTTATTTGGCCTTGATGATCCACGCCGTGGCATCGTTCATGTTATCGGTCCGGAGCTGGGGTTGACGCAACCAGGCAAGACGATTGTTTGTGGTGACAGTCACACCTCAACGCATGGCGCTTTTGGGGCGCTGGCTTTCGGCATTGGCACGACGGAAGTCGGGCATGTTCTTGCCACACAATGTGTTTTGCAGCGCAAGCCAAAAACCATGCGTATTCAATTTGATGGCGCTCTACCAAAGGGGAGCAGCGCCAAGGATATGGCTCTCGCATTCATCGCGCATATCGGTGCAGATGGCGGCCAAGGCTATGCAATCGAGTTTGCCGGAGAAGCCGTGCGTGCTCTTTCCATGGAAGGGCGAATGACGCTTTGTAATATGTCCATCGAGGCTGGTGCCCGTTCTGGCATGGTCGCGCCGGACGAGACGACGTTTAACTGGCTCAATGGCCGTGACTATGCCCCAAGAGACAGTGACTGGGCGCGCGCCGTTGCAGATTGGCGAAGTCTTTGTACAGATGAAGAAGCTGTCTTCGATAAAGAAGTGCAGATTGATGTTTCTGATTTGCGCCCAATGATTACATTCGGTGTTTCCCCGGATGCGGCAATTGCAGTGGATTCAGATATGCCGCACGGAGTGGACGAAGCAGCGCGGCTGGCAAATGAATATATGCAGTTCGAAGAGGGTCAATCCTTCAGCAAAGCAGCTGTGGACCGGGTCTTCATTGGCAGTTGCACCAATTCACGCCTTTCTGATTTGCGTGAAGCTGCAGCTATCATGCGCGGGCGCAGAGTACAGGATGGAGTGACCGCTCTGGTCGTTCCCGGATCTGAGGCTGTGCGAAAAGCGGCGGAGGCTGAAAACCTACATGAAGTATTCCTTGCCGCTGGCGCACAATGGCGCTTGCCCGGCTGTTCCATGTGCATTGGCATGAATGGAGATCAGGGCCAGCCTGGCGAATTGGTCATTTCAACTTCGAACAGAAACTTTATTGGACGTCAGGGCAAGGGTGTGCGGACGGTTCTTGCCAGTCCAGCCACTGCTGCGGCAAGTGCAGTTGCCGGTCATATCGCTGATCCGCGCCAATTCATGGATCAGGAGAGCTGATATGTCTTTTGAACCTTTTTCATCTATTACATCCGGCACCATTGTTTTGTCGCAAAACAATATAGATACGGACCAGATTATCCCGGCCCGTTTTTTGACCACGACATCCCGTAGTGGCCTCGGCAAGTCAGTATTCTATGATTGGCGATATGATGCGCAAGGAGACTTGCGTGCAGATAGCGTGCTTGATGCAGTGCCTCCTGAAAGCCATCAGGTTTTAGTAGCAGGCGCGAACTTCGGCTGCGGCTCATCGCGCGAACATGCGCCTTGGGCACTGAGCGACTTTGGATTTCGTGTCGTGATCAGCTCTGACATCGCTGATATATTTAAAAGCAATGCCTTGAAGAACGGTTTGCTCCCGGTGGAAATTGACAATGCTGCCCATGCAGAGTTGCTATCAATGCCGGGCCAGGATGTCACGGTTGATCTGGAAAAGCAGATCGTTACTTATGGCGCAGACCGTAGTGCCTCTTTCAATGTCGAGCCATTTGCGCGGCGCTGTCTTTTGGATGGGGTCGACCCTCTGGGGCATCTGCTGAACCAGATGGATACTGTCCAACAATATGAAAGTGCCCGCTCATGAGTAGCAAACTGGTTTTCTTACCTGGCGATGGTGTTGGTCCGGAAGTGGCAGATGCGGCACGTAGGGTACTCGACGCTGTCGTGAACAAGTTCGGGTTTGACGTATCCATAGAAACATTTTCGTTTGGCGGTGCTGCTATCGACAGCCACGGCATACCGTTCCCGGATGAAACAAAGGGCGCCTGTCTCTCGGCTGATGCAATATTCCTGGGTGCTGTTGGTGGGCCCAAATGGGATAACGCGTCAGTGCGGCCAGAGGTTGGTCTGCTCGAAATGCGCAAGGCGTTGGATGTTTACGCAAACCTCCGCCCAATTACTATCTTTGATGGTATGACCAGTTTGTCGCCCCTCAAACCAGAACTTGCTGAAGGCGTAGATATTCTGATCGTTCGCGAGCTGACGGGGGGATTATATTTTGGCGATAGGCTCGAAGGGAATGATACCGCACTAGATAAATGCGAGTACTCCCGCGCGGAAGTTGAACGTGTCGCGCGTATAGCTTTTGAATCAGCGCGCCAGCGTAAGGGTAAGGTCACGTCTGTTGACAAGGCTAACGTGCTGGCCACGAGCCGCTTGTGGCGTAACGCGGTCAATGAGTTGCATCAGAATGAATATAAGGATGTGCACTTGGAGCATATGCTGGTTGACGCAATGGCGATGAAACTCATTCAATGCCCGTCAGCATACGATGTTGTCCTCACAGAGAATCTCTTTGGTGACATTCTGAGCGATGAAGCCTCTGTTCTCTCCGGCTCAATCGGCCTTGCGCCGTCCGCCTCGCTGGGGGAGGGCACTCGCGGCTTATACGAACCAATCCACGGGTCCGCGCCGGATATCGCCGGGCAGGGTAAAGCAAACCCGGTGGGGGCTATACTTTCAATCGCCATGTTGCTGCGACACTCTCTCGCTCAATCAGAAGCAGCTCAGGCGATAGAGCAAGCAGTACAACAGTCAATCAAGTCTGGTCACGGCACAGCTGATATCAAGGGAAGTGATTCAACCCGGCAATTCACGGACCGTATCGTTGGCTTATTGCCAGGTTGATATAACTTAGGCGTGTCCCAACAAGGTTACCTGGAAGCAGCAGAAGCCCTTTCTGCCGCCCTGACTAGCTGAACAAATTCTGCCCGTTGACCATACGGGTCGTCCCCCCGCGCACCTTGGGCCAGCTCGATTATTTCTTCCCAATTATAGCGATCCGTATGGCCTGCGCGTTGCAGTTTCTGACCATAGGCGGCGACAGCCGCAGCAAAGCGCGCGTCACGCGGCGCACGATCAAAATCGTCATACTGATCGCTAACCCGAACTGGCACTGTTAAGAGGTCACTTTGATTTGCATGGGGAAGTTTGTAACGCAGTTTTACAAAAGCAAACTCATCAGTCGAGCCAGTTGCCTCAAGGGAGTCTTGATAACGCAATGGGTCAATCAACCTGGCATCTGAGTCCACAGTGACGATCTCATAAAGAGCGGTCACAGTGTGACCAGCCCCGATATCACCAGCGTCTATTGCGTCGTTGTTAAAGTCCTCCGTGTTCAGGAGGCGTGTTTCATACCCGATCAGGCGATACTCGGCGACGACTGCAGGATTAAATTCAACCTGAAATTTCAGATCACGTGCAATAGGAAATACAGTCGATCGAAATTCACGGACGAGTACCTTGCGTGCTTCCTCCAATGTATCAATATACGCCGCTGTGCCATTGCCATTTTGTGCCAGACGTTGCGCAATCACATCATTATAGTTACTATCGCCAAAACCGAGTACGGTAAGATAAATCCCGCTTTCACGTTTGCGGGCGACATAGTCCTCCAGGCTATCTGCATCGACGACGCCAACATTAAAGTCTCCATCTGTGGCGAGAATGATCCGGTTGATTTTGTCATCAGCAAAGTTTTCCTGGGCGAGATCATAAGCAAGGGCAAGACCTTCTCCGCCAGCCGTTGAGCCCCCAGCGGAGAGATTGTTCAAGGCACGGCGTATCTTGCTCTTTTCAGATGCAGGCGTTGGCTCCAGTACAACACCTGCGGCTCCGGCATAAACGACGATTGATATGGTATCATCGTCATCCATCTGGTCCAGCATCAGGTTCACGGATTTCTTGACCAAAGGCAGTTTATTCTGTGCTTCCATTGAGCCGGAAACATCGAGCAATAAAACAATGTTGGCGTCGGGTTCTTCAGCGGGTTGCATATCAAATCCCTTCACGCCGATATGCATCAGCTTTGCGCCATCGCGCCATGGGGCAGGTGTAACCCACACGGTGGGGGTGAAAGGCTCGGCTGCGCTTGCAGGCAGCTTATAGTCGTAGTCGAAATAGTTTACATACTCCTCGATTCTCACGGAGTCCGAGGGCGGAAGAGTATTATTCTGCCGAATATAGCGCCGCATCACGGTATAGGCGGTTGTGTCCACATCAGAAGAGAATGTGGAAACTGGCTCAAGTGCTGCCAGTTTTACCGGGTTTGGGTCTGTTTTCTCATACTGCTCTGTAATGCGCTCATATTCCTGTTGCAGCATCAGGCGCGCACGTTGCATTTCCATGGGACTGGCCATGTCAGCAACAGCCATTTCGGCCATAACTGGCTGTGGGGCAGGTTTGGCAGCATGGTAAGTATTTTCACAGGCATTCAGTGCCAGAACAGCAACTGATATCAAGGCTGTGGTTGTAAAGTAGCGCATTGCATATCCCTTCTCGTAAACTGTTGGAGGGAGATAGCGTGTCAATCCAGGCAACACCGTGGCAGGATCAGGGCCAGCTCACCGCATTCAGATGAACAGTTGGTAAGAAGCAAAGCGGGTGAGAAAAGCCATACCTTAAAAAACTTATGGGCTTGGTTGGAGAACCCCAAGCCGTTGTTTTCATTGAGAAACAGAAGAATCTATGGGCCCCCTTGATGGCGCCATTATATTACCTGTCCAATCAATCACAGGAACAAATGCCATGACCAGCAGCCACAACACTCCCCTTCACATAGTCAAGACCAGCCATGCGCAGCAGCTTCCAGCTGCATGTCGGGGGCTAGTGTTCTCAACGCTGGAGGAGAGGGCGAGAACATTTTCCAAAAACGTAGCAGTTCCTGCTAATGGCTTTGCAGGAACTGTCTTTGTTCGGAAAGAACAGGTGCCAGGAAAATGAGAGTAACTTTGGAGGAGGCGTCCTGTCATTGTGCCAGTGCCGTACGTCTGAAATTATTCAGCTGCGAACCGGCCACCAGCACTGGCATATGCTTGCGTGCCGCGATGAAGCACTTCGTTGTCGGTCTCAATATGATCTACGCTAAAGCGTGGCATTTGTGGCAGGCGTTCATACAGGGGACCGAAATCGGTATCGACAGTGGACTGAAACAGACTCTCATAAGAATCAATCACAAAGTACGTCTGTTGGAAATCATCAATACGGTAATCTGTGCGCATCACACGCTCCAGATCATAATCGAGGCGGTTAGGCGAAGGATCTTCCAGTGAAAACCTTGTTTCCGAGGCCGAGGAGACGATGCCCGCACCATAAATACGCATACCGTCTTCAGTCTTGATCAAGCCAAATTCGACAGTGTACCAATAAAGGGCGGCAAGGTTCTTAAGGCAATCATAATTCAGGGAGCGCAAGCCCCCTTTGCCATAGGCTTCCATGTAATCAGCAAAAACAGGGTTAGCGAGCAGGGGGACGTGTCCAAAAATATCATGGAAAACGTCTGGTTCCTGAATGTAATCGAGTTGATCTCGCTTGCGAATGAAGTTCCCGGCCGGAAACCGCCGATTGGCGAGGTGATCGAAGAAGATGTCATCAGGCACAAGACAGGGAACAGCGACGATGCGCCAACCCGTCAACTTTTCCAACTCATCACTCAGGCGATCAAACTGCGGAATGCCGCCCTTGCCAAGGTCAAGAAGTGTCAACCCATCAATAAAGGATTGCTCAGCATAACCCGGCAACAGCTTAACCTGTCGATCATAGAGGAGATCCCAGGTGGCGTGTTCCTCGTCCGTGTAGTTCTCCCATTTCTGGGGAACGGTGAAATCGGGAGCCATGTCAGCGGGGTGCTGGTTAGCTACTTCTTCTGCTTTTGTCATGCGTGCAGCATATCAAAAACTGCAACGCAGTTTCAATCAAAACACGATTGGTCTGTAGCAGGATGTGTTATGTATAAACCTATAGAGAAAAGATTTTCAATCTCTCTCAGGATGCATCGCGCAACAGGAATGCCGGTACGTGATCACCGAGGCCGATGACCGGCTCTTCTTTTTCCTTGCGAGAGCGGCTGCGTCTCTCATGTGATGGCTTGCTGTCGCGAGCCTTGTCTTCATTGCCTTTGCGTGCGCTGCGTCCGCCACGGGATTTGCGATCGCTATTCTGTTCCCCATCAAAAAAGTTGCCCATATCCACAGGGTCGATCTTTTCGAGGCCAGTCGTTTTCAGGACTGCTGCATAGGCTTTGTCATCAGACGGGCACACCAGCATGTAGGCGTGGCCGGATCGACCGGCGCGTCCGGTTCGGCCAATGCGATGCACATAATCTTCGGCATTCACAGGAACATCGAAGTTAAACACATGGGAGACATCTGGAATATCAAGCCCCCGCGCAGCAACGTCAGAGGCGATCAGCAAACTGATCTCCCCATCACGGAATTTCTGCAGGGTCTCCATCCGGTAGGCTTGCGGCAGGTCACCATGGATAGGTCGTGCATTGAAATCATGCTTC
>JALEGM010000176.1 GCA_022763145.1 Aquisalinus sp. | reverse complement strand
GATGTCTCAGTCACAGCAGGCTCCGACACCCCACTTACGTAGGAAAAGGGATTGAAAATCGAAATGTTCATACGGTCCCGGCCTCACTTGCCCCGGCATAGACACCGCAATCATGTCTCAAGGCAGAATAATAGATTGATTCATCTGCTTGGTATTGTAGCGTTTTCTTTTCTTCCCGCGGCACAGGCACAGAGCATATCTCCGCTTCGCGTTTTGCTGTCCCCAGGGGAAGCGAATGCTGTTGTTACAGTCGGCAATCCGAGCAATCAGAACAAAACGATTCACATCGGCTGGGAAGACCTCACATTGCTGGAAAACGGCACCTATCGCATCAGCACAACTGCTGAAAGACAACAGAGTTCAGCAGCCCCACACTTACTGGTAAGGCCGGCACGTTTTCATCTTGGCCCTGGTGAACAACGCCAAATAAAGATCGATGTACGTGATGACTTTAACTGGCCAGAGCAAACCGAAAAGCGCTCGCATCTTGTCATTCACTTTGAGGATGCAAATGGGCATTCCCGGAGAGTCAGCTCTGGCCTTCAGCTTGATATGGCGCGTGCAATATCTTTACCGGTTATAATGCGGTCCAGCGAAGCCCAAGATGCGGATAACTCGGTTCGTATCTGGGAAGCAAAACTCAGACGAGTGCATGATGGTGGCTTAGCACTTGATGTTATACTTAAGCGTTCTGGACCACACAGCATCTATGGCAAACTTGTTATTGAGAGTCCGCTGCTTGCAGGAGGAGACGTTCAAACTCTTTCTGAACAAGACAATATTGCACTCTATACTGAAAATGAAACTCGAGTTGTTTCTTTTCCACTAGGTCTTCGCGAATTGCCTGAAAGCACTATGACAGTAACTTTCTCTGGCTCAGCTGAATATGCTGGTAGAACTTTTGCCAAACGCGAGTTCGCAATTAAGGCACCACAAAAGTCCTCTACTGACTCTCTCAGAGATTAACGCCTGAAAATGGCATCACCGAACAATAGGTACCAAGTGCTTTCAACTCTTCGCACGCTGAAGAAGCCTCTGCACGCGAACTATAGGGGCCGGCCAATAGTCTGAAAAATGTTCCTTTGGCTGGAATATCTATGATGCGGAGTCTTGGCTCGAGACCACCAAGATACATTTCGAACTGCCTAGAGAGTTGATTCCAACCACTGCTGGCATTCTGTTCGTTGCGATAACTTGCCAGGTGCAGCGCAAAGACCTGCCCGGATTGTACGGCTCGGCTTTGCGCCGGCTGCGCTGGTCGAGGAGCAGGACGAGAGACAGGCTGCGCTGTGTAGGCCGGTGCCGGCGGTATTTGCTCACGCCCCTGCGTTCTGTCTGGTTGGACAGACGCTTGATATGTTGTGGTTGAATTATACGAATCTGATCTGGAGTAGTCATCTGTAACAGGAAGAGGTGCTGATGCTGGCGATGATGTCGGCTCGGGGTCAGGCACATAGTCACCCTGGCTGCTCTGCCAGATTGAATCGAAACTACTATCGAACGATCCTGTGGGTTTTGGTGGCGCTTCCGGAATTGCCGAGCTGCCATCTGTTACGTAAAACTCTGTCTCACGTTGCGCTGGACGGTTTGGCCTAGACGCTCTTTTGACTGGCTGTGTCGTTGTCTCAGCAGGCCGAACTTGCGATTGAGCTGGCACCGATGGCCATGCCTCTGCCGGTGACAAGCGATCCGGTGCTTCAGGTAATCGACCGCTGCCGATAGATTCGCAACCGACCATAGCTAAAGCACCAAGCATCAAAATAAAAACCAGCGTTGGCCGCCTCTTGTTTCGCCTGAAGGCATGGTGCATTGCTCTTCCCATCTCGTTTGCCAGATTCATGGAGGCTGAGTACATGCCCACACATAGCAGCGATTCTATGCCGCCCGTTAGCCGCAGCGTGAAAGACTTGCGCGAACGCGTAAGTGCCTGGCGCAAGCAAGGGTTAAAAGTTGCTTTTGTGCCCACGATGGGCGCCTTGCATGAAGGCCATGTTTCTCTGGTAAAACTGGCCGGCAAAAAGGCCGACAAGGTTGTCGCCAGCATATTCATCAATCCGCGACAATTCGCCGCACATGAGGACCTAGACACTTATCCACGGAATGAAACGGAAGACCTGATAAAACTCGCTACAGCTGGTTGCGATCTGGCCTTCCTGCCAAGTGCAAAAGAAATGTATCCGCAAGGGTATTCTACCAGCGTCGCTGTCGAGGGGTTATCCAGAGATTTATGCGGCCTATCACGACCACATTTTTTTGGCGGGGTCGCAACAGTCGTCTGTAAACTCCTCAACCAATGCCAGCCTGATATCGCGATATTCGGCGAGAAGGATTACCAGCAATTACTGGTCATTCAACGCATGGTGCGAGATCTTGATATGCCTGTATCAATCATTGGCGGGCCAATCATACGCGAAGAGGATGGCCTGGCGATGTCCTCGCGCAACGCATATCTGTCGAGTGCACAGCGGGAGGTTGCGGGTAAATTGAATATGATCATGACGTCAGCAATCCGCAAATTGGCTACAGGCGCGGAAATTCAAACAACGCTGCAGCAAGCATCAAAAAGTTTGTTGGCGGAAGGTTTTGACAGAGTTGACTATTTTGAACTCCGGCAAAAAACAGACCTTTCTTTCATTGACAAGGGCACTCTACAGGCAGATCAGCTTGATACGGCTCGCCTTTTCGCGGCCGTAATCATTGGCAAGACACGACTAATTGACAATATGCCGTTATCAAGCATTTGATTTTATTAGCGTCACCCACGCACGCCCTTTGACTAAAGCAATCCCAGCTCAGCTAGTTCCGTTGCCAATGCAGGCTCCAATCCGCTGCCTGAGCGTATATCAGGCGGAGCATCATCTGCTTTG
>JALEGM010000015.1 GCA_022763145.1 Aquisalinus sp. | reverse complement strand
TGTTGATTTGCCTCGCGCAGCCATGATTTGTATCCAGTCATGAGAAGTTAGAGGATATTCGAATGCCAAAGATCCTGCGCATCGCTGCGACAACGACCATTGCTTTAATTCTGTCTCTTGCCTTTACAGCCTTCGCCGAAGACCTGCCCGTGCCGCTGGAAACAGCTGTGAGCGAAGCTGAGGCGCAAAGTGATCGTCGTTTCTCTTATACGCAGACATTTGTCTGGCGTGACTTCCCGCCCGTTGTTGACCGGTATGACGCGAACACCGATAGCTGGACGCGCATCTCCGGCACGACGGATGGCTGGGATAATCCCGGACCTAAAAAGCTGCGCAACTGGACTCGTATCGAGTCACGCCCAGGCGAGTTGTTGTATGCCGATTATCGAGACTCTTTCTCTGGCGTGAAGCTGATCGAGGAAAACGATCAGTCCTATATCTACAGCTTCACCGCTGGCCAGGAAAACAATGAAGACTTGCAAGGCGCAGCCGAAAACGTCCTGACGCGCGCTGTAGTGGACAAGGCAGACCAGTCCATCAAGTCTTACCTGATCAAGGCGACACAAGGCTTCAAACCGAACGCTGTATCTCGGCTTGATGAGTTCATCTTTGAACAGACCTTCGAGCGCCCGGCGCCAGGTGTTGCACCAGCAATGACCAAAGTTTACTGGAAAGCCGTGGGCAAACAGGTTTTCTCAAAGGTCGATGAAGAGCTGACGATCTATTACTCTGATTTTGACGTGGTGGAATAGGCAGATGAAACGTCGCGACTTTGTTAAAACCGGACTTGCTGCAGGGGCCATGACAGCCTTGCCGCACTCAGTCCTGGCGCAAGAAGCTGTTGCCAAACGTACACCGAGGGATGCCGAGGGGCCGTTTTATCCCCTGGGTAATCGCGATAATGACAGTGCTGACCTGTTGGTGAATATGCAGACCCAGCGCGGTGACATTCTGCTCCTGAAGGGCACTATCATCGATATTTATGGCCAGCCTGTTCAAGGCACTACTATTGATCTGTGGCAAACCGACCCGGAGGGGCGATACCTGCACCCGGATGACACATCACCCGGCGCGCGGCACACTGACTTTGCCTATTGGGGTAAGGCTGTTAGCGGACAGGATGGCGCTTACGCATTCCGGACATATGTGCCGGGTGCTTACGCCCCTCGACCAGCGCATATCCATTACAAGGTCTTCCGTGACGGGCGCCATGTGCTGACCAGTCAGATTTATTTCCGTGAACTTGGTGGTACCAAAGGACATTCTTTCAGTACACGCGATCAGGACCTGCTGGAGGCCAGTCTAACGCAGGTTGGCGAGAGCACTTTTGAAACTGACTTCAGGATCGTGATCTAGAGTCAGACCTAGCTTCTGCCTTCAGCAATCGCCTGCCCTGCAGCCCAGCCGGATGACCAGGCCCACTGAAAATTATAGCCACCCAGCCAGCCGGTTACGTCAACCACCTCACCTATGAAATACAGGCCGGGAACAGATTTGGCTTCCATCGTTTTTGAGTTGAGGCACTCAGTGGAGATACCCCCCAACGTCACTTCTGCTGTGCGGTAGCCTTCCGTGCCCACAGGCCAGACTTTCCATGCTCTGATGCGCTCGACGACTTCCTGCAGGCGCTTGTCACTGAAGTCTGCGATGTTGCCGCTGACGCCAAGTTGTTGGCCAATATAGGATGCCAATTTTTTTGGCAGTAATTCCGACAGTATCGTGACGATATCACGCCTGCCTGATTCTGCACGTGCGACACGCAAATGCTCGTATATATCTTCATGTGGCATAAAGCTGACGCTGACAGGCTGCTTCTCTCGCCAGTAGGACGAGATTTGCAGAACAGATGGGCCGGATAGCCCCCTGTGGGTGAAGAGCAGGGCTTCTTCAAAGTGCGCGGGACCGCAACTGATGATCGTGTCACAAGAGACACCCGCCATTTCCTTGAAGTCGGCTTTGATCTCTTCACTGAAAACCAGCGGCACCAAACCGGCACGCGTCTCCACAATGGGTAGATCGAACTGTGCTGCGACCCGGTATCCGAAGCCGGTAGCCCCCATTTTCGGGATCGACTTGCCGCCGGACGCAATGACGAGATTTGTGCACGTGATCGCACCAGAGCGTTGCCCCGACACAGCAAGCGCAAAACCACCCTGCCCTGGCATGATCTGGTCCACAGATGTTTCCAGTGCGAGTTCAGCGCCAACTTTTTCCATCTCTGCCAGAAGCATGGTGATGATCTGCTTTGATGAGTCATCACAAAATAGCTGGCCAAGTGTTTTTTCGTGCCAGGCAATTTTGTGGGCCGTCACCAGGTCAATAAAGTCCCACTGGGTGTATCGTTTGAGGGCTGATTTGATGAAATGCGGATTTTCCGAGAGGAAGTTTTCCGGTGCCGCGTGAAGGTTTGTAAAGTTACAGCGCCCGCCACCAGAGATGCGAATTTTTTCTCCAGGCGCCTTGTTATGCTCGATCACCAGCACCTTACCGCCACGTGCGCCAGCATGGGCCGCGCACATCAGTCCGGCGGCACCGGCACCGATGATAATTGTGTCAAACTGCTGCGTCTTCTGCATCCTGCCTTCGTAACTATGTTTCAGCTGCTGGCAAGGCAGGAGAAAAGACACCAGGCCGGGTCAATATCCTCGGCCTGATGAAAAATTAGTCAACGAGTGTGACTGGACCATGATCATCAACATGATCGCCGTGCACATAATGCAATCGGCCATCATGGATATAATCAAAGTGGTCGCCATGCTGAACAATCAAATGCTCTTCACCATCTGCACCATGTGTGTGGTTGTGATTATTGACCTGCGCAACCAGCACTTCTGATACAGGATTAATTTCTGAAACAGCGATCGCATGTTCATCCACATGCTCACCATGAGCAGAATGCAGATGACCATCGTGTAAATAGTCAATATGCCCATCATGAGCGATGGCCTGATGCCCGCAATCTTTTTCATGGACATGATCATGGTCCCGATGGACGATTTCATGCGCGCTGACGCTACCCGCTATCAGCATACCAAGGGCTGTAAAGGTAATAAGTCTCATTATAAGTCTCCATCAAAATTGGTGCGCAATAAGTACATATGCGCAGCAAGAACGCCACAAAAAACTGCACCTATTTGTATGCCGGATCAACACAGCCAATTGATCCAGCATGTTTCAACCCGGCCTTATCCGCCGATGACGGAGCGATCAGCTTTGCGGATGACCATGACGCTTGGACGCGGGGGCATGGCCTCTGCGAAATCCGGCCAGCGCGTAGCCGGATTTTCAAAAGTTGCTCCATCGCTATCGCCGGGGTGTTGCACCGCCACGAAAAGGGTCTGC
>JALEGM010000175.1 GCA_022763145.1 Aquisalinus sp. | reverse complement strand
GATTATCAAATTTCAGGATCAGGACCACACCATGGCCAAGCCGGGATTAAAGGCGTTCGCCGAACGCATCACTATTGCTGACATGACAGGCGCGGACACAATGTCCGACTTCACGCCTGCGCGTATCAAAACCGAAACATTAGCAGGTTTAACCGTTGCACTTGCTCTGGTGCCGGAGGCTGTTGCGTTTGCTTTCGTTGCAGGCGTGCACCCGCTGGTTGGCCTCTATGCAGCTTTTATCGTTGGCCTGATCACTGCCGTGATTGGCGGGCGTCCCGGCATGATTTCCGGTGCGACCGGTGCACTGGCTGTCGTCATGGTTGCGCTTGTCGCAGAGCATGGCGTGGAATATCTTTTCGCAACCGTGGTACTTATGGGCCTGTTGCAACTGGCAGCCGGTTTTCTCAGGCTTGGCAAGTTCATTCGCCTTGTACCTCACCCGGTAATGCTCGGCTTCGTCAATGGCCTTGCGATTGTCATCTTTCTCGCCCAGCTGTCCCAGTTTCAGGTACCGGGCACAGCGGTGGTGACCAGTCACGGTATGTCTGGCGGTCAATGGCTGAGCGGCTGGCCTCTTGTCATGATGCTCGGCTTGACGGCACTGACTATGGCAATCATCTGGGCCACCCCCAAAGTCACCAAAGCGGTGCCAGCCCCACTTGCCGGCATTCTCATTGTCGCTCTTATTGTTATTGCCCTGGGCCTGGATGTGCCCCGTGTCGGTGATCTGGCCAGTATCGAAGGAGGGTTGCCCGGTTTCCATATCCCGATGGTCCCCCTGACGATGGAAACTCTTGAAATCATTTTGCCGTATGCCGTTATTCTTGCCGCCATCGGTCTGATTGAAAGCCTGCTCACCCTGAATCTGGTTGGTGAGATAACAGGCAAACGCGGCGGCGCTTCACAGGAGTGTATTGCGCAGGGCACAGCTAATGTCGTCACGGGCTTCTTTGGTGGCATGGGCGGATGCGCCATGATTGGTCAGTCGATGATTAATGTAAAATCCGGCGGCGTCACGCGCCTCTCCGCCATCGCAGCGGCCCTGTTCCTGCTGATATTTATTCTATTTGCCTCAGGATTGATCGAGCAAATTCCGCTCGCCGCCTTGGTGGGCGTTATGTTCATGGTCGTGATCGGCACTTTTGCCTGGCGCAGCCTGATGATCTTGCGCAAAATTCCGCTCACAGATGCTTTCGTCATGATCCTAGTGACAGCTGTTACCGTTCGGTATGACCTTGCCACAGCTGTCGTGGTCGGTGTTATCGTCTCAGCGCTGGCCTACGCCTGGAACAATGCAAAGCGTATCCACATTTCTGCCCGTGACAGTGTCACCGTGCCCGGCGCAAAAACCTATGAGCTAGAAGGACCACTATTCTTTGGGTCAACAGACGGCTTCAGTGAGTTATTCGAGCCGGAAAGCGATCCGGATATTGTGATTGTTGACTTTATGCGCTCGCGCGTCGTTGACCAGTCCGCCTTACAAGCTATCGAGGATCTGGCTGCCAAATACGAAGCGCAAGGCAAGACGCTGCGCCTGCGACATCTCTCTCGTGACTGTCACCAGTTGCTAAGCCGTGCCGGACAGTTGATGATCGATTCTGATGATGATCCGGATTATCAGATCGCCACAGATTATTCTGTCCGCACAGGTATCTTTGGCGCAGGGCACTGAGTGTAACAACAGAACGGCTGAAGCCTATCGCCCGTCACCATCAAGCAGATTGCCAACACCGCCGAGCAGGGAGCCTTCACCCTGACGGCGACCACCCGGCGCGATCTGTCCGGCAATCCTGTCTGCAAGTCGTGCAAATGGAAGGCTTTGCAAGTAGACAGTGCCGTGACCTTTGAGTGTCGCGAGGAATAGCCCTTCCCCCCCGAATATCATGGATTTGAGGTTCCCAGCCCGCTCGATGTCATAATCAATCGTCGGTGCGAACGCGACGAGGCAACCCGTATCAACCCGGAGTGTCTCGCCCTTCAGTTCCTTTTTCACCACAGTGCCACCTGCATGAACAAAAGCCATGCCATCGCCTTGCAGGCGTTGCAGGATAAAGCCTTCACCGCCAAAAAGTCCGGCCCCAAACTTCTTGTTGAAAGCGATAGAGAGTTTAGTGCCTCGCGCGGCACAAAGAAATGAGTCCTTCTGACAGATCAGCTCACCACCAACCTGCGACAAATCAACAGGGATGATCTTGCCCGGATAAGGCGCAGCGAACGCAACACGTTTTTTGCCCTGTCCTTCATGCGTAAAATGTGTCATGAAAATGGATTCACCGGTCAGCACACGACTACCGACATTCTTCAGGATACCCATGATCCCTTTTTCTGTCGCATCGGAGCCATCCCCCATACGCGTATCGAACGTGATGCCCTCTTCGACATAGTTCATCGCCCCAGCTTCGGCGATCACCACTTCACCGGGATCAAGTTCGACTTCAACAATCTGCATGTCGTCGCCAAGAATGTCGTAATCAACCACATCACTCTTGATTAAATGCTGCGGTATTTGAGGCAAATTGACTTCCGGCTTGGCATCAAACAATTCTGGCAGCACCTCAGAAGCAGGTTGCCAGTCTGCCATCCCCTCCGTCCACATCAATGTAGATGGCTTAATCTTGCCCTGTACTTCAAGTAGCGGCAATTCATCCGCATGGGCCTGTTTACGCTGATTACTATCTGTGACGTAATACCACATGAGTGGCTCTCCTATGAATCTTACAATTGCATCACAATAAAATACCGTTAACCGAAAAGTTTTTGAATTAAGCCCTTCATGTCTTCGACTTCTTCAAACCTTCGCTTTTGTATATCGCGCAGTGATGGTCGTTCTGACTTATTACCTTGAGAATCGGCTTTGGTGTGTTTTGTTATATTATTGCCCAAGTCAGGTAACGGGGCGCCAGGGTCACCACCAAACCACAAAAATGGCCCAAGTCGTAAACTTTCCTGTTCAAAAAATATCCAAATAACACAGCCACTTGGCTTTTTCGCCAAACGTGTATTTATACTAACCTTATTAGTTTTAGCTCCAGTAAAGCTCGATTTCAGTTGTAAATGCCTCAACGTGCCCTGTGATTCGAGTACCAGATCATGTCCGGCATTATCCACCTCGCTTTTTGCGACTTCAATATCGAACTTCTCGGTTAACCACAAACTACGGAGCAGTTCTCCAACAAAAATGTGCTCAACAACTCTTTCCCTGAGACTTGAGTATCTAAAATGTTGGCCAGACATATTCGCCCAATCAAATATCCAGCTGTGCGGACAATGCATTATCCTGAATAAATTCACGACGCGGCTCAACCACATCGCCCATCAAGCGGGAGAAAATACCATCAGCCTTATCTGCCGCGTCAATTTTCACCTGCAATAACAGGCGTGCATTTTCATCAAGCGTTGTCTCCCACAACTGATCCGGGTTCATCTCGCCCAGCCCCTTATAACGCTGTAGGCGAATGCCTTTCTCACCCGCAGCACTTGCAGCTGCCAGAAGAGCCGCCGGACTAGAGATGTTCGTTTCATCTTCCTTCACGCGCCAAACAGCTGGTTTAGAAAAACCTTCCTGCACCGCCTGCGTGGCCTCCGCCAGCTTGCGTGCATCGGCATTGGCCAACAGCTCCGTATGCAGCGTATGTATTTCGAGAACACCACGCACTTCCCGTTCAACGGAAAAACCGCCAGAGCCGTCCAGATGGGCAACCCAGCCACGCTCAACCTCATCGGCAACCATGTCCAGGCGCGCCGCAACACGATCCGCTGCAGCCTGATCCTCCACCGCTTCCCCCATGACACCGGCAAGCGCCGCCTGCACAATCACATCGCGAGAGAACCGTGCCGGAAACGGATCGAGTTTCTTCTCGAACTTGCGACACTTCTCGATTAAGTCCGCAAGGTCATTACCGGTGATAATCTCACCGGATGCAAGCTCGAGGCTGGCCCCATCAATACCCTCTCTGTAGAGATAATCTTCCAGCTCCGTATCATCCAACAGATATTGCTGGGATTTGCCGCGCTCGATCTTGTAGAGTGGCGGATTGGCAATATAGAGATGACCACGTTCGACCAATTCCGGCATTTGTCGGAAGAAGAAGGTCAGCAGAAGTGTACGGATATGCGCGCCATCCACATCCGCATCAGTCATGATGATAATCTTGTGGTAACGTAGCTTGTCGATGTTGAAATCATCTCGCCCGATGCCAGTACCGAGCGCTGTAATCATGGTCCCGATTTCCTGGCTTGACAGCATCCGGTCAAAGCGCGCCCGCTCCACATTGAGGATCTTGCCTCGCAGCGGCAGAATTGCCTGGTTCTCGCGGTTACGCGCCTGCTTGGCAGAACCGCCCGCAGAATCACCCTCCACAATGAACAACTCGGACTTGGCGGGATCACGCTCCTGACAATCTGCCAGCTTGCCCGGCAAAGAAGAGATATCCAGCGCGCCTTTTCGGCGTGTCAGCTCGCGTGCCTTGCGGGCGGCCTCGCGGGCCGCAGCAGCCTCCACAACTTTCCGTACAAGGTTTTTCGCTTCACCCGGGTTTTCCTCGAACCAGATCGAAAGCTGCTCATTTACAAGACTCTCTACAACGGGTCGCACTTCGGACGAGACCAGCTTGTCTTTCGTCTGGGAGGAAAATTTCGGATCTGGCACTTTAACAGAGAGAACGCAGGTCAACCCTTCGCGCGCATCATCCCCGGTCAGCGTTACTTTTTCTTTCTTTTGCAGGCCCGAGGACGTGGCGTAACCATTGACCACGCGCGTCAGCGCTGCCCTAAAGCCGGCGAGGTGTGTACCACCATCCCGCTGCGGTATGTTATTCGTAAAGCAGAGCACCTTCTCGTGATAACTGTCATTCCACCACATGGCGACATCAACAGTAATACCATCCTTTTCCGCCTGGAAACTGATTGGCTCTGACATGATAGCCGTTTTGGATTCGTCAAGATAACGCACAAAGGCCTCAAGGCCGCCTTCGTAAAACATACTCTCTTCGCGCAAGTCGGCATGACGCTTATCCTGCAGGATAATCGTCACACCAGAGTTGAGGAACGCAAGCTCGCGCAAACGCCGCTCCAGCGTATCAAAATCAAACTCCGTTTGCGTAAAGATTGTGTCTGACGGATGAAAGGTTACTTGCGTACCAGTCTTGTCAGCATCGCCAACAACTTCCAGATCCTTGTCGGCATTGCCGAAGTGGAAGCGCATGAAGTGTTCCTTGCCGCCACGCCAGATGCGCAGATCAAGCCAGTCTGACAGGGCGTTGACCACAGACACACCCACGCCGTGCAGGCCACCGGAAACCTTATAGGAATTCTGGTCAAATTTACCGCCCGCATGAAGCTGGGTCATGATGACCTGTGCCGCCGAAATGCCCTCCTCCGAATGCATCGCCGTCGGGATACCGCGTCCATTGTCACTGACCGAAGCAGAACCGTCCTCATTCAGAACAACAGTAACTGTATCGCAATGACCGGCCAATGCTTCGTCGATGGCGTTATCAACAACCTCGTAGACCATGTGATGCAGGCCGGAACCATCATCCGTGTCCCCGATATACATGCCCGGGCGCTTGCGCACAGCGTCGAGACCTTTCAGGACCTTGATAGAATCCGCACCATAATCGTCGCCTGCTCCTTCTGCGGGAGCGCCATTTTCAGGCATATTTTCAGCTGGGTCAGAAGTCATAACATCCTGTCAAAAAATGATTGTTTGAGTCGGCAGAATGTACACGAATTGGTCCGACAGGTCCAATCCACGAGGGATTATTTTTGTGAACAATTTCAATACATTAGAAAGTTTTTTGCTGACTCCTGCAGGAGCAGCTTTTGCCCCTTACAAGCTGGGCGGGTCTTTCCTATAATAAGCTGAAATTGCCGGGGAAAATCATGCTCTCACGTCGTTTTGCAACTGCTCTGAAGCGCCAGGACTGGGTCACTGTTTTTATTGAATTTGCGCTTGTACTGGTCGGGGTGTTGAGCGCCTTGCAGCTGAATAACTGGAATGCAGAACGCGCCAACAAGAGAGGTGCTGTGAGCGCGCTAGAGCGCTTACAGAGCGAGGTCGAAGTCAACATTGCAGCTCTGGATGACCGGGTCACTGCCATTGAAGAGTTAAATGATGTCCGCCAGGCAGGTATCACTGCATTGCAATCTTGTGATACGTCACCAGAGGCAATGGACACTCTGAGCGATGCCATTGGCGCTCTGACAAGCGATATCGTACCTTCTTTCGTAGATAATACGCTGATCGAAATGTCACGGCAGGACAGATATCTCGATTTAATGTCCGATGACTTTCGAATTGGCCTGAATATTTACAGCGGTCAGCTGTCTGACGAACGGGATCAACTGAGAACCAATTTCGCCTTCATGTGGGACGAGCATATCATTACCCATCCACGTGTCGGCATCGTCACACCAGATGCAGATATACTTGCCTCAAAGTTTATACCTCGAGGCCCCATGGATATTCTGTGTAAGGACGCAGTTTTTACCCGCCAACTGACGATGACGGTCATCTGGCATTACTCTACAAGGTTACGCCTGCTACGCTTCAGAACCTGGAGCGAGGAATTCCTTGCTCAGATTGATAACGAGCTTGCTGCTTTAAAATAACACTCGCGAGAACAGCACTCAGTCATATTTCACAAAACCGACAGGCAGCTGTCCTGCACTTCATAGTGCTCTGCCCGCGCGCCCCAGGCCTCAAACAACTCCGCATCAGTTCCCGTCATGAAGGCCTGCATGCCCGTTTCGTGCAAAATATCAAAAAGAGCTGCACGTCGTCCAGCATCAAGGTGTGCCGCAACTTCATCGAGCAACAAAATAAGCGGTACACGGCTTTGACCTGTTGACGTTGCTGTTGCATTGGCAAGCACGAGACCAATCAGGAGAGCCTTCTGCTCGCCGGTGGAACAAAGCCGCGCAGCTTGCTGCTTGTCACGATGCGTCACAAGCAGATCAGAACGGTGTGCCCCTTCCAGAGCCCGGCCTGCGGCAGCGTCCCGCCACCGGGCTTGCTTAAGGCGTTCTTCATACGCCTCTTCCACCTCACCCGCCGTATCCAGAACCAGCGCCTCTTCTAAAGTGCCTTCCAGAGCGAGATCCGCTGCGGGAAACGCATCACAGGCAAGGTTCTGCGCCCCTGCCGCCAGTCGCGCTGTCATCTCGCGCCGCGCAGCTGCCATGGCAACACCGGCCTCCGCCATCTGACGTTCTAATATACCAAGCAATGTCTGGTCTGCGTTTGGCAAATCTTCCAATAATTTCGTACGCTGGCGCATCGCTTTTTCATAAGTCGCCGCTGCCTTGCCATGTGCCGGATCATGCGACAGGATCATACGATCGAGAAAGCGGCGGCGCTCGGCAGCACCTTCCATGAACAACCGGTCTTGTGCCGGCGTCAACCACTGGAACCCAAGATAGTCAAGCAATGTGGTCGGTCCGGATGCGGTCGAACCATCAATCCGTACAACCCTTTTTTCGGGTGCACCTGCCTCCACACCAACACCGAGCCTGTTTTCATCAAGGCCATCACTCAGGATAGCCGTCACTGTCCACCCACCAGTCCCCTGTTGCCTTGCAATCTCGCCCAGGCGCGCCCGGCGCATCCCGCGCCCGGCAGAGAGCATGGATAGAGCTTCCAGCAGATTAGTCTTGCCAGAACCGTTAGCACCACTCAGCACAACTGGTTTCCCGCTGAGAGAAAGGTCCAGCCGCTCATAAGAACGAAAATCTGTCAGTGTGATGCGACGAATTGCCGGTGTTTCGGCCATTTCCTGACCGCGATCAGACGCGAAGAGGCATCAGCACATAAAGCGCCTGCACATCCTCTTCATCTGAGATCAGCGTTGGCGAGGACGGGTCCGCAAACTCAAAGGTCGCTGTATCGCCATCAATCTGCGAGGCAACGTCCAGAAGGTATTTTGCATTGAACCCGATTTCCAGCGCCTCCGCACCATAATCGACATTCAATTCTTCCTGGGCACTGCCGGTTTCCGGATTATTGACGATCAATTGCAGATGATCTCCTTCCAGTATCATCTTCACAGACCGCGTTTTATCAGCCGACACTGTTGAGACCCTGTCAACGGCTTTGGAGAAATCAGCCGTCTCAACTTTCAGAGTACGGTCATTACCGGACGGGATAACACGCTGATAATCCGGGAAGGTGCCATCAATCAACTTCGATGTCAGTGTCACCGCATCAAACGTGAACCGAACCTTCGATTCAGATACAGAGACCTGCATCTGTTCACCTGCATCATCCAGCAGGCGCCGCAATTCCAGGACAGCCTTACGCGGAATAATGACTCCAGGAATATTCTCGGCGCCATCCGGTAATGGGCTATCAAGACGCGCCAGGCGATGGCCATCCGTTGCCACCGCGCGCAAGGCACGGTCACCCTCGGTCACAGCATGGAAATAGACACCATTGAGATAATAGCGTGTTTCTTCCTGCGACATGGCAAAGCGCGTCTTATCGATCAGGCGCTTCAACTCTTTTGACGGCATGGAAAACTCCACCCCCTCATTATCAACAGTCAGACTCGGGAAATCCTGATCAGGAAGAACAGCAAGGTTGAAATCCGACTTGCCCGCTGTCAATTTCAACCGACCATC
>JALEGM010000174.1 GCA_022763145.1 Aquisalinus sp. | reverse complement strand
TTTTCTTTTTGACAGTGCCTGCCATGCGTGGCAACACCAGCGTTTGTTTTTGGCAAATTGATGGTGACCACGTGGCGAATGAAGACCTCGGCGTCAAACGAGACTGCCCTGAATGCGGCGCTCGATTTTATGATCTCGGCAAGAACCCTGCTGTCTGCCCAAAATGCGCGCATGAGTTTGTGCCGGAAGTGATCTTGAAACCGCGCCGCACGCGTAAGGACGAGACCGAAGACGATCAGAACGAAACAGATGATCAGGATGAGGAAGACGTAGATGAGACGGATGAAGCCTCATCTGATGACACAGAAACGAGCCTTGATGAAGCAGACAAGCAGGATGATGGCTCCAGTGGATCTCGTAAGGCAAGTCTCGACGAAGATGAAGATGACGACGACGATAATGATGATGAAGATATTCCAGATATCGAGGGTATAGACGACATCGACATTGATACAGAAAATGACGACACGCTTCTCGACGACGAAGAAGACGAGAACGACGACATGGGTGGCTATATCAAGAAGCCAGGCGGCAGCTCAGACGAGTAAGCCTGCCATTCGCGTCGAAAAGACTTGATAAAACAAAACCGGGAGACTAGCTTCCCGGTTCCTATAAAATGGGGCTATAGCTCAGCTGGGAGAGCGCTTGCATGGCATGCAAGAGGTCAGCGGTTCGATCCCGCTTAGCTCCACCACTCTAGTATTTTGCTTCAAAAGCGAAATTTAGTGATCAGTTTATCCACTGAAAACATCAGCACTAATCCTGAACAATCACGTCGACCCAGACAAGACGGTGATCTGAGCTTACTTGGGGGTACCCTGAGCCGACAAAGTCATATCCATCTTCATTCGAATCCGGCCAGTACACGCCTGCGTTGACGACTTCGAGTCCAAATTTTGATGGAAGCACATAGTCAATACGCAAATTACCTGCCGCATTATTTCCATCATCCCTGAAATCTGCCGTGTCCAGTTCATGTGGGCCTGTATGCGTATCATTCGCACCACCTTGTTCAGCGGCAGCGATCCAGGCGCCCCTACTTTGCGGCTTTGCATCGACTATAGCAGGATGATTGAGTAACTGCTGAATTGCACCGGGGATGCTGTCGCCATCGCTCGGATCAGCATTCAGATCACCCAGAATGACAAAGCGACGCCCTTCACCGAGGCCACCCTTTAGCCCCTTTTCACCACCCGTATTTAGCCAAGCATCATCATAAATATACTCTGATTTCTCTATCGTAATATAATCGGCAAAGAAACGGATTTCATCATGATTTCGACGACCGTTTCGATCTTCTTGCCCATCAAAAGTTGGTGGTGTCGGATGCATCATCAACAAGTGTAGTTCATGATTGCCAACTGCTACGGGTATGTCGACGTGGTTTTTAGAGGAGAGACGAAAAATCTCTTGCGCTTCTTCACTGTAGTAATCAGTAGGCATTAAATTCTCTGGCATATCCTGCCATTTGAACTGTTTGAAACTGCGGCTAAATTCGGAGAGGATGCGCTTTTTTGACAGGATCGCCATACCATATTGACCGGTAAACTTGCCATAACCAAATGAGTCAGCCGCATAAGCGGGAGATCCAGGTTCCGTAACAATTTCTCCATTATTATCGAAATCGGCTGTACCAGGATTAAGCCCCGTATTGGAAGGGATCATAGTAATGAAAGGCCATGAAAGTGGCTTGATACCAGCTTCATTCGGCGGAGCTGTAAGATAGTTATCGCGAAATACACCGAGAGGAATAAAATCCTTATGCCAGTCGATTTCATTCAACACCAAGATATCTGGATCAACTTTTAAGATAACATCGGCAATTGCTTGAATCTGCGGGTCATCGCCGCGCATGACATCCTCAAGCAGCTGCCCTTCTTTATCTCGGTAGAGTGAAACGTTAAATGTGGCAATACGTAGCGAACCATCAGGCTTTGCCAGGCGCTCTTCTAGAGTAGGCGTCGATTCTTCCGTACCACCACACGCAGCCAATAATAGGCACAGGCCACTCACCAACAACTTTTTCATATCGACCAACCCAAGGAGATTACAAAAATCCAACAACTCTTTTTACGTCCTCCAGGATCGGAGTAGCAATAGCCTCAGCTCGATCTGCACCTTTTTTCAAAATAGTTTCAAGAAAAGCAGGATCGGCCTGCAATTTGCGCATTTCAGTGGTAACAGGGGCGAGCTTCTCAACCGCAAGCTCCGCCAATGCCGGCTTGAAAACGCCAAATCCCTGGCCAGCATATTCAGCAAGAACATTCTCAGAAGACCGCCCGGACAATGCCGCAAAAATGCCAATCAGGTTTTCTGCTTCCGAACGCCCCTTCAAACCATCCATCGTTTCCGGTAACGGCTCAGGGTCTGTGCGAGCTTTCTTGATTTTCTTGGCTATCATGTCCGCATCATCCGTCAAATTAATACGGGACAGATCAGACGGGTCTGATTTTGACATCTTGCTACTTCCATCACGCAGAGACATCACCCGCGCTCCAGCGCCCTTGATAAGGGGCTCAGGCATCGGAAAGAATGCGCCAGCATCAAATTCATTATTGAATCGTGCAGCAATATCCCGCGTCAGCTCCAGGTGTTGCTTCTGGTCTTCGCCGACTGGCACATGTGTGGCCTTATAAAGAAGAATATCGGCCGCCATGAGGTTTGGATAAACAAACAAACCAACAGAGGCACGCTCCTTGTCCTTGCCCGCTTTATCCTTGAACTGGGTCATGCGGTTCAACCACCCCATTCGGGCCACACAATTGAAAATCCAGGCAAGTTCAGCATGCCCGCTTACCGCTGATTGATGAAAGATGACCGCCTTTTCGGGGTCAATACCGGCAGCAACATAAGCAGCCGCAATCTCAAGAGTCTGCGCACGCAGTTCTTTTGGATCCTGCCATTGAGTAATGGCATGCATGTCGACCACGCAAAAGATACATTCCATCTCGTGCTGCAAGACAACAAATTTTCGGATCGCCCCGAGATAATTACCGAGGTGCAGGTTTCCTGTTGGCTGAACGCCGGAAAACACGCGCTCCGGTCCCTGATAAATACCCTGAGACTCAGTCATAATGGCTCCTGTCTAAGAGCAGCCCTGTTACCGGAAAAAAATCAGGCTTTCCACCTGCAAATCAACCCTGGGGCGCGCGACCGATGGCAGTAGAAATATCTCGTAACGTCGCCCCGCCCAGCAGCAGGCATAATCCGCCATAAACAGCCAGCCCCCCGATGGTCAGAAAGACCAGGACCAGCCAGAGCTGCCCCATCATCAAGTTGACCAACTCCTCTTGCCAACCAAGAATGCCATATAGCGCAAGGCCCATAAGTAATGCCGAAATGACGATGCGTGGGGCACGACTGACAAGGCGCTTGTCTGGTTGCAACACCTTATCCCTAACGAGGTGATGCGTCAGGAACGAAATCTCAATCCATGATGCGATACCTGTGGCCAGTGGTACGGCGAGATATCCCAGAATAGGGAACAAACTGATCGACAAAACCGTATTGATGCCAATAGCGATCAATGAATACTTCATCGGTGTGCGCGTGTTTTCACGTGCAAAGAATGCTGATGCCAGAACTTTGTGAAGGCAGAAAGCTGGCAAACCAAAGCCAAATAGCATCAATGCCATACCAGTGGCTTCCGCATCTGCTAATGTATAAGCGCTTTCTTCTCGCCCAACCAGTTGCAAGGCATCCCCGGCGAAGTCGGTATAGAGTGCGGCACAGATAAGTACTGGCATAGCAACCAAGGCCGCGGCAGCCGGAACGGCAAACAGTAAGGCCAGCTCAAGACCACGGTTTAAACTGTCACGCGCACCAGCTTCATCACCTTCCTTCAAGGCGCGCGACATAGAGGGCATCAAAACGATGCCAAGCGTAATGCCAATCATCGCAAGCGGCAGCTGATAAAGTTGATCCGCATTCATCAGCCAACTGATAGCTCCAGCTTCTCTCGATGCGATGTTCGTACCGATAAATGTATTCACCTGAAGGGCACTGGCACCAATGAAGCCGGGTGTACCGAGAATGAGCAACCGCTTAACATGCGGCGTGACACGCGGCAGACGCAACTTCAAAAGGAAGCCCGAACGCCAGGCCCCAAAAATCAGAATCGCCAATTGCACGATCCCGCCCGCAAACACGCCCCACGACGCGGCATACCCAGTAACCTCTACATCCTCATTCGCAAACATGAGCACAGCAATGATCATACAGATGTTCAGAGCGAGCGGTGGTGCCGCTGCGGCAGCGAACTTATGAAGAGAATTCAAGATACCGCCCCCAAGCCCTACGAGAGACATCATCGCCAAATACGGAAACATGATGCGAATGAAAGCGACCGTAAGATCAAACTTCTCGGGGTCCTGACTGAAGCCTGTAGCCAGCAAATAGACGAACAACGGCGCGAAGATCATCACAAATGCCGACAGGGCCGTCAGGATGAGTACAAGCCAGGCAAGAACATCTTCTGCAAAACGCTTCGCCTCTTCATGGCCAGCCTCAACATGGCGCCCCTGGAAAAGCGGGATAAAGGCAGCTTGAAAAGCGCCTTCTGCCAATAATCGGCGAAACATATTCGGTAATCGAAAGGCAGCCCAGAAGGCATCCGCTACCGGAGAGCCGGAAGCACCTATAACACCGGAAATCAGCACCTGACGCGCAAAGCCGAATACACGGGAGAGCATAATCAGCCCGGAGACAGTTGCCATGGATTTCAGAATACCGCGTGCCATTGAGAGGTTGTGCCTTTTAGATGGTTACCCAGCCATTAACTGAGGACTTAACAATCAGGTTGAGACAAATCTACCATGGCGATTTTATGGAGATTTAAGGGGCAATACTCCCTAGATCTTTCTGCATCCTCGCCTCTATCTTGTGCTGAGAGATAATACTTAATAGCCGCAGAAAATCACTCCGGGTTGTTTGAACGGCGACCAAAGATGCAAACTTAGCTTACTGCTATCAACAAAGTACTATGAATCTTTTCGTTCAAGAACGGCCAGCAATCGTCTTCTTATTACCTCTTGTCTGCGTTTGTCGGTAATTTTGTAACCTGGTAAATCCTGGATATAGAATGTATCGATAGCAAGTTCACCATACGTTGCGACGTAGGCAGATTTTATAGAGACACCGACATCACGTAGAGCAGAAGATAATTCGTATAGTAAGCCTGGCCTGTCCATTCCACGCGCCTCAACAATGAGAGCATCTTCCGAGGCTTCCTGATCGAACAACACCTCAGCTTCTACATCAAACATTCGATTACGATCACCAAATCTTGACGTGAGTTGGAGATCGATGGTGTCGAGTGAGGCAATTGCTGCATCAAACTTCCCTACCAGCGTCCCTGTAGATTGATGATGTCGCTCTGTATCCAGAGCAGAATACTCTTGCTCTTGGCGAAACAGAAAAATATTAGCTGCCATGTCAGGCCCTTTACCCACAGAACTAACGGGAAAAGCACTGGATGCACGGACAGTACCGCCAATAGAAGCGATTGTGCCCGCAACCGAAGCGAAAAGGCCAGCTCTATCGCGAGAATACACCATTACTTCAACTAACCCATTGTCAGAAAACGTGACAACAGATCGACCAGGCCCATTAGTCTGATCAACTTCCCTGGTTAGTTTGGCAAAGCGCGCCGCTGACCCTGGCGTTGCGCCATCAAAAAAGGCCGGTGTCAGTCGTCCAAAGAATTTCTCAAGTTCAGGTACTGACCAATCGCTTAAAGCACGAGCTGTTTTGTTCCGAAACGTCTGGCGTCTTTTTAGAAGTAACTGCTCGAGACCGGTACTCCCACCCTCAAACCAGGCTTTTGCCGCCTGATACAGCACGGTTATATCACGCCGTGTCCAATTATCAGAAGATTGCAAGCCAAGTACATGTAGCCGACACGCGGTCAAAACCATCAACAGGTCCAGTCGCTTCGCAGTCCCAACCTGCTCACAAAAACTCTTTACAAGCTTTGGTTCCATAATATTACGACGGGCAGCTGTGCTGGCCATGAGCTTATGATTCAGAACCACCCAAACCACATCATCTATGGCATCATTTTCCTGCAATAGGTGGCTGATTGATTTTTTCACCTCACGCGCCACACGATCTTCTGGTAGATGTGGGAGCGCTTCCAGAGATTCTTGTAAGGCCACGATTAAAAAAAATGGCACCACAGTATCTGCACTGTGCACAATCGACGATGATATAGGGTATTCCTTTTTCAACTCTCCCCTCATGATATTTATTAGCACACCGATCGACTTGAGAGTATGTTCATCAAGGGTGTATTTACGAAACAAGCCGTACTTCATACGCCCGACCAAGCGACCAAATATCGAGAAATAACCACCAAGAAGAGACGCCTCAGTCATGTCCCTCAGGAGATCTTCAGTCTCTTCCGTATCAAGCAAAATTGCTTCGAAGCATTTTGCTATCTGAAGATCAGCAATAATTTCCTTCCGGAGGAATTTTGCCTCAGAGGCAACTGTCTTAAGTGCCTCAGGATGGATATCACAGGCTGGTGCACGGCCCGCTATTCGGAATAAACGGAATAAATCAACCGGATTATTGGTAACGGCATCATGATCAACAAAGTCAAGCCTACCATTCCGGAGTGTAAAGTTTTCTGCACTACCTATTTCATCCGGCCTAATTTTTTTCGCAGACGCGCCAAACAACCCCTTATTTAGTGATTGAAACAGTGACGACACAAATAGGCGCGGGCTCTTTAACTCTGCCTCCTCTAGGCTGGCGCAGATAACACCTGTAAGTCGGCCGACTTCTGCCGCTGTAATGAAGTAGTGCTTCATCAAGCGCTCCGCTGCGGGCATATGATCCCTGTCTTTGTATCCGAGCCGCTCCGCAATTTGTGGTTGGATATCAAGTGTCAACCGCTCATCAGGTCGGCCCCGCACATCATGCATCTGCACACGAACTGACCACATAAAATCCAGTGACTTTCTATAGCTGACAGCTTCTTCATCAGAAAAAACACCCGCCTGGAGATGCTCCGGAATGTTAGCTGTCCCTTGAGTAAATCGCGCCAACCAATGAATGGTCTGCAGATCGCGCAATCCGCCTTTCCCCTCTTTGACATCCGGTTCAATCTGATACCGGGACGCATGTGCTTCCGAGAGACGCTGTTCACGCTCGTCGAGTTTTGCTTCGACAAACTGCTGAACCGTTTGTTGCCGATGCTTTTCGTAACGCGCTCGAAAATCATCTACAATAGATTGCTCGCCAATCAGCATACGAGCATCCAGAAATGACGTATTACCAGGCAAGTCTTCTTTAGCAAAAGCAATAGCACTGGCAGGTGAGTGTACACATTGCGCAATAGTGAACCCGGTATCCCAAAGGGCGTAAAGAATAAAATCCGTCAGTGGTTTGATCTTTTGTCGAGCGTACGGCGCGTGAAGAAAAAGGAGATCAATGTCGGAGTAAGGCGCCAAAGCCCCGCGCCCATATCCGCCAATCGCCATAACAGCAAGGTACCGGGCCTCTTCAGGATAATGCCATGCACCCGCCTCAAATAACCCTTTAATCGCAGAGTCTGTTACATCAGAAAGTCGCCGATTGATAACGCTGCCTTTTCGGGTTCTTCCCAAAACCTTAGCGTAAGCATCACCACGCGTATCACGAATGAGTTGACCCAGTTTGAAACTTGACTCGCGGAAAGAAAGTTCAGGCGCAACACGGATGATAGCGCTGCGTAAATTTTCCCTGGCTTTTATTGGCGTGCCGGTTTTATTCATGCTGCTGGATCATTTCCTTCAACTGATAAAGCGCGTCCAGAGCCTGCCGCGGTGACATCGAGTCAGGATCAACTTCCCGAACCTGCTCAACCAGTTCGTCCCATTTGCTATCTACTTCAGGCAAGGGGGCAGCTGAAAACAAAGGCAACTCCTGTATCAAAGCGTCAACACCGCCATGCTTGTGCACCTTGCCTTCTTCAAGTAGACGCAAAACTTCTTCAGCACGCTGAACAGCCTGTTTAGGTAAGCCAGCTAGCTTTGCGACAGCGACACCATAAGAACGATTAGCTGACCCGTGCACGACCTCATGCAGGAATACGATTTCCTGGTGCCATTCCTGTACTTTCATAGAGACATTATCGAGGCGCTCCAGACGCTCCGAAAGGGTTGTCATTTCATGGTAATGCGTTGCGAAAAGACCACGACAACGATTCACATCATGCAGATGCTCTGCCGTCGCCCAGGCAATCGACAAGCCATCGAAAGTGGCCGTACCCCGACCGATCTCATCCAGCACGACCAGAGACCGTTCTGTCGCCTGATTGAGAATGGAAGCTGTCTCAACCATTTCGACCATAAAAGTCGACCTCCCACGCGCGAGGTCATCAGACGCCCCAACACGCGAGAAAACACGATCCACAATACCAATATGCGCGGCGCTGGCGGGCACGAAACTCCCGATCTGCGCCAATATCGCAATAAGAGCATTCTGGCGCAGAAAGGTTGATTTACCCGCCATATTCGGCCCGGTCACAAGTAAAAGCTGCGCCTGATCTTCATTCGCCAGAGTGCAGCTGTTCGGGATAAACCGGGCATTCTCATCACCAGATGATTGCCGTAATGATTGTTCGACCACAGCGTGTCGGCCATCTGTTATCTCAAATGCAAGGCTACTATCAACAATTGGGCAGGTGTAGTTCTCAAGGTGCGCCAATTCCGCAAGACCAACGAAAACATCAAGATCAGCGATAGCCTCTGCAATAACTGATAACTCTGCTGAACATGCTGCAGCCTTACCAGACAATACTTGAAACAACTCCAGTTCCCGAGCAACCGCACCATCACGGGCCCGACTGATTTTGGCATCCAACTCTGATAGTTCTACTGTTGTAAAGCGTACAGCATTTGCGAGAGTCTGTCTGTGGATGAAGGCACCCGCTTCATTCTCTGTCGCTAGCTTATCTGCTTGCGCCACAGGTATTTCGATGAAGTAGCCAAGCACATTATTATGCTTGACCTTCAATGATTTTATATCTGCCTGCTGACGATATTGACTCTCAAGACCTGCAACAATTTGACGGGAGTTATCGCGCAGCTCAATCAGTTCATCGAGGTCACTGTCATATCCACGCGCAATGAAACCTCCATCCCGCATCAGCAGGGGCAAGTCTGCCGCCAAAGCTACAGTCAGTTCATTGTTTAAATCGCCAACGGTCTTGGGATCAGGATGTAAATTCACGCATAGCTGTTTGATATGCTCTGGCAACAAAGTAGCTGCAAGGCTTTGCTGCCTCGATGCGGTCAGGGCATTCAGTAACTCTCCGCCCCCCTGAATGCCATCACGTAAGGCTGCAAGATCACGTGGCCCTCCCCGCCCGAGACCAAGGCGCGATGCAGCACGTTGCATGTCAGGCGCGCCTGTAAGCAAGTTACACAGTGTCTCCCGCAATTCAGACTCATGATGAAAGTACTGAACAGCACCCTGCCGGCTACGAATCTTTTCAACACTTGTCAGCGGACGTGCAAGCCAGTTGCCGAGCTGACGGGCTCCGGGTCCAGTCACAGTTTTATCTATAGCCGACAACAATGACCCATTGCGCTCCCCCCTTTGAGTTTGGTCGATTTCGAGGGATGCGCGTGTAACGGCGTCTATGACCATACTTTCTGATCGGTCTGTACGTCGTGGAGTTTTCAGTGCAGGCATTTTACCCGCCTGAGTGAGCTCCATGTAGGATACCAAAGCCCCCATGGCAGTAATTTCATCTGACTGGAAATCACCAAATGCTTCGAGCGATTTCACGCCGTAAAGCTCTGACAACGCACGCTGGGCGGATTGCGCATTAAATGAAGACATAGCCTGAAAAGTCAGACAATAGTCTCCCTGCAGATCATGCAAACTGGTCTGCCAGGTGCCTGACAGGTTTTCAGGCAAAAGTATTTCTTTCGGCGACAAGGCCGCTAGCTCTGAAGATAAATCATCGCTTGTGACCGTCTTGGTCATTAGATCGCCGACCGAGAGATCTGCCCAGGCAATCGCTCCCTTATCACCGCGCCCTGTCGAAACCGCTAAAAGATAGTTATGACGCCGGGTCTCCAGCAGGGTGTCTTCAGTGAGTGTCCCGGGCGTCACAAAGCGGACAATTTCACGGCGCACAATAGATTTTGCACCACGCTTTTTCGCTTCTGCCGGATCTTCTGTTTGTTCGCACAGAGCGACCTTGAAGCCCGCCTTGATAAGTCGTGCCAGATATCCTTCATGTGAATGCCAGGGGACACCGCACATCGGAATATCTTCACCCTTATGTTGGCCTCTGCGGGTCAGGGTGATGTCGAGGGCCGCAGCGGCTTTTATGGCATCTTCAAAGAACAGCTCATAAAAGTCGCCCATGCGAAAGAAGAGCAGAGCGTCACCCGCCTGCGCTTTCATTTCCAGATACTGTGCCATCATCGGCGTGACAGGCTTTACCGCCTTACCGGGCTGAGCACTTCCATCCATAAACCCTCCGATGGTTCTGTTTATAGCCATCGGATTAGCGAGTCGAAAGGGCAGGTTTATAACATGCGGCACTTGATCCAGCGCGCGAGATGATCGACGGTTGGTGCATGGAGTCTACCCCTCCCTTTCTGTTCATTGAAGGTCGCGAAATTCCAGTGGAATTGCGGGTAAATCGGCGAGCCCGCCGATACATTTTGAAAGTAGATCCGTTCAAACCCGCGATCCTGCTTACCTGCCCTTCAGAACGACAAAAGAAAGCAGCTCTGGCCTTTGCTGGGGAGAGACTGGACTGGATTGCGCGACAACTCTCCGAAGCCCCTACGCCACAGCCATTTATTGCCGGAACCAATATTCCTTTGCGCGGTGTGGATCATGAAATCATCAATGAACCGGACAAACGTCGCAGTGTTGAGGTCTATGCCTCTCCTAAGCGAATTGTCATAGGCGGCGATCCCATTCATCTTGGTCGGCGCCTTGAAGACTGGCTGCGTCGCGAGGCACGCCGGGATTTTTCAGCGCAGGCGGACCTGTTTTGCACCCAACTTGGCGTAGACCGCCGCCGCATAACAGTACGCGATACCAAAACAAGATGGGGATCATGCTCCTCTAATGGTACCATCTCGTTCAACTGGCGCCTGATACTTTCACCAAAATTCGTATACAGATATGTCATCGCTCACGAGGTGTCACACTTACGCCATATGGACCATTCGGTTTTGTTCTGGCGCACAGTGGACAGCCTCGTAGGCGACAGGCAAGAAGCAGAGAGCTGGCTCAAAGATCACGGCACCAGTCTTTACGCTTATGGCGTACTACCTGCGACGCCAAGAAACCTGACTGCAGCTTAAGAAACCAAAACCATTACTAAATTTCAGGTTTCTCTGTCTGCTCATCGGTCTGCATTACATCAGCTAACAGATCATCCATAGATTGGGGAGATTTCTCCAAAACAAGTTTTGGTTCAACCGGAAGTTCCGTCTTTGAAGACCCTATCGCTTCAATCACAGGTGTAGCCATGTCACTCGCCATCATAGGGGCAGGTTCGGGGTCGTTCCACATTATCTGCTCAAGCCATCTCATAATCCCCGGCCTCCGGACAGGTGGTTGCCATTCTCTATAGGGAGTATCTGTACGGTCACGCAGGCTTGCCGACATCATCTCACGCCAGATCTGTGCTGGTATGTTAGACCCGCTGACAGCATTTGTGCCAGACCCCATAGGAGTATATTCATCCTTGCCAAGCCAGACAGTCCCGACAAGGCCCGCTGCATATCCCACAAACCAGGCATCTCGGCTGTCCTGCGTCGTACCGGTCTTGCCTGCAGCAATGTAGCCCGGGATCGTTGCAGCGCCCCCGGAGCCACGCGATACAACTTGTCGGAGCATGTGTGTTATCGCCGTGTGCGCTTCCGGATCGATCAACTGTCGTGAAGGTGCAATCTCTCGAGCATAGAGAAGCTTGCCGGATTTATTGTAGACGG
Organism: Aquisalinus sp.; assembly: GCA_022763145.1. Lineage (GTDB taxonomy): Bacteria > Pseudomonadota > Alphaproteobacteria > Caulobacterales > Parvularculaceae > Aquisalinus. Next base: position 3,165 of record JALEGM010000174.1, on the reverse strand, counting down.
AGGTTATGGAGAAGGGTTGTGCGTCCCGTCCATCATTCGCAAACGGCAGGTAAACTCTCGTCAAATCAAATGGAGTCGTCTCATTCACGCCAAGCGCTAAAGCAGCTCCCGTGTCCAGTTTACCTCGAAAACCAAGACGGCGCGCAGTTGCAATAACACGCTCCCGCCCCGTTTCTTCCTGAACATGTAACACAGCTGCATTCAGAGATCGGGCCATCGCTTCCCACATCTCAATGCTCCCATAATACCGATCTTTATAGTTTGTAGGCTGCCAGTTTCCTATTTGGACCGGTGTATCAAGAACGACGTCGTCAGGCTGCATACCCGCTTCAAGCGCTGTCAGATAAACAAACGGCTTGAATGCAGAACCTGGTTGTCTTTTTGCATTGAGGGCTCGGTTATATTGGCTAGCCTCATAGTCACGCCCGCCAATCAACAGACGAACCGCACCCGTTCTTTCCATGGCAATGGCAGCAACCTGAATGTCTTCCGTAAACCGCTTATCTGTCTGCGATATCTGTTCGATGTAGGTTGTCATTTTTCGGTGCGCCGCAACATCAAGAGTCGTATGAACAAAAATATCCTGCCCTGCAGGGCCAAAAACATTCTGCAATTCCGCCATGACGTAATCAGTTGCATAAGGAACCGGGTTGTTCTGCATGTTAAGGCGCGCAACAGACCCCCTCACCAGCACCTCCATGGTCTCCCGACTGAGATAGCCAGCGTCGTGCATGGCACGAATCACTACGCGCGCCCTGTCGCGTGCCGCCTCGGGGCTGGCTGAGGGTGAATACCTGGAAGGCGCCTTGAGCAGGCCAGCGAGCATGGCCGATTCACCAACAGACAAAGCTTCCGGTGTCTTGTCGAAATATCTGTGGCTGGCTGCCCGCAATCCGTACGCACCTGCTCCGAAATAGACATTGTTTAGATAAAGCGCGAGAATCTCATCTTTGGAGTAGGCTGTCTCCAGTCTGAAAGCGAGAAGCATCTCCTGAATTTTGCGCTTCAGCGTTTTCTCAGGTGTCAGAAAGGCATTTTTCGCAAACTGCTGCGTGATCGTTGAGCCACCTTGACGAATATCACCACTGCGCAGGTTGACGATTAGTGCCCGCCCTATGGCCAGTGGGTTGATACCGAGGTGATGATAAAAATTGCGATCTTCAGTTGCGACAAAAGCCTGCACCACATGCGGCGGGAGGTCTGATATTATGACACCCTCGCTGTGTATGTTGCCGTAATGCGTGATGACATTGCCATCAATGTCCAACAATGTGACCTGATGCTGAGCTTGTCGATCCTCCAAAGCCGATACAGAAGGTAGATCACGGGAGAAATGAAACAACGCTGCTAAGGCGGCTACAAATCCAAGAAAAGCAACAAAACTCGCATGATACAGGAAGCCACCGGTGAATAGCAGCACGTTTGACCAGAAGCTCGCACCTGGTCGTTTCCTTGAAGCAGGCCGTTTGCGTCTCGCAGACCGTCGTTTCCTCGCCGGTGATATATTTTTTGGACCTTGAGAAGTTTTCTTCCGGGCAGGATTTTTCCGCGCAGACGCACGTTTAGACGTGGAATTCCCCGCTCTTTTTTTCGCCCTTTTGCCAGTTTTACCGGGGCCTGTGGAAGGTCGCTTTCGGCTCATGCGCCGAACGTCGCGACAAGCCGTTAAAAGAGTTTGAACAGCAACTGTGATCCGGGCTTTTTGCGATGTATTTCAGGTGGAAAACCGTACATAAAAAAAGCCGCAGCGCGAAGCTGCGGCAGTTTAATAGGGAGGAAACGCCCAGAAAGGGCATTGACGTCCAGTGACGTCTGTATTGAGAGTAGATCGAGGCTGTTATCAACGCGAATGTTTTTTGCAGCGCAGCATAAAAATAGTGTATAATTTTTATATTTGCATATTTTTTAGCAAAATAATCTAATTTTAGGTATAAAGTTAGATTATTTTTCCCATTCTGAATTCGAAATTAAAACTTACCTGTCACCAAACAATACATCTTTGATAAAAACAGCAAGCCCCATAAACAACACCGGTAAGAAAATGGTGACCCATGGAAGAAAATAAGGACGCTGAACCAGAAAAGCGTAAGAGTACCTTGAAAAAGATTGGCTCTGGCGTTGCACGCCTTGCCAAGGCCAAACAGAAGTTTCCGATGCCAAACCCGCAGAGTGGGTTGAAAATCGTTATCGCGACAGATGCCTGGAAGCCACAGCTCAACGGTGTTGTCACGACACTTGATACTCTGGGTACGATTCTGACCGGTCTTGGCAACCAGGTGATCTATATCACGCCGCAGGATTTCAAATCCGTCCCCATGCCTACCTACCCTGAGATCAGGCTCTCTCTTTTTCCAAATCGGAAAGTCGCAAAAATCATCAACGATTTTAAGCCTGACGCTATCCATATCGCGACAGAAGGGCCCATCGGCAGGGCAGCAAGGCGTTTCTGCCGACGCCGTGGATATCCCTACACAACCTCATTCCACACGCGATTTGCGGAGTACACGCATGAGCGTTTCAAAATACCTGTTGAATGGGGTTACGCTTTCCTGCGTGACTTTCACAAATACTGTGAAACCATGATGGTCGCGACACCGGGACTAATAGCTGAACTGGAAGAGCGCGGGTTCAGCAATATGAAGCTGTGGAGCCGGGGCGTTGACACAAGCGTTTTCAAGCCAACGCCTTCTGATGTCCTTGCTGACCTTCCGAAACCAATTTTCACTTATGTTGGTCGGATCGCCGTTGAGAAAACCCTGGAAGACTTCCTCGACCTTGACCTGCCGGGCTCTAAAGTGATCGTCGGGGCTGGTCCGCAGGAAGAAGAATTGAAGGCCAAATATCCCGAAGCACATTTTATGGGCAAACACTTCGGTGAGGATCTGGTCAAATACTACTCAGCATCGGATGTCTTTGTTTTCCCATCCCGCACCGATACTTTCGGTCTTGTGAATGTCGAGGCACTGGCCTGCGGCGTGCCGATAGCCGGCTTCCCGGTTCGTGGCCCTTTGGAGATTATGGAAGACGCGCCAGAAGGTGCAGGTTGTCTTGATGAAGACCTGAAAAAAGCTTGCCTTACTGCCCTTGAGCGGCGTAATGCGGAAGAATGCCGTGCGCATTCCATGAATTTTTCCTGGGATGCGGGTGCGCGGCAATTTATCTCCA
>JALEGM010000173.1 GCA_022763145.1 Aquisalinus sp. | reverse complement strand
TTATAATTCTGGATGAAGGTACCAGCAGCACCATCCAGAACCAGAACGCGCTGTTCCAGTGCGGTCTTCAAGGCGGCGATACGGGCTTCACGGGTGGAGAAATCAGGCATGGCAAAAGTCTCACTGGCTTAGGATATAATCATATAAAGATATCTTTATATGATTGCAAGTGGGCCTTTTATCTGTCGGTTTGGTTCATCAGGAGGCGCGCACGAGCCGGAAGTTCTCAAAACTGACCGGCTTACTGATATGAATATCAGTCATAGCCGTGCCGTCGATTGCAGTGAGCAGGTCATCGGCAGCTTTCTTGTCGCTACCATCAAGTGTGCGGTAGAAGTTGAGGGCGCGTTGGAGCATCCATTGAGTGTATGTCATGATGACGCGGGTGCCGGTCACGCCCTCCACGCTAAATTCATGAAAGCCGATACCGCGCGGTATGTCCGCTTCCGGATTATCTTCAAGCCACTTTTCCAGATGCATGACTGTGCTGGAGAGGACCGGCAATTGTTCATGCATCATCCGTTTCAGCACAGGCAGCAATGTCTCTGGTACTTCATCACCTGGCAGGAATTCTCCGGAGAGGGGTTCTGGCGGCGTCTGCATTCGCTCGACCCAACGAGCGACATTCGGGCCGTGTTCTTCCATGATATCCCGTGATGCCGGGTCGCGATACAAGTGTGCATACAGAGGGCCGATAAGGCCATAATCGCCAATGGATGGGCGGGTGCCTAGAAGGTATGGGTGCACGGCGAAGTGGGTGTCCAGCTCGTGCAACAGGGTCTCATACGATTTTTCGATGGCAGGCACTGTGTCATCTGTAATGCCGAGGGGCAGGCAGAAGCCGCGGAATTTTTCAGAGAGTTTCTCACCCAGCGCCAGTTGGTCGGCTTCTGAGGACTCCGGCATAGAGTTCTTGCCGAACTGCGCCATGGCCCAGTCACGATTATAGTGCCAGCGATAATGCATGGCAGGGATGACCAGCCAGTCATCCCCATAGATTTCCAGAAGCAGTGCAGCCAGTTTCTGCTTCGGCGTATCCGGGTACACGGACGGCCCACCCAGATGCTCTTCAAACCAGTCAATAATGACAGTGGTGTCCTGAAGGGTCTCATCTTCAGGGGTCACCACAATCGGAACTATGGGATAGCCGACACGCGGCACGATGGTTGCCTGATATTCGGCCATGGTCGAGCGGATTTCCTCGAAAGGGATGTTCTTCCAGCGCATGTAAGCGCGGGCTTTCCCGGTGAAGAGAGAAATATCCTGGCCATACAGTTTATACGTATCAGTCATCCGGCACCGCCTTAGTCAGGTATGCTGTGGGATCAATCCCAGCTTTTGGCGCCAATCACGAAACCACCATCCAGCGGGATAACGGTTCCGGTGATGTAGTTTGCTGCAGGAGATGACAGGAAAGCAGACAGGCCAATGATATCCTCAGGTTGACCGATCCGGCCCAGCGGCATGGCTGACCCCACGGCTGACTTTCCTTGATCACTCCCCAGAACAAAGGCTGTCATCTTGCTCTCAAATGGGCCTGGCGCAATGGCATTCACCGTAATCTGATCTTTTGCCAGCTTGTTGGCGAGGACTTTGGTCATCTGGTGTACGGCCGCCTTTGAGATCGGATAAGCATAGTTTTCCCAGACCGGGGTGGTCAGCCCTTCGACAGAGCCGATATTGATGACCCGCGCTGGGCCCTTGTCCTGGGCTGCGGCGCGCAGCTGTGGCTGTAGTTTTTGGGTCAGAAAGAAAATCGACTTGACGTTGAGGTCAATGGTGCGGTCCCAACCTTCTTCCGTATAAGTTTCAAGTGGCTCCGCCCATAAGGCGCCAGCATTATTGATAAGAATATCAATCTTGTCTTCGCGCTCGGCAATCCAGTCTCCGAAAGCCTCAACGCCTTCATTCTGGGACAAGTCGAACGGCGCGGCTTCACAGCCCAGTTTTTCCTGAATGGCTGCGCAGGCATCAGCCTTGCGGGATGTGACATAGGTTTTGACACCCATATTCACGAAGCCGGTCGCGATCATCTCACCGATGCCGCGTGTGCCGCCTGTGATAACAGCGGTTTTGCCGGAAATGTTGAAGAGGTCCTGATAATTGGCCATGTGTCTGTCTCCCTGTGGTGTGATTGCCGACACCTTGTGCGGGCAGTCACGGTTTGACAAGCAGAAGGCTCAGTTGGCGGTGATGCGCTCCGCGAACAGGCTGGCTGCCTCAGGGGCCAGCCGGAAGAAGAGCTCCGGTTCGATCAGTTCCACTTCCATAAGGATCAGATCACTGTCCCGGATGATGACATCTACACGGGCATAGTCCGGCGCTGACGGCAGCAGCGTCAACAGCTTGCGTGCTTCCTCAATCGCAAAGGCTGGCGGGTCAATGCGTGTGGCGCTGCCGCCAAATTCTTCCTGACATCTTATGTCGCCCTCTTTCGGCTTCTTGACGACGGCATGAGAGAAAGTGTCACCAAAGAATATCAGAGATGTTTCGCCAAGCGTTTCAATCTCTGGCACGAATGCCTGCACAAGCATGTCGCAGGTGATACCAGCTAGAGCCTTCTCCAATGTGTCCCGGTCTGGTGAGGCAAGTCTGGCAAGCCCCTTGCTGCCGGCGCTGATAACAGGTTTGATGACAATATCCTGGATCCCGAGATTTTCTACAGTAGACAGAATATCTGTTGCTTCGGGGGCAGTGATCGCCGTTGCCGCCAGCGGCGCGCCGACGCGTTCGAGATCAGCGAGGTAACGCTTGTTCATGTTCCAGCGCATAAGTGACACCGGATTACTGACTGTGATCTCTTGTTCTTCCAGACGGCCCAGCCACTGCGCGAACTCATGCGCATGGTCTGTATAATCCCAGGGTGTACGGATGAGAACGAGATCAGTGGCCGCGAAGGGAGCGAAGGGGCCGTTCCACGGGGCGACAGCAACCTCCACGCCCTGCGCCTGCAACGCCGACTTCAGGTGTTCGTCCTCAGGCAGCAGCCCCGGCATTTCCATGCAGGTGACCAGGGTAATGTGCATGGCTGATTACTCAACCAGTGGCGGGAAGTCTCGGTCCAGGTCGATCGGGCAGGTGCGTGTGCCAAGTTCCGCGACCACTTCCTTGAAAGCAATCCGGGTGCGGGTGTAGGTTGCGTTCGCCTTTATTTCCGGCAGCAGGTTTTCTTCCTGTTTTGCTTGCAGGGTGGCTTGCTGGATGGCGGCATAATCCTGTGTCAGCTTATCAGACAGGCTTTCATATTGAGCACAAAGCTCCTCGAGAGAAGCTTCCTCTTCAATGCCTGTTTCGTTTTCGCTGACTATCAGTGCCGCAATGGCAACCATAATTGAGACAAGCATCGGCCAACTCCTAACTCACCAGCGCCTTCATGATGGCTTTTTGCACATGCAGGCGGTTTTCGGCTTCATCATAAGCGATACAGGCAGGAGAGTCGAATACGGCATCGGTCATTTTCACGTTCCGGCGCATGGGCAGGCAGTGGCTGACCAGCGCGTTATTGGTGAGCGCCATTTTCTTTTCATCGACAATGAAATGCTTATTGGCATCGCGTATTGGTTTTTCCGGCTCCCAGTTGCCGAAAAAGGGCAGCGCGCCCCAGCTTTTGGCATAGACAACATCAGCGCCCCTATAGGCATCCTCAATGGAATGAGAGACGGTGATGGACTGACCTTGCGCTTCTGCATCGGCACTTGCCTGGCTCATATAGCGTTCATCCAGAATGTAGTCTTCTGTGGGGCAGAGTAGTGTGACATCCATGCCGAACTTGGCTGCGATGACGAGAGCGGAATTGGCGACGGCTGTGTTGAGAGGCTTGGGGTGGTAGGTCCAGGTGAGGACAAATTTCTTGCCGTCCAGAGCCCCGCGGCCCTGTTTTTCGAAATGCTCCTGCAGGCTGAGGATATGCGCCATCTCCTGACACGGATGCGTAATCGTCTCCATATTGACGACAGGAACTGTGGCGTATTTCGCAAAGCCGTTGAGAATCTTGTCCTGCCGATCTTCCTGCCAGTCCTGAAATTTGGGGAAAGCCCGTATGCCGATCATATCGCAGTAGCGTGACAATACGCCCGCTGCTTCGGCAACATGCTCTTCTGCTTCGCCATCCATGACGACGCCATCCTCGAATTCGAGGGGCCACATGCCGCCCGAGGGCGAAAGCACAACAGCATGTCCGCCAAGCTGCTGTGCGCCGACGTCAAAAGACGTGCGTGTGCGCAATGAATTATTCAGAAACAGCAGGGCGACGGTCTTGCCTTTCAGGGCATCGCCATAAGGCGACGCTTTCAGGCGACGCGCTTCATCGAGCATGGCTTGCAATTCTGGGCGGTTATAATCGGCAGTGTTGAGGAAATGTTTCATGGCGCTGACCTAAACAATAATGCGAGGTCAGGCCAAGGGGTAATTCGTAACGGCTGTCCAGATGAGCCGGAAAAGGGATCGTATCCAGTTGGCAGGTGGTGCACAGCCTGAATTCGAGGGCTGTCCCCTTCCCGGCTATCTGTTCGCCAGCCAG
>JALEGM010000172.1 GCA_022763145.1 Aquisalinus sp. | reverse complement strand
GACCGTTGCGGAACAAATGAGAGCAAGGCTCATAGAGGCTCTTGCACCTCTTGAACTGGAGATTGTGGATCAGTCACATCTCCACGCAGGCCATGCGGGGGCACCGGAAGGGGGAGAATCTCACTTCCGGATACGCGTTGTATCTGCCGAATTTACTGGCAAGACTCGCGTTGCCCGGCAGCGTATGATCAACACTATCCTCGCGGCTGAGCTAGCGGGGCCGGTGCACGCGCTTTCAATGGATCTGCAGGCACCAGACGCATAAATTTTACCCATTAAAAACAATTGTTAAGCGCCTCTTAAGCGGTGCTTAATTGATTGCGCGTAGCCTTTCACATTGAAGACAGAACCAGAATCTTGGAGCCGTAAGCTGTGACTTTGGTCACAGCGCTTTTTTGAAAAAAGCATAGTTTCCGGATCACAAAGAAACAGATTACGGGGAGAGAGTGAATGCCTTACGACAGTCTCGAAGCAGAAGAGCAGTTTGCCGGTCAATCTACGGACCTATCTGAGGCGATATCAGTTTTTTGTGGCTGTATGTTGAATGCCCATGATCCTAATGACGGGCACAACCATAGTTTCGAACAGAGCAGCTTCAGTTTTGATAGCGGCATGCAAGGCAGCGGTATCGCTGTTTCTGGAGATGGCGGTATTCTCGGGATCTCTGCGGCTGATTTGGCAGAAGCTATTGGTTCAGTTTCGGATGGCTTCCAGAACGCCCTCGAGTTTGGCTTGAATGTCGTGGACCTTACTGGCACGGCAACGGCGGAAACACTTGCCCTGTTTGAGACAATCGCTGGACAGGCACTCGATACTTGGGGGCAGTTCATAGACGCAGCAGAAGGTGCTAGCCTTGAAGTTACCTTGAATGTTGGCGGCACGAACGCCGTTGCTTCAGCCGGGCCGGGTACATTTGCAATCAGCAATTCGTTCGACCTGAATGAGTCCGGCGCGCTCGATGAGGGTGATTTCCTCTTGCTTGAAGCGGGGAGCCTGTTTGAGCTACGCACCGGCATTGATGTTAATGGGGCGGATACTGACATTGTTATCAATGTGAATCCTGCTTTTATTGAGAGTGGCCAATTCTTCTTTGATCCGGAACTAGATGATCCGGTGCCAGCGGACCAGTTTGATTTCTTCTCGGTGCTTCTTCATGAACTAGCTCATGGTCTTGGTTTCCTGGGCATCCGGGACACGCAGAACCCGTTTGACCTGCCACTCTTCGATCTTGCAAATCTCGGTCTCGATCCGGGGCTCGTAACAATCGGCACACCTTATGATCTGCTGATTGATGTGACAGAAGAGGGTGCGCCAGTTTTCAATGGTCAACTCTCCGCTGCCGCTTATGGCGAGGCGTTGCCACTTGAATTCCAGACAGGTAGCTCAGGGTCAGACCTGTCGCACTTTCTCGGGACGGGTGGTGATATTGCGCTCGCACTGATGAATCCGTTTGTGATTCCTGGCGATCGAGTGGAAATCGGTCAACTCGAGCTGAACCTGTTGGCAGACATTGGTATGCCGATCATCAATTCGGACCAGGTGCCGTTCATCAACAGGTTCGATCAACTGCCAGAGGAATTGGAGCCGACTTTCTTCTTTGGCGGCATCACAGGTCTGGCGGAGAATGCGCTGAGCTTCTCGGTTAATTTGACTTCGGTGCCACCTTTTGTGTCCCTGCCATCCTCTGTTGGTTTTGGTGTTGCAACACAAGCTGGTGAATTCAGTCAGCGCTTGAGCCTGACGAACCCAGAGACAGAAGCAAATTTCAGCATCGCTCTTTCGGAGATATTTGGCGAGGATGTTTCTGCTTTTGTTGGTACAGTCTCGGGTACGCTGGATATTCGTCTCTTTAATCCTGCACAGGCAACGCTGGTAGATGGCGTCTCGGAAGATCTGACAGTCCTTGCTCTGACCTTTGTCGGTGGTGATGAAGGTAGAGAGAGAATAACGGCTGGGGATGATATCAATATTATTTTTAGCCGGGGCGGTAATGACCGTATTGAAACAGGCGTAGCCGATGATTTTATCGACAGCGGTGACGGTAATGATCGCGTCACTTCAGGTGATGGGGATGACAGTATCACGACCGGGGCTGGCAATGATCGTGTCGATGCTGGTGCGGGCAATAATCAAATCGATACTGCTGCAGGTAATGACCGTGTCTTTGCGGCAGACGGTGACAATCAGATTGATACGGGAACGGAAAACGACCGTATCGAGCTTGGTAACGGCGCTAACTTCGTCCTGACAGGTGATGGGAAGGATCGTGTGATTGTCGGTAATGGTGACAACCAGATTGATACAGGCACAGAAAATGACCGTGTCGAGGCAGGCGATGGTGCCAACTTCGTGCTGACGGGTGATGGAAGAGATCGCGTGACTGTTGGTAACGGTGATAACCAGATCGATACGGGTGCGGAGCGCGATCGTGTCGATGCTGGTGACGGAAATAACCTGATTGTAAGCGGTGATGGCAATGACCGGGTCACGGTCGGCAATGGTGATAATCAAATTGATACCGGAGTAGGGAACGACCGTGTTGAAGTTGGAGATGGTAACAATGTGATTCTTACTGGTCTTGGTAATGATCTTGTCTTTGCAGGAAACGGGAATAACGAGATTGTCGGTGATGCTGGTAAAGACCGTATTTTCACAGGCGAGGGAAGCGATGTGATTTTCGGGGATGCCGATAATGATCGTATTTTCTCGGGTGCCGGTGCAGATATCCTTTTTGGCGGTACCGGAAATGACCGACTCTCAGGTGAAGACGGTGATGATATTCTGATCGGTGATGAAGGGTTTGATAACCTCTTCGGTGGTGCTGGAGCAGATGTATTTATCATCAATGCGGGTACTGAGAGAGATACAATCCGTGATTTCAGTTCCGAAGAAGGTGACACGATAGACGTTAGCAGTTTTGGCGAAGCTTTTGATACTTTCGAGGAAATCATTGCTGCAGCCACTCAACGGGGCAATCACACTATTATCGACTTCGGCAATGGGGATGAGCTTGTTATCCGGTCTACGCAACTTGATACGCTTACTGCAGAAGACTTTATAGCCGTCATCCCCGGTTTCTAGACGGTAAGATCGCTTTAGACAAAGACCGCCTTGTTAAGGCGGTCTTTTTATATCTGTCGTTTAAATGCTGCCGTGACAGTGTTTGAATTTGCGTCCGGAACCGCAAGGACACGGATCATTGCGCCGTACGCGTCCCCATGTTGAGGGGTCATTCGGGTTAATCTCAGCTGCAGCCTGCCGTGCTTGCATAGTCGTGACACCCGCAGAGCGCCCATAGGAGCGTTGCGGCGCATCAGGGTTGCCATGCGCTGCGTCATTTTCACCTGTAGTCGCATCTATATGAGTCGCTTGTAGCTTGGACGGGTCGAGTTGTCGTCTGGCGGCCAGTTCGCGCAACATGCGTTCTGCGTCATTATTTTCATCTGGTAAGTCGATATGCATCAACTCACGAACCACATCACGGCGGAGGCCCGTGATAAGTGATTCAAACAAGGCAAAACTTTCGGTCTTGAACTCATTCAACGGATCACGCTGACCCATACTGCGTAGACCAACAATTGAACGTAAGTGGTCAATCATCTGGATGTGTTCGCGCCAGTTCCTGTCGAGCGTGCTGAGGAGAACACTTTTTTCTACACGGCGAATAAAGTTGTCTGGGTCAGACATGCCACGATTGCGTGCCTTTCCATTTAGATCAACAGCACGTTGTGACGCATAGGCCTCTACGCCTTCTGTCAGCCGCTCAGTAATTTCTGTGTCGGCAACGCCTTCCTCAGCGGCCCATTCCTTGACTGGGAACGGGCGTCCGAAGACTTCTTCAACTTCTTTGTGCAGGCCATCTATATCCCAGCGCTCAACATAGGATTTGGGCGGTATGTACGTCTCGACGATATCTTCAATGACTTCCTGACGCATGTCACGAATTGTATCCTCGACACTCTTCGCGGACATGAAGTCGATACGTTCTTCGAAAATTGTCTTGCGCTGGTCATTGATAACATCATCGTACTTCAGAACATTCTTGCGAATATCGAAATTGCGTTGCTCGATCTTGCGTTGGGCATTTTCAACGGCCTTAGTGAACCAGGGGTGTTCAATGGACTCATCTTCCTTAATGCCGAAGCGTTTGAGCATGTTTTCCATACCGGTCCCGAAAATCCGCATGAGGTCATCCTGAAGGGACAGGAAGAATTTGGTCGTGCCCGGATCTCCTTGTCGGCCTGAACGCCCGCGTAGCTGATTATCAATACGGCGACTTTCATGCCGCTCCGTTGCCAGAACATATAACCCGCCTGCATCAAGCGCTTTTTGCTTCTGTTCAGCTACACGCTTTTCTATCTCAGTGCGTTTGCTGGCAATGGTCTCTTCGCTATCGTCTTCTTCGAGCTGTTTCATCAACTCCAGATCGACAGATCCACCAAGCTGAATATCGGTACCGCGCCCCGCCATGTTTGTCGCAATGGTGACTGCGCCAGGCACACCAGCCTGAGCGATGATTTCCGCTTCTTGTTCGTGGAAACGAGCGTTCAACACATTATGCGGTACCGGTTCTTTTCTTTTTGCAAGTTCTTCAAAAAGGGCGATTTGCCTTTTAACTTCAGCTATTTCCTCGTCGTGTTTGCCGGGTTTGAATTCGGCGAGATATTTCTCAGTGTCTTTCGCCAGTTCACGGAAGAATTTTTTTGATATCAGTAATTCTGAAATAAGCTCTGACTTCTCGATGGAAGCTGTGCCCACTAGCACAGGCTGGCCCTTGTCATGGCAATCAGCGATCTGGCGCGCTATGGCCTTATACTTTTCTTCTACGCTGATGTAGAGTTCATCATCTATATCTGCGCGAGCAATCGGACGGTTAGTCGGAATTTCAAATACGTCGAGTTTGTAGATGTCCGCAAACTCTGATTCTTCGGTCAAGGCTGTGCCAGTCATGCCGGAGAGTTTCTCATACAGACGGAAATAATTCTGGAAAGTGATGGATGCGAGCGTCACGTTTTCTGGCTGAATATCGACGCCTTCTTTTGCTTCGACTGCTTGATGCAGGCCATCTGACCAGCGGCGGCCTTCCATCATCCGGCCGGTGAATTCGTCAATAATGACAACTTTGCCGTTCTTGACAATATAGTCTTTGTCCCGTTTCTGGGTGATGTGCGCTTTCAGGGCATTTTGAACATGGTGCACCACCGAGACATTTTCTGCTTCATACAGGCTATCACCTTTCAAAAGGTCAGCTTTAAGAAGCAGTCGCTCGAGGTGTTCGTTACCCTCGTCCGTTAGCGTGACCTGACGCTGTTTTTCATCGAGCTCATAATCTTCCTCTGTCAGTTGCGGAATGAACTTGTCGACAGTGATGTAAAGTTCTGACTTGTCCTCAGTCGGGCCGGAAATAATGAGCGGTGTTCGCGCTTCGTCAATCAGGATCGAGTCGACCTCATCGACGATGGCATAATGGTGTCCACGCTGGACCATCTCCTCAAGGGACGACTTCATGTTATCGCGCAGATAATCGAACCCAAGTTCGTTATTGGTCGCGTAAGTTATGTCTGCCGCATATTGATCGCGGCGTTCCGGATCGCTCAATTCATTGACGATTACGCCAGTGCGCAAACCAACTTTCTCGAAAACCCGGCCCATCCATTCGGCATCCCGTTTCGCCAGGTAGTCGTTGACCGTAACAATGTGGACACCCTTGCCAGTCAGGGCGTTTAGGTAAGCAGGAAGGGTGGCAACTAGCGTTTTGCCTTCCCCTGTCTTCATCTCCGAGATGTTGCCTTTGTGCAGAACGATGCCACCGACAAGTTGTACATCATAAGGGCGCAGGCCAAGGGCGCGTTTCGCGCCTTCACGAACAGTAGCGAAGGCCTCTACCAAAAGATCATCAAGGGTTTCACCATCCTTGAAACGCTGGCGATATTCCTCTGTCTTTGCGACCAGTTGTTCGTCTGTCAGCGCTGAGAACTCAGCTTCCAGGGCATTAATTTTCTCAACCGTCTTCATCATCGGTTTGAGACGGCGGTCATTCGAGGAGCCAAAGATTTTTTTTGCAACGTCCAGTAAGGCCATTTGGTATCCTTCAGGCAGGACGCGGGTTGGCGGACCTGCACTGTTTCTTGACTATGTGATGTTAGTCTCTAATCCACATCGGAATGGGACACATAAGCAGGGCCTTAGCCACTGTCAACGAAACGGACCGTAATGCAGACAAAGCCTGAAATCACAGGGACTTCCGCGT
>JALEGM010000171.1 GCA_022763145.1 Aquisalinus sp. | reverse complement strand
TTGGTCTTGTCGGCGCACTTGGCCTGTTGGTGCTCTATCTCGCTTTGTTCATTATGGCGACGAACATTGCCATGAAAGCAAAGTCACATTTCGGTCGTCTGATGAGCATGGGTATTGGCCTCAATCTCATTCTCTATGTGCTGGTAAACATTGGCATGGTGATGGGGCTTGCACCGGTGGTCGGAGTGCCCTTGCCGCTCGTCTCACATGGGGGCAACGTGATGATTGCGATCATGGCCGGGTTCGGCCTCGTGATGAGTACGTGGGTTTGCCGCAATCAGGATACACTACGCACAAGTACATCCTACTATGGCAGTATCAATTAAAGCCAAAAAATTTTGAAAGTAGAGGAAACTCAGGCGGCCAGTGACTGCATCAGGTCCTTGAACGCCACGCGGGACGCAGCCACATCGCTGGCAAGATGAATAAACGCCTGCTGGATCGTTTGCAGGTCGTTGTCGCGGGCGCCGGTTTCAATCAACTTTGCGCGCTCTGCGAGCTGAACAGCCCCAAGATTCATGGCTGAGCCTTTCAGTGCATGGGCGGCCTTGGACATTTCGTCGAAATTGCGGTCCCGGAAACTGTCTTTCAGAAGAACCAGAAGATCTTCGCAGGATGTCCAGAAAGCATCGAGAATGGCACCAGCGGCTTCAACCCCTGCAGCAATGGCCAGTGTTTGCAATTGCTCTGAATCGATTACGGTTGTTTGCGCGCTTTGCATCGTACTCATACCTGACTGATATCCCCACATTAGCCCCAACGCCTTAAAAAGCCGTTAGCAGATAGACGGAAAAGCCCTGTCTATTCCGGAACAAATTTGCTAAGAATCCTGAAAATTTGCTTAAATCATTGAACTGTAAGCGTAAAATCTGGAAGGGAACAACTATGGCGGGTGTCAGTCAAGCATCAGGACAGGATCACTGGTCCTCACGCGCAGCCTTTATTCTGGCCGCAATCGGATCTGCAGTCGGCCTTGGGAACCTGTGGCGCTTTCCATACGAAGCCGGGGAAGGTGGCGGTGGTGCCTTCGTTCTCGTCTATATCCTGTGTATTTTTCTGATTGGTCTGCCAGTGTTGTGCGCGGAGCTGATGATCGGGCGTCGTGGCGGCGGATCAGCAATCTCAGCTGTGGCGCGATTGGCAAAAACTGAAGGTCATCCTGCCTTATGGGGCGCCTTTGCAGGCCTCGGCATTCTGGCTTCATTCCTTATTTTGTCTTTCTACTGCATGATTGCCGGATGGGTACTTTATTATGTGGTCGCGATCATTGGCGATTTGTTCAGCAATATTGCTGCCAATGGATTTGGGGCAATTTCAGCGGGTGCTTTTGAGAACGATTCTGCTGATGAAATCAGTGGACGTCTGGGTGCGCTTCTTGCTCGCCCCGGTGAAGTTATCATCTACCAGGGCATCTTTGTGTTACTGACAGTCGGTATTGTTGCGCGCGGTGTGAGTGGCGGTATCGAAAAAGCGGTCACTATTCTGATGCCCGCATTTTTCGTCATGCTCCTTATTCTCGTCGTTGTCGCGCTGGTACAAGGCGATGGCGCAAAGGCTGTGAACTATCTGTTCAAACCTGATTTTGAGGCGCTTGCTGATGGTGTACGCAATGGCACAATACTCGGTGCTGCGTTGGGGCAGGCCTTCTTCTCAATTGGTCTCGGCTCCGCATTGATGATCACTTACGGCATGTACATGAATAAGGATGCGGACGTGCCAGGCTCTGCAACTATTGTGTGTTCGGCTGATACGATTGTTGCTTTGATCGCCGGTCTGGCCATCTTCCCGATCGTCTTCCAATTCGGGCTTGAGCCTGGCGGTGGTCCTGGTCTGATGTTTGGGACGTTGCCATTGGCTTTCCAGCAAATGCCTTTTGGCGCTGTCTTTGGAGCCGTGTTCTTCCTGATGGCGCTTTTTGCGGCTCTGACGTCTTCTATCTCACTGCTTGAGCCAGCAGTGGCGTGGCGCGATGGCGGGGTTGAGTTGCCAGCTGAAGACAAGATGAAGCGGCGTTTGGCAGCTTCAATCGGTCTTGGGGCGATCCTGTTCGGCCTTGGTGTGATGCACATCCTGTCTCAGGTTCCTGGAGATCAACCGAATTTCTTCAACAACTGGGTGCCGCTGAATTTTGGCAGTTTTGCAGGTCAGACATTCTTTGACTTCTCTGATACGCTGACATCAAAATTCTTATTGCCGATTGTCGCTTTGCTGACCTCCATTTTTGCTGGCTGGGTAGTATCCAAGACTGCCTCGCGTGAGGAGTTGGGTTTCAAGACAGAGTCCAGATACCGCGCATGGTATTTTCTGATCCGGTTTGTCTGCCCGGCAGCGATTTTCCTGATCGTTCTGACCAGCCTTGGTATTCTCTGAGGTGCAGGCAACACAAATGCATAAAAACGGGGAGCAATGCTCCCCGTTTTTTATTGCTTGAATTTTTCCGTTGCCGCGACAAGTGCTGAAACAATGCCAGGCTCGCTGGCAGCATGGCCTGCATCTGGAACAATGGCCAGCTCTGAGTCCGGCCAGGCGCTATGGAGCATCCACGCTGTACGCATAGGAGTCACAACATCGTAGCGCCCCTGAACGATCACGCCGGGAATACCCTTGAGTTTGTCGGCATTCTGGAGGATGTGATTGTCTTCCTCAAAAAAGCCCTTGTTGATAAAATAATGGTTCTCAATACGAGCGAAAGCTAATGCAAAATGATCCGTGGCAAAACTTTTCATACGCTCCATGGACGGATAGAGTGAAACGGTTGACCCCTCCCAGACACTCCATGCTTTGGCGGCTTCAATCTGGTCACGACGATTGTCGCCTGTAAGGCGTTTTGCGTAGGCCGCGAGCAAGTCACTCCGTTCATCTTCCGGAATTGGTGCGATAAACTTTTCCCATGCATCCGGGAAAATCCAGCTCGCGCCTTCCTGATAAAACCAGTCTATTTCATCCCGCCGAAGCGTGAAGATGCCGCGTAACACTAGCCCGTTCACTCTTTCGGCATGAGTTTGCGCATAAGCCAGGGCGAGGGTGGATCCCCACGAACCGCCAAATACGAGCCACTGCTCTACATCAAGGTGGGAGCGTAAGCGTTCCATATCCTCGATCAGATGCCAGGTCGTATTTTCTCGTAACTCCGCGTGAGGTGTTGAGCGCCCGCATCCCCGCTGGTCGAACAGGATGATACGATACTTTGAAGGGTCAAAGTATCGACGCATTGAAGGAGAAGTCCCGCCGCCCGGTCCGCCATGACAAACAACGACGGGTTGTCCGTCAGGTGCGCCAGACACCTCATAGTAAATCTCATGTAGAGTAGAGACCTTCAGCCTGCCGGTGTGGTGCGGCTCGATCGCCGGAAAAAGGCCATATTTCTTGGTCATAGAGATTGTCGCTGAGATTGAATGAGTGTTAGTGTTTAGCA
>JALEGM010000014.1 GCA_022763145.1 Aquisalinus sp. | reverse complement strand
TCGGCGCACCAGACTGGCTGGGACGCGTGATCTTGAAGACCTTCAGCAAGCAAGGGAAGACCGGATGGGCCGGATGTGGCTGGCTTGTCTTTGGCCTTCGATAAACTTCCTGAAGGCCCATCTGGGGCATCAGGCGGAACGCACGGTGGCGTCCCGCCTTTAACCTGTCCCGCGCCAGCGAATCTGGCGACTGCCGAATAACGGATACTTCGTGAACAGCTTGTCAATCGTATTCATCAGGGCCAGCTCCTCCACGCTCGCCGGCAGCGGCCGGTAGTAGAGCGTTGACCGGGAGATGTTCAGCACTCGTCATTGCGCGCTCAGGCTCAGTTTCGGATGGTCCGGCTGGATCATGCTACGTAGTTCGCCGGGGCTCATAGCTTGAGCATTTTGAGGGAAAAATCGTTCTCCAAGCCTCCCGATCGTGGCGTCCAGTTCCTTGAACTCGGATTTGCGCTCGTCTGACGACTCGCCTTTGGCGAACACATCCGCCATCCCTTCAAAAACCTGCTTATGCCAAGCGCTCACTTGCGTCGGCAGCAGATTGTGCTTCGTGGCAATCTCCTGGATCGTCCTGCCACCGCGCAGCGCCTTCAGCTCCACCTGCGCCTTGAAACTGCCGGTGAACTTCCGCCGCTTTCGTTCCATGCTCGATATTCCTTCGGCTGTTGGGATATACCTTAGCTCACTGTCCAGTTTTGTATGATCACCTCAGTCCCAAACGAACCGCGCCTTTATTAACAGTATAGTTTGGCTTTGTGCGGATCAATATTCAACCGATATGATCGGAGTATAAAAAAAGGTGCTGGCTAGAATAATCTAGCCAGCAAGTTTCCCTAAGCTGTGGAATGTTGGGAGGATGCTTTCCCGACGACGTGACACGCTTTTCACGCGGCCGAGACAGCAAAAATGACACCCCATGGCTCAGAAGACGCTGCGGCACCGCAGTTTACCGCCTGAGTTATGGCTTAGGTACAGCAGATTTATAATTATGTCCATACAATATGGGGGCACACTGAATTAATCGCTTTCCCGTAATTTGTTTGCTTGCATACCGTGCGATTTCATACGAAGATAGATGAATCCGCGATAGACGGACGCGATAAGGGGAGGTAGATATGATATTTGTGCGATCAGCTTGGGTGGCGTTTCTATACACAACAGCATCGGTTTCGAGCATTGCGCTAGCGGCACAAGCTCAAGAAGAAGACAATGTGAGAACGCTGCAGTCTGTCGTTGTTACGACTCAGAAAACTTCAGAGTCACTGCAGGACGTACCAATTGCTGTTTCTGCTTTTGATGAAGAGGCAATTGACAGACTTCAGTTAACTGGTGGTCCAGATCTGACAAAAGCTGTGCCGAACCTGTCGTTCACCAAAGGACAATTTACCGGCTTCAACCTCAAAATCAGGGGCATAGGAGTCGATGTTGTAGCAACGTCCGGCGATGCCGGGGTAGGCATACATCAGAACGACGTTCCTCTCCAATCAAACAGACTGTTCGAATCGGAATTCTTTGACACTGAGAGGGTCGAAATCCTCCGTGGGCCACAAGGAACGCTCTATGGCCGAAACGCTAATGGAGGCGTGTTCAACTTGATCACCGCCAAGCCGGTTTTCGAAGAATTCCAGGCCGACGCCGCGCTGACTTACGGGAACTATAATTCCGTAAAAGCTAACGGCATGGTCAATTTGCCCGTAGGAGAACGGGTTGCCCTCCGAGTTGCCGGATCTCTCACGCAACGCGACGGGTACGTTGATAATATAGTCACCGGCAACGATATTGACGACCGGGACTTGTGGTCAGTCCGCGCCACTCTTGGATTCGAGCCGACTGACTCATTGAGCGGGTGGCTCTTGTATGAACATTTCGAAGAAGAGGATACGCGTCTCCGCTCGGGCAAGCAGCTTTGCCGGAAAGACCCTCTAGACACTAGCTTCGCGGGCATTCCCATCGCCTTCGATGATCAGATTTTCACCTCTCAGGGCTGTCTAAGTGCGCCTCTTGAAGAGTCGCGCGATACGGTCAATTCGGTCGCGACGCTCGCGGGTGGGCTAGCTGTTCAGGTTGGGCTGCTCAATGGAGATGCATTTACCGCACCAGCCATTCAGGATTTGCGAACTATTGCGGCAGGATTCGATCCATTCTACAAAGCCGAACAGGATCTGTGGACACTTAGTCTGTCATGGGACATCAATGATGTTCTGAAATTGACTTCATTGTCGAGCTTCAATGAAACATCTGTTTTCTCTGTTGAGGATGTCTCAAAAGTCGAACCCACTATCACCTTCAATGACTTGTCAGCAATTCCACCAGGGATAAATCCGCAAGTCGATCTCTATAATTCAGTTTTCCCCGGCGGCGTCGTCAATGACCCGCAGATTGGCCCCTCGAACATTTATACGGTGGCGGATCCATCCGGTGAAACAACAGAGGCATTTACGCAAGAGCTGCGTCTGCAGTCGGATTTCAGTGGCCCGCTGAATTTCAATCTCGGTGCCATCTATATGGACTATGAGGCAGGCAATGACGATGTAATCGATGGATACTACTTCATAAGCAATGCCCTTACCGGTCTGCTGCAATTACACAACGCATCACTTGCGGTGGGTGGACCACCAGTGATTCCGGGAGTTCCATTCCCTGCAAGCCTTGATGAGTCCAATGTGGATGGCGATTCAAATATCCTTAATTCACTCAACGGCTTGGGACGAAATTACTTTCGGACAGTTTCCCCTTATGAGTTGCAGTCGACAGCGCTCTTCGGGGAAGCATATTATGATATAAATGATGAACTGACCTTCACGCTCGGATTGCGCTACACGAAGGATGAAAAGTCGCAGAAGAACATTCCGACCTATCTCTTCACGCCTGATGTCGTCCGCGCGGATCCATTAGCTCCGGTTCCGGATCCGGCGACAGAGACGAACCTGGACGGAAATGTCGACGGAATTTTCGAGGTTGAATTTGAAGAGGTTACAGGGCGCGCCGGATTTGATTGGACACCGGATTTTTCGTTCACAGATGATACGCTTCTGTATGGCTTTTACTCCCGCGGTTACAAGGGAGGCGGCATAAACCCACCGCAGCCTTCGGAAAATGCCAACGCATTCCCGTCAACTTTTGAACCAGAGTTCATCAATGCATACGAAATTGGAACCAAAAATCGGTTCGCAGGAGACACACAGCAACTTAATCTCGCGGGCTTCTATTATGACTATAAGGATTACCAGATCACTCAGGTGATCAACCGCTCATCGGTGAATTTCAATGTCGATGCTGAGGTGTACGGCCTGGAGATTGAATATCTTTGGGCGCCCGGAAGTAACTGGCTGTTGTCTGCAAATCTCGGTTTGCTCGAATCTAAGCTGGTTGATGTTTTTGCGATTGATGTCCTTGATCGCACGGCCGGTAACTCCGATTTCGTGGTTCTGAAGAACGCGGCAAGCTATTCGAACTGCGCTGTTTCCGCAGAAGGGTATGCAACGATTTTAGGCGCAATCGCGGCTGGGCAACTTGACGCGGGCTCTACTGCTGGGCTGTGTCTTGGCAGTTTTGCAGGTCAGGAGGCGACTTTTGGGCTGGGAGAAGTGTCCTATGTCGATGGGGACGGATCACTCCGCACAATCGGCGCATTGACGCCATTCGACGGCGTCAACAAAAACCTCAGCGACAACAATCTGCCGGGTGCTCCGGATACTACGCTAAACCTGGCAGCGGAGTATACTTTTCCATCTATTGGTAATAGTAGCTGGGATCTGACAATCCGCGGTGATTATTACTATCAAGCGGAGAGCTTTGCTCGTATCTGGAACGTTCCGCGCGACGAGATTTCCAGCTGGGAAAATGTCAATCTTTCTCTTGTCTTGGCGAATGATGACACCGGCTTCCAAATCACAGCTTTTGCCAAAAACCTGTTTGACGAAGAGGTGATAACGGGAGCCTATTTGCAGGACGACAGCCCTGGACTTTATAGCAATGTCTTTCTGACTGAACCGGCTTTGTACGGAGTAACTGTTTCGAAATCATGGTAATAACTGGCGATCATCATCCGTGCCCGCCTTCCTCAACTGTTTACCAGTCTGAGCTACCTTACCAAGTATTGTCGCGCCGTCCTGGTTTAGTGACT
This sequence comes from Aquisalinus sp., assembly GCA_022763145.1. Classification (GTDB taxonomy): domain Bacteria; phylum Pseudomonadota; class Alphaproteobacteria; order Caulobacterales; family Parvularculaceae; genus Aquisalinus. Next base: position 162 of record JALEGM010000014.1, on the reverse strand, counting down.
AAGCCGCTTGATTCCGGAAGATTATTCGTAGAGTTTGCCGACCATTGTTGTCGTTGGTTCGATTGAGGCCAAAGACAAGCCAGCCACATCCGGCCCATCCGGTCTTCCCTTGCTTGCTGAAGGTCTTCAAGATCACGCGTCCCAGCCAGTCTGGTGCGCCGA
>JALEGM010000170.1 GCA_022763145.1 Aquisalinus sp. | reverse complement strand
TCATCCGGCGATGAATCGTCGTTTTTATCGTTCACATTAAATCCGTTAGAATCATTGCGTTTTTTCTCAATTATTTTAGCATTTTACCGGGTGGTGCTGCAAGTGAAGTGGCTGACATTTGCTGCCTGCACGACCTGCGATATCAACAGTTTTCGGGAAGTTCTGTGTATGACGATGAAACCGACAAAAACAATAACTTTTGTAGCGTTTTTACTGGGGTTGGCAGCTTGCTCCGGCCAGCAGGCACCCGTTATTAATGATGTAGAGCCGCTGCTGGATGACCTCTCGCCTGCGGCAGGTAGCAATGCCAGCGCCAAGTTCATCGCGCCAGATGGCGAGTTCCTTGGCAATGTAACAATGAGCGACAGCTCTAATGGCGTCCTGATCCGTGTTGATCTGAAAGGCCTGAGCCAAGGTTGGCATGGCATTCACCTGCATCAGATCGGCGATTGCTCTGACGGGGCGGACGGCTTCAAAGCCTCTGGCGGTCATATCAATCCGGATGGTAATGCCCATGGCCTCCTCAATCCGGATGGCTATGAGCGTGCAGACATGCCCAATGTCTACGCTGGCGCTGATGGACGCGCGACGGCTGCGTTCTTCAATTCATATGTTCGCCTCAATAATAGCGATGATATTGCTGATACCGTCGGATATGGCGCCGTCCTTCTGGACACGAATGGCTTCGCCATGGTCGTGCATCAAAACCCTGACGACCACATGACGCAACCTATCGGCGGGGCTGGACCGCGTATTGCGTGCGCCGCGTTTAACTGACGGGAGACCTTTATGGGCAAGTCTGATAACAAGACTGTGGCCACGGATGCCGATGTGATCGCATTTCTTGAGGCTGTCGAGCCAGAGAAACGTAAACGCGATAGCTTTCGGGCACTGGAAATGCTGAAACGGGTCACCGGGCATGATCCAAAAATGTGGGGTCCCAGTCTCGTCGGCTTTGATGAGTATCACTATAAGTATGAAAGCGGCCGCGAAGGAGATTTCCTCGCCATCGGTTTCGCTCCGCGCAAAGCCAATATGGTTTTCTACCTGATGCCCGGGTATCAGGATTTTGGTCCGCAATTAGAGCGCCTGGGTAAACACAAGCTGGGTAAGGCCTGCCTCTACATCACTGATCTGGACAAGGTCGATATGGCTGTGCTGGAAGAGATGTGCGTAACGGCTTACCAGTACATCGTCGATAATTATCATTAGGCTGATGGTTTTGATCGCCTTAACAGTCGAACTACTTTAATCAGGATCAATCCACCAAGACAGACCCAGGCAGAAATCGGATTGAACGTGGCTAAAATCCAGTGCGCGAATGTAAGCGCGGTCGCGATATATACGGTTCGGTGTAACGTTCTCCAACCACGGCCAAGGGCACGTACCGAACGATTATTACTGGTCAACGCCAGGATCAGGAAAATGATAAGAGCTATCCAGCCTGTAAGATAAGCTGGCTCAACGGCTTCTGACTGAATTAAGCCGCTGCCCCATTTGCGCTGCACATAAACAACCGTGTGGAGCGCCGCATAACCAAAGCTTGCCACCCCCATCGCCCGACGGTAGGCCATCAGTCTTCTCGTCCAGCCGGCTGCCGGGAAAAGCAGTCGCAATGGTGTTACCGCCAGTGTTGCCAGCAGAATGCCGACACTCCACTGGCCGGTCCCGTGAATAACCTGCCCATAGCTGACAACATCTGTCAGATAACGCGCCATGATCCAGATAGCTGGCAGCGCCAACAGCAGCCAGACCAGGTAGCGTGATTTAGGTCGATTATCTGCCATACCCTTTAGGCTCCCTTTCAGCCATTTCTGAAAATTCGCGTGATTGACACCTGAATAAGGGCAATCTAGTTAAGAAGCAATCTTAACAAAGGAACCCGTCATGTCCCAATATAAAAGCCTGTCCGCTGCCATTATGGCCATCTTCGCCCTAGTTATTGTCGGCTGTTCCGCCGAAAAGCCAGAGACCGACAATGGTGTGCCATGGCCTACAGCCACACTAATAGATCCCAATGCGGCCTCTGCTGAACTGTTAAGCGGTGTTCCAGGTATCAGCACGGAGATCGCTGAAGCGGTTATTGCGGGGCGCCCTTATGCGACATCATCAGATCTCAATGCGGTTCTAGCTGCATCTTTGGATGAAACGGCTCTGCGTGAAGTCTATAAGCTTCTCTTTGTAAAGGTTGAGCTGAATGACGCCGCTGAAGGTGACCTGAAACTGATTCCAAGTTCGCTAAACCCGCGCAAATTTGCTCATGAGATCGAAGAGTATCGTCCGTATGCTTCCATGGAAGATTTTCGCCGTGAGCTGGGTAAATATGTCAGTGATAGCGAACTGGCCTATCTTGAGCGTTTCGTATATTTGAACGAATAGTACACTTAACTTTAGTGGCCGGGCGATGGTTTGCGCCATCCGCCCTGCCGCGCTAGTGTGAGCGGAAGTCTGGATTTGAGGTCATTGGCATGAAGCGCATCCTGCTATTTGTTCCCATCACCCTGTTTGCAGGGCTGGCAGCCTATATGTTTTTCGGTCTGACCCGTATCGACACGACGGTGCTGCCGTCTGTCATGATCAATAAGCCGGTGCCGACATTCAACCTGCCTGCGGTAAATACGGAAATCCCGCCTCTCGCATCGGCTGACCTGAAAGGACAAGTCAGTCTTATCAATGTCTTCGGTTCCTGGTGTATTGCCTGTCAGTATGAACATGATTTTCTCATGAACCTGCAGGCATCCGGCATTATCCCGGTTTACGGCATAGACTGGCGTGATACTCCCGAACAGGGCGCCGCTTGGCTTGCTCGTTACGGCAACCCATATGATGCCGTTGGGGTGGATGAAATAGGCCAGACTGTGATTGATTTTGGTGTCACCGGCGCACCGGAAACATTCATCATCGATAAGGAAGGCCGCATCCGCTGGAGGCATGTCGGGCCGTTGAACCAGGAAGTCTGGGATAAGGAATTGTGGCCTCTGATCATTGAGTTACGCGAAGAGACTGGCACAGCCGGACTTGTTGGCAATGCCGACTTTTAAAGCGGTCTGGACCGGCACACATGATGAGATGTCTCGGGCGGCAGACCTGCTCAGTGAAGTATTTTATCCGCCTGCAGATGCTGTGAGCCTGACAAAGGATGACTCGGCACAAGCAGACCACGCCGTTAACTGGCGTGTGGATGCATACTTTGAGACCGCGCCAAATGTTGAGACGCTAAAAAGCTTTACATCCGAGCATGGTGTATCTTCCGCCCCTGTTATTGAGGAATTGCCTGATCAGGACTGGGTCGCTCATGCGCTTGAAGGATTGGGGATTGTCCGCTGTGGTCGGTTTGTTCTTTACGGTATCCATGATGCCGAACGATTGCCGCAGGAAGACGGTGATATACCTGTACGGATAGATGCCAACCAGGCGTTCGGAACAGGCCATCACCCGACAACGGCAGGCTGTCTGGAGATGTTGGACAGGCTATCTGACCTGAAACCTCAGAACATTCTCGATCTCGGCACAGGCTCTGCCATACTGGCCATTTCAGCAGCAAAGTTATGGGGCACCCAAATTCTGGCAACCGACATCGATGCTACTTCAGTTGAGATTGCCGCTGAGAACGCTGGCTTCAATAACGCAACAGGTATCTCTTTCCTCACAGCTGCTGGTTTTGACCATCCGGATATCACGGATGCCGCACCATATGACTTCGTCTTTGCCAATATTCTTGCCGGGCCGCTGGTTGAGCTAAGCAGCGGGATGGCCACACACACAATGACCGGTGCAACGGTAATGCTGGCTGGATTACTTGCTGAACAGGAAGAAAAAGTGACTGCAGCTTATCTTGAGGCGGGCTTTGAACTTATGCATCGGGGCGCTCACGACACCTGGCCTGTGCTTGTATTCCGCCGCACTTAAGCGCACATAACACTCACAAAAATTGACTGACAGAGAGGAACCGTCGCCCATGTTTCAATCCTTCGATCCTGTTTCAGATCGCTCCTTCGCCAGCAAAAACCTTCCTCTGTTGCGCGCTGAACTAGCCGTACAAAAACTCGATGGTTTCATCGTGCCGCATGATGATGAATATCTGAATGAGTATCTGCCAGATTGTGCAGAGCGCCTGATGTGGATCTCTGGTTTCTCAGGCTCCGCGGGTGCAGCCATCGTACTGAGCGATAGTGCCATCATGTTTACCGACGGTCGCTACACTCTCCAGGTTCGCGAACAGGTGGACGATCAATTCTATTCCTTTGAAGATATTTCAGATATGTCGCCTTCTGCCTGGCTGGCGGAACATGGCAAACCGGGCGCGCGCATCGGTTATGACCCGATGCTCCACTCCCCGGCTGGCCTTGATGCCCTAAACAGGGCGTCGGACAGAGCAGGCTTTGTGCTGGTACCAACGCAGCAAAACCCTATTGATGCTGCCTGGAAAAACCGGCCAGAACCGCCGGTGACACCTATTGTACCGCACGCAGATGATTATACTGGTAAAAGCAGTTACACAAAAAGGCAGGAAATATCAGCGACCGTGAAGAAAGCTGGCGCTGATGCTGTCGTTCTGACAGCCCCACATTCCCTCGCCTGGCTCTTCAATATTCGCGGTAAGGATGTGCACGCAACGCCGCTGCCGCTGGGCCGCGCCATTTTACACACGGATGGAACAGGCGCTCTCTTCGTGCATCCTGACAAGGTCGATGAGGCATTACGTTCACATCTGACTGCGGAAGTCTCCATTCATCCGGAAACGGAGATTGCTGACGCCATTGCTGAGTTAGGCGAAAATTCCATGTCGGTGATGATTGATCCCGCTCTGGCGCCGGTATGGTTTTTCGACCAGCTTGAACAGGCCGGGGCAAACATTGTGAAAGGGGCAGACCCATGTGCCCTGCCCCGTGCGCAGAAGAACGGGACTGAAATTGAAGGGGCAAGGCAGGCACATATCCGGGACGGCGTCGCCGTCAGCCGTTTTCTGCACTGGGTTGCTACTGATGGCCAAAGCGGCACTGTTACAGAGATTGAAGCAGCGCAAAAGCTGGAGAGCTTCCGCGCCATGTCCAACCAGCTAAATGATATCAGTTTTGACTCGATTTCTGCTGCTGGCAGTAATGGAGCGCATTGCCATTACAGGGTAACAACCGAGTCTAACAAGACCCTGGAACGGGGCACGCTTTACCTGATAGACTCAGGTGGTCAGTATCTGGATGGAACGACAGATATCACACGCACAGTGCCGATTGGAGAGCCAACCGAAGAAATGCGTCGCTGTTATACGCTGGTGCTAAAAGGGCATATCTCTCTTGCGACAGTGCGCTTCCCGAAAGGCACAAGCGGACACCAGCTTGATGTGCTGGCGAGGCGACCACTGTGGGAAGCAGGCCTCGATTACGACCATGGTACAGGGCATGGCGTCGGCAGCTACCTGGCTGTACATGAAGGGCCACAGAATATTTCGAAGAAATTGATCAGTCAGCCGCTTGAACCGGGCATGATCTGTTCGAATGAGCCTGGTTACTACAAAACAGACGCTTTCGGTATTCGGATTGAAAACCTCATTGTGGTGCGTAATGCAGAACCCATCGCTGGTGGAGAGCGCGAAATGATGTGGTTTGAAACAATCACGATGGCTCCGCTGGAGCGTACACTGATTGACACATCACTTCTGACAAGTGACGAAATTGACTGGGTCAACGCTTATCATAAAGAAGTCTTTGAAAAGCTTTCTGATGGCCTTGAGCCAGAACTTCTCAGCTGGCTCAAGGATATGACGGCACCACTTTGATAAGCAGGTGGCTTTTAACCGATCAGAATCAAGAACAACAAAACGGCAGATAACACAGCCAGTACAAGGGACACATTCCACGCAACGACATCAAGAATTGCTTTCATGATGTATCTCCTTTGGTTTTTACGGGATCCGGCTAGCGCGATTCTGCCGTGGCGCACAGGGTACACGCATATATGCGTTACGCTGGAGCCTGAACTCGTTTAGCCAAAGAAGATCTGATACATTGTCCGGCCTGGCATGAACGTGAATGCCCCCGCGATGACCATGCCGCCAAGATAAAGACCGCGCACTTCACTCGCATGCTTTTTAACGTCACCTCTTTTAATCGCGATGATCGATCTAGGGACGCTCCACAAAGTCAAAAGAACAAAGAAATGGATGGGCGAGAAGCCAAACAGAGTCGGGATGACCGTGCCTTCAAAGTTTCGGATAAAGATCGCACTAATTGCGACGACAGACATCAAGCTAAACCAGATCCAGCCGAGAGTTTTATGCGGGATGGTTCCTTTGGGGGCCAGCAACTGATAGCCACCCAAAAAGAACGCGGCCACTGCCGTTAGAAGGTGAAGAAGAATAACAGTTGGCAGCTCTGCCAGAATATCCAGATTCATGATGACGGTTTCCTCTGATATGCCCTAACAGAATACCAATCACTTTATTTTGTAAAGTTATTGCATATTTTTTGTCAAGCGCTCTTGTGGAATCGTGCGCGAGTGCCATGCTATGATTGTCTGCAAGCTATTGAGAACTAGAGATATGAAATTGCATGTTCTACCTGCCACAATGATTATTGCCTCTGGCCTCTTTCTCGCCTCATGCGGTCAGTCCACATCACCTCCTTCTGCCAGTGACAACAAATCCGCTGAAGAAGTACCAGCGAGCGATAATAGTGCTGGAATTGTGAGAGTTGCCCAATATGAGTTCGATGCGGAGAACGGCCGGCGTTTATTCGTAGACGAAGGATGTGTTATTTGCCACTCTGTTAATGGCGTTGGCGGCACAGCAGCGTTTTCCCTCGACAAGGAAACATTTCTCTCGGAAATTGATCCAATCCATTTCGCTGCGCGTATGTGGCGCGGTGCCCCTGAGATGATCAAATTGCAGGAAATTGAACTTGGCTATCAGATCAATCTGAATGCACAAGAAATTGCCGACCTAGCAGCTTTTGCCGGTAACCCAGATGAGCAACGCAAACTCGATATCTCGCAAGTACCCGAAGATCTCCAAAATTCATTTCTTAATGACTTTGTTTGGGTAACTGCAGAATTCCCGGGTGGCCTAGAAGAAGAGCAGAATTAACCTCAAGGCGCGCCGAAGCGCTCTTTCCACTCAGTAACCTGATCTTCTTCTATTTTCGAGAAAAGGACATCAGGCGGTGAAAATGCCTGTCCTGGCTGCAGGGTAGTCAACAAATCGCTTGCTGCACCAGATGGCCACTCTGAGGCGGTATCATCAAAGATCGCTAGCAGTTTTTCTGATGTGAAGGGAATTACCGGCTGTGACAGAATGCCAAACAGCCGGATTAGGTTCAGACCGATACGCACGCCAACAGCTGCCTTTGCAGGGTCTTCCTTGAATGCAGCCCATGGTGCAGCTTCTTGCAGATACTCATTACCCGCGGCCCAGATTGCACGCAGTTCCGCGCACGCTTTCCGAAACTCCATTTGTGCTAGAAATTCTGTATAGGCAGCTATACGCCGATCAAGCTCCGCAAAAAGTTTCTCCTCCACAGGACCTGTTTCACCGCCAGCCGGAACTTCTTCACCAAACTTGGATTTGCAAAATCTGGTAATGCGATTGACGAAATTGCCGAGAACATCCGCCAGGTCTTTGTTCACAGTGGCCGCGAATGCTTCCAGCGTGAACGACGTATCATCACTTTCAGGGGCGTTGGCCATCAGGTACCAGCGCCAATAGTCAGCCGGTAACAGGTCCAGTGCCTGATCCATAAAAATGCCGCGCCCTTCGGACGTGGAAAATTTACCCCCATACCAAGTGAGCCAGTTAAGGCTCTTCAGTGTATCAACTGTTTTCCACGGCTCTTCAGACCCAATAAGCGTGCAAGGAAAACTGACCGTATGGAAGGCAACATTGTCTTTCCCCATAAACTGGACGTAGGAAACATCATCTGCTCCTTTATCTGTACGCCACCAGCTTTCCCAGTCTGTACCATTAGCCATTGCCCAATCTTTTGTGGAAGCGATATAAGCAATAGGCGCATCGAACCAGACGTAAAATACCTTATCCTCAAACCCGGTTCTGGACGTTCCCTCTTTCTTAACAGGAATGCCCCATTTCAAGTCGCGCGTTATCGAACGGTCTCGTAACCCTTCTTTGAGCCATTTAAGCGCTATAGAACGCGTCAACTGCGGCCATGTTGTCTGGTTTTCGACCCAACTCTCGATACGGTCCTGTAATTTAGACTGCAATAGATAGAGATGCCGGGTTTCGCGCACCTCAATATTGCGAGAGCCGGAAACAGCCGAATACGGATCTATCAGATCAACAGGATCAAGCAGGCGGCCGCAGTTGTCGCATTGATCACCACGCGCCTTTTCGTACCCGCAGTTCGGGCAAGTACCCTCTACGTAGCGATCCGGTAAAAAACGAGCGTCATCCACCGAGTAAACCTGCTTGTCGATGCGCTCTTCAATCAGACCCTTTTCTTCCAGAACGGTCGCAAAATGCTGGGTCAATACATGGTTGGATGAATTCGATGAGCGACCAAAATAGTCGTAGGAAAGGCCAAACAACTCCCCTGCTCTTGCCTGAACCTCATGTTGTTCCGCGCAATACTCTTCTACGGTCTTTTGCTCTTTGAGTGCGGCAAGTTCTGCAGGCGTGCCGTGTTCATCCGTCGCGCAGATAAACACAACCTCGTTCTGCCTCGCTCTCTCAAAACGCGCATAGACGTCGGCTGGCAGCATCGAGCCCACCAGATTACCCAGATGCTTTATGCCATTGATGTATGGCAAGGCAGAAGTAATGAGAATGCGCTTGGGCATATGAGAGCGTCCTTTAATAAAGGACGCCTCTATAAGCTAAACCCGCATGACAAGCCAACCCGCTTCTGGATCAGGATGCACCGTCTCGATTACGTTCTTCTGCCTTGATCCAATCCTCTGGCAGTTTCTTCGATGTCCAGTAAAAAGCGATCAGAGAAATCACCATCGGTATCGCCAGGAATGTCATGGCAATACGTAGAGACTGCGTTTCATCCCCATTTGATTGCAAAAGAGCGTCACTCATGAGGCCAACAAAAGTGGGCCCTCCACCAAGAGCAATAATGTTCAATATGAAGAAGAACAATGCTGTGGACATAGCCCTGACATTAACCGGAGCCAGGGTCTGAGCCACAGAAAATGATGGCCCAAGATAAAAGCCTAGCACGAACAGGAAAACTGCGATGCAGGCAACGTGAACCACAAGACTACCGGTCCACATAGAGAATACCAATACCGGAATAGCGATCAGCACGCCAACAGCGGGCACGAAGGCATAAGCCCCCTTGTCTTTCTTCCCCATCTTATCGGTAAGATAACCTCCAAACCAGGTGCCACCGGCATAAGTGGTCCCGTTGATGATCCCGAATATGACCAGAAATCTAATCAGGTCTGCTTCCGGAAAAGCCCGAGATACATAATCAATACCCCACGCACCAACAGCATAGGTCGCGAAAGAGACCCAGGCGATGCCCATGC
>JALEGM010000169.1 GCA_022763145.1 Aquisalinus sp. | reverse complement strand
GCTCTCATGACGAACGCGATTATGCACGGCAGATATCTTCTATCTATGGCACACAGCATACAGAGGAAGTTGCAACACTAGATGTCACTTCCCTGATCCCGCGAATTGCCGCCGTCTATGGTGAGCCATTCGCAGACACATCAGCCCTGCCAACATATCTTGTCTGCCAGAAAACACGGCAGCATGTGACGGTTGCACTCTCCGGAGATGGCGGCGATGAGCTCTTTGCTGGCTACCGCCGTTATCCTTTCTTCCTCAAGGAAGAAAGCGTGCGCGCTTTGATGCCACACGCCTTGCGGCAACCGCTATTCTCCACTCTGGCGCACCTCTACCCTGCTCTTGATAATGCACCGCGCCCCTTACGACTGAAGTCAGGCTTCAGGTCCTTAAGCGAAACGACGGCAGAGAGTTATTTCCGAGCGGTAACGATCAATCGACCGGAAGATGTGCAATCCATGCTGCATCGGGACTTTATGGCAGCAACCGCAGACCATAATTCAGTGCAGCATGTCGAGATGTTGATGGATAAGGCTGACACGGACGACTCTCTGTTGGCAGCGCAATATGTTGATCTGAACACCTGGTTACCAGGGCGCATGCTAACCAAAATTGACCGCGCCTCCATGGCGCATTCGCTGGAGGTGCGCCCGCCCCTGCTTGATCATCGCCTGGTGGAATGGGCCTGCAAACTGCCACCGCAGCACAAACTGGAAGGCCATGAAGGGAAGCTGGTCCTGAAGCGCGCGCTGGAGAAACGCGTGCCGCGCGATATTCTGTATCGTCCAAAGCAGGGTTTCGGCTTACCAGTTGCACATTGGCTGCGTGCTGAGCAGAATAATCCCTTGCAGTTACTGGCGAACAGTAATCGCTGGCGCACATCAGGTATGTTTGATGTCAGTCGAATCGAGACGATGATAAGCGAACATAAGAAAAGTCAGCGCAATCTCAGTCAGGAGCTGTGGAGCCTGATTATGTTTGAGGCGTTCCTGTCTACAGAGACCCGGACAGTATCTGTCTGAATAACACCTTATACTGATTGGTCATTTGTTCCTGACTGAAATGCTCTGCAACCTGCTGACGGTTATGTCTACCCACTTCGAGGCGCACTTCCCTGTTACCCACAAGTGTAGCCAGCGCGCGTGCAAAACCGGCTTCGTCAGATTTTTGCAGCACGTAAGGAGTGTTCTCGCTCGATACCATACTGGCGACATCTCCTACATCTGTCGCCACAACGGGTAAGCCGCTAGCCATGGCTTCCAGCAAGGCAATCGGCATCTGCTCTGTGTCAGAGGAAAGTGCGAAGAGATCAAACCCGGCATAGACTTCTTCCGGTTTATCTGTATGCCCTGAAAACGTCACATCCCCTTGCAGGCCGTGCTCTTTTACGAGAGCTTCCAGATGGGGTCGATCAGGCCCGTCACCAGCGATCACCAACCTTGCCTTGTCAGCAATATCCGCCTGCTGATAAGCGCGTATAAGCCGAGCGATGTTTTTTTCTGCGCGCAGCGCGCCAAGAGTACCGATTGCCAGGCGGTCATCCCCACTTCCCTCCACTGGCTGAAAGCGCTCTAGACTGACCCCATTCGGCATATATTTGATGCGTGGGGCAGGCAGCCCCCATTTTCGGGTCGCCAGATTTTCGAGCACTCTGGACGGCACAACCACTTGCGTGTTGCGCAAAAACAGGCGGCGCGCCAAGACACGTTTCCAGTTCTGTTTCGCCGGACTTTCATCCGGGCCAAATCCGTCCTCGAAGTGCAAATGCGGCACCAGTGCCTTGCCGGAAACCTGCCCCCCATTGGCAATCACCGCTTCGATACTGCCCCAGTTATACGTGCACAGTATATCTGGCGATAACTCCTGCATCTGCTCGCGAAGGTGTTTGATATTAGACACGCTGAAACCGCCGCTTTTTTGAATGCTCACGGGATGGCATTGATAAGAACAATGCCCTTGTAACAGGAACTCAGCCTCATACTGATTGTCCATTGCGGAAATGACATGATGATAGTCCGGCATTTCCCGTGCCAGCATGGCAAAGCGCCGCTGTGGCCCCCCCACCGCGAAAGTCGAAAAGATATGGTAGATCGTCTGCTTACGGCTTGCCATGAATGCAGATAGCCTGATCTATAAAGACGGTGCGATCACTGACAGGCTGCCAGTTCAATGTTGTCTTTTCATGAGAAATATCAAACGGTGAGACCAGTCCGCGTGAGCGCAAATCACGCATTGACGGGAAAGCTACCTTGCGGCCACCGACCTGCTTGATTGCCCATTTGCTGACTTCCCCTGCCTGCTGCTGCCAGAGCGATTGCGGGCGATAAACCAGTGGCCGCCCCGTCGCGGCAGCCAGTTCCGCCGTGTAATCACGGGCACTGAGGCGCACATCCCCCACCAGATTGAAGCACTGTCCAGCCAGATCGTTAGCCTCACATTCCAGCATGGCGAGCATCAGGGCTTCTGCCACATCATCCACCAGAACCAGTGGCAACGGATTGGTACCGGAATTCCAGCCCAGACAAACCCGATCGCGATTATAAAAACCGATGCCACTATGGAATGGCGATGTGCCCTGTCCCAGAACAACGCCGGGACGGAAAAGACTGACCGGCACACCCTGATCTTTATGCATTTCCAGCAGCATAAGATCAGCCTCAGCCTTAGCGCGGGAATAATCAGCACGCTCCTCTTTCAGAGGGTCAACCGGCGTATCATGGCGAATTGTCGTGTCGGGATCCCCCAGATAAAGTGCCGCGATGGAGCCAACATGTGCGAGCTTCTTCACACCGGTATCACGCGCGGCTTCCGCGACTTTTTCAGCCCCGCCTACAAGGGCCGCGCGAATGGCCGCCCAGCTGTCGCCACCCCCGCCATGGGCAAGATTGACCACATGAGGCACATCGCGCATGGCCGCTGCCAGCGCTTCAGTATCGGAAATCGAGCCCCGGACGATATCCACCTTTTCGCCGTGGAAGTGCGCCGGCAGGTTCGCCGTATTGCGCGCCAGTACACGCACATTTTCGCCTCTGTCGATTAACTTGCGAACTAGCGCCGAGCCGATAAAACCGGTTCCCCCCAGCACCAGTACAGAAGGCGCCGTACCTTGCGTGGGCGACACTGCCGTGGTCGAAGCCTTTGCGGGTATCTCTGTTTGATCGGCGATTTTCTCGCAAACCTCGACAACGCGCAGGCCTTGCGCGCCATCAAGATTATCCGCTTGTGCGCCCAGATCTTGATAGAACTGAGCAACACTGTTCCGTATAGAAACGTAAAAACTGTCACTGCGGCCCAATAACCCTGCCTGTGCAGCCAGATATTTTCCGGATGCCATCAGGCCCTGCCCTGTCAGGCTGGCGCTGTCGGCGATATTGCTGCGCAGGTTCTCGGCAAACTCGATATAAGCGCCTGCCTGCTGCACCCGCGTGACATCGCGAATGTAATCCGCCTCAACCCGGCCATCATCCCCGGTGACGGAAAGACGCCAGTCCGGATGATCTGACCCCAGTTTCAGGTGCAACTGAACGGGCACGCGCCCACCGCGCAAAACAACGAT
>JALEGM010000168.1 GCA_022763145.1 Aquisalinus sp. | reverse complement strand
CGCCGCTCAAGACGGAAGAGATCCAGGCCACGGTTGAGAAATTCCTGGCCGAGGAGCCCATGTTCGGCTGCCAGCCGGGCACCATTCGCGGCGTTGACTATGAGCGTGTGTTCAACATGTCGAATATGTCCCTGCGCGATATTCTGGCCGTGAAGACCCAGGAATTCGCTGATCAGGAATTTATGGTGTATCAGGACAAACGCTATCTGTTTAAGGAAGTCTGGGCCAAGGGGTGCCAGTTTGCCAATGTCCTGATCGATACTTATGGCGTGAAGCCGGGCGACAGGATTGCCATTGCCATGCGTAATTACCCGGAATGGTGCATTGCTTATCTCGGCATTATCGCGGCAGGTGGGACTGTCTTGCCGCTGAATGCCTGGTGGCAGGCGGAAGAGCTTTGCTATGCGCTGACCGACAGTGGGGCGAAGATTGTGGTTGGCGACGCCAAGCGCATCAGCTTCCTGCATCCGCATAAGGAAGAGCTTGGTCTGACGCTGATTTCTGCTGTTGAGGAAAGCGATCTTGCGGATGCAAGTTTTGAGGAACTGACAAAAGATGCCTCGCCGGAAATGCCGCCAGTGGCAATCGACCCGGAGAGTGACTTCTGCATTCTTTATACCTCCGGTTCGACCGGCAAGCCGAAGGGCGTGTTGTTGACCCATCGCGGTGTTGTCAGCGCGGTTCTGTCCTGGTCTTTGCTGCTGAATGTGATCGAAACGCTGCGCCCGAATGCCAATGTGCGCCCGGAGAACCCGGCCATGCTGGTGACGTTGCCACTGTTCCATGTGACGGCATCGCACTCCTCCTTCCTCTTGTCCTATCTCGGGGGGCGGAAGATTGTCTTCATGTATCGCTGGGATGTGCAGGACGCCTTGAAGCTGATTGATGATGAGAACATCACCAACCTGTTGATGGTGCCGACCCAGTCGCACGAGATTGTGGAAGCCGCGAGCCCGGAACAGCTTTCTGGCCTGCGTGATATTGCAACTGGTGGTGCGAAGCGGCCTGCACATCATGTGATGGAAATGAAAGAAAAGTTTCCGGCGATCAATTCTTCTTCCGGCTATGGTCTGACCGAAACGAACGCGCTTGGCTGTATCAATGCGCTGACGGATTATCAGGCAAGACCGGATTCCACGGGGCGCGCTGTGCCGCCCGTGACGAAAGTGGCGATCTTCGATCAGGAGATGAATGAGTTGCCTGTCGGTGAAGTGGGCGAAATCTGTATCAAGAGCCCGGCAAACTTCCGCGGCTATCTCGGCATGGAAGAGGAAACCAATCGTGTGCTGACGAAAGACGGCTGGTTCAAGACGGGCGACCTCGGCAAGCTTGATGAGGATGGGTTCGTCTATATCGTGGACCGCCTGAAAGAGCTGATCATCCGCGGTGGCGAAAATATTTCCTGCCTCGAGGTGGAGAACGAAATCTACAAATATAATGGCGTGATGGAAGCAACCGTTTTTGGGATTGCGGATGACAAGATGGGCGAGATTGTTGGCGCGGTGGTCTATCCGGGCGAAAACACGGTGGATGCGGGCGAATTGCACAGCTTCCTGAAAGGCAACATTGCCGGCTTCAAGGTGCCGGAGCGCATCTGGATTTCCCCGCAGCAACTGCCACGAGGCGGCACCGGCAAGATCGACAAGCGCGCCACACGCGAGTTCGCGGTGCAATTCCCGGCCCATTATTCTGCCTGAGGCGTGCCAGTCCGTCACCCTGAACAAGCATCGTGCTAACGATGCGCAGATTCAGGGTCTATGGTGCAGGGCTGATTAGTGTGGGATGATTCTGTTTGAAGAATAGCCTTGGTCTGGTGTGGCAGTTTTTAAGGCCATGGGTCCTGAATGATCGCTTCCGCGATCTTCAGGATGACGCGCGAGGGTGGGTCTTTCAGGATGACGGGTGGGAGGTTTTGGGATAGTCTTCATACACAACTGAACAGGGAGAGTGTTTGTGAAGTCTGTTCTGAAAATTATTGCTGCGACTTTTATGCTGACACTGCCGGCCTGTGCGCAGACAGGATTTGACGTCAACCTATTTGGCGGGCGCAGCAGCGGAGATGTCTTTGCCGATACGCAGGCGAAGGCCCTCGCAGATGCAGCGTGCAGCGGTAATAGCGCGCGTGTTGCATCACTGGTGGTCGCTGGGGCTAATCCAAATTCAGAGGGGGCTGATGGTATCACGCCCATTTTTTGGGCGGTGCAGTGCCGTAGTGTCCCAGGCATTCGCTCTTTGATACAAGCAGGAGCAAATCCTGATCATTTGATCTTAGAACGTTACTTGCCGATTTCCATTGCTGCGGCCTACACGGACAGTCGTTACCTTGAGGCATTATTGCAAAGCGGGGCTGATCCCAATGCTAATTATGCTGGAAGTTTGAATGCTCTCACCGAAGCATCTTTTATTGCTAGGCAAACTGGGAGTTGGCGAAATCTTGACATTTTAGTGGAATACGGTCTTGATTTAGACGCTCATCAACAACCTGAGCTAGGCAAGAAGAGTTTCACCTTGCTGAGTAGACTAATAACAGCTCGCCAATATTGTAAAGCTTTACAGTATGTTGAACAATCCATTCGAGCCAATGAAGAAATGCTACTTTTACTAACGAGGCGAGGAGTTGTTAGGCCTGGCACTGAGGCGTATGAATGTCAGGCCGAATTGGACCGCATTCTCCTCGAACGTGTTGGTGGCGAAGAAGCATTCCAGTGGTTCAAGGACAGCCGGTGATCGTCACCCTGAATAAGCGTCGCAAACACAATCTTCAGGATGAAGAGTGGGGGTAGTTATTTACGTGGCTCAGAAACCGCGCTCTGTCAGGAACTCTTCCACGGCTGCTTTGGTCTGTGCGGCGCGGTCGGCATCTCTGAGGAAGAAGTGACCGCGGTTAGGTTGCGGCAGGAAGACGATGTCAGCACCAAGCTCTTCTTGTTTGGTGGCGAAATCTTCAGCTTCCTCAAAGCTGCAATCTGAATCATATTGCGCATTTGCCATAAATATTGGCGGCGCATCTGCATTGGGTGAAAAGCGCGGCGACAGTGCACGTGCGCGCTCCTCGCCACCGGATAAACGGACAGTGTAAGGATCATTCAATAGATCAGTGCAGCCGGAAATTGATACAGTTAGATCTGGTCTTGATGGCCCCTCGGCTGCAAAGGTTGCGGCTGCCATGGACAAATGGCCGCCAGCAGAAAAGCCGGATACCCCAACTCTCGCGGGGTCACCGCCAAACTTTGCAGCATTGGTACGCATCCATTCAATCGCATCAAGGGCATCTTCGTAACTGTCCGAGATTTCGGAGCCGTGACGACCGGTAATGCGGTACTCAACCTGTGCGACCACCATCCCACGCTCCTTGTACCAGGTGCATGGGCCACACCAGCTCCATGAACCAAAATACCAGCCGCCACCATGCAGCCAGACCATAACTGGTGCAGGTTCTGTCAGCCCCTCTGGCACAAAGACGTGCATTTCAAGGTCGTGGCCGTCAACGGACTTGAAGACTTCTATAGTATGCCCGTCGCGCTCTTTTTGCTCAGCAGCAACTTGTTCCAGCAAGGCGTCACTTTCCGGTCCGGGACAGGCTGCAGCTATGTCGGCTGGCTCTGCCGTCAGTCCGTCTGCATCATAATCTTCCAGCCAATGCTCCAGGGCCTGACGTTCCAGAAAACACCTGATTGGCTCTGAAGTGTATGCCCTGTTTGCAAGGCGTTTTGCTGTGAGGTCGCGCGTGCCATTGTTCAGGGTGTCGCCACGCGCTTCAATAATTTCATCTGATTCAATGTTCCGCTTGCGCACCAGGAAGCCAGTGTATTCTTCGAGGTCCAGATAATCCTCCCGGTCCAGCTCCAGATCTTCCATAAAGTCATAATAAGAAGCGCTTGGCTGATAATCAGGATTGCCAGTAACGCCGGCCTGATATCGCGGATAGAGCAGGCGGCCGATGGACCATTCATAATATATGCGGGCTTCATAGCGTTCGGCGTCGGTGCTGCCAGCTTTATAACCCGGTAAGGCGCGCAGTTTGCTGATCCAGCCTTCATATTCGCTTTGCCAGGCAGGTATAAATTCTTCTTCGGGGAGTTCTGCCAGCTCCCGAAAGGTGGGGGCGAGTGTCTCCGTCCATTCTGCAACAATCGCGTCGGCTTGTTCAGAGAATGTGTCTGCTGCCAATGCGGCAACGACAGATTGCGAACCAAGGAGGATGACGCAAACACAAAGCTTCAAGAAATTGGACATATGTCAGGCTCTCTTTCAGGGGGCATCAAAATGACCCGCTTATTCTCCAGCAGTAGACCCAACATATGAAGCATCAGTCGAGTATGTTGGACAGTCAAGCTGCAATATTCATATAGGAGGATGTGCCAAGCTAGCCCACTGTTTATGAAGCGCGGGGGTGGGCGGCTTTATAAGCGCGCAGAAGTTCTTCGTTATCGACGGCTGTATAGCGCTCAGTGGCAGCAAGAGAACTGTGGCCGAGCAGTTCCTGGATGGCGCGCAGGTCGCCGCTGGCAGAGAGAAGGTGGGTGGCAAAGGAGTGGCGCAAGGCATGCGGCGTCGCACTGTCTGGCAGGCCAAGTTGGGTGCGCAGATCCTGCATTGTTTTCTGGGCCATGCGCGAGCTGAGTTTCTTGCCTCTGGCTGAGAAAAAGAGCGGGGCTGGTTCCACCGTTTCATCCCAGAGATCGGGATAGCGTTGCGCTTTTTTGTCTGCCCATAAGGCTGTGCGATATCTGGCGATGGCGTCGTGAATGGCAGGCAGGATTGGTACAAGGCGGGTCTTACCGCCTTTGCCGTTGATGCGCACAGAGTCGCCAAAGGGCGCGTCTGTCCAATTCAGGGCCAGCGCTTCCGAGATGCGCAGGCCCGCGCCATAGAGGAGTGTGACGAGTGCAAGGTCTCGCGCAGCTTGCCAGTCATCCTGCTGCTGATGTTTTTCAGCGAGCGTGTCGCGTACATTCTCCGCATCCTGCCGGGCGAGGGGGCGTGGCAGGCGCGGTGGCAGCTTTGGTGAGCGCAGTGTTTTCAGCTCAGGATTGTCGAGGCCATATGTTTTCTTGAGAAACTTATAGAAGCTGCGGATGGCAGAGAGATCGCCGCGCAAGGTGCTGGCGCCGAGGCCTTCATTCTTGCGGCTGGCCAGAAAGGCGCGGAAATCCATCAGGCGCAAGGTGGCAAGGTCGCGCAGGTGCGGCGTGTGGCCCAGATGCTCAGTCAGGAACGCCTCAAAAAGGCTGAGTGTGTGCTCATAGTTTCGTAGTGTATACGGACTGTATTTTTTCTGAGACTCTATTACGCTCAGAAAATCTTTGATCAGTTTAGGGTATGGTTGGTCGCCACTCGTCATGGGCGCAGCAGACAGGGGCGAGTTTAAGGAATGATTAACTGTCCCTCAAACTGAAGATGGCAGGGTCTTTTGTACCGCCTCGACGGTGTTGCTGATGATCTCATCAATCTGATTTCGGTCCGTCGGATAATTTGCCGCGATCCAGCCCTGCTCGGCTGTTGCCAGCGCCTTGCCGATGGCGGGCCCGATGGGCAGGCCGCGTCCAATGAAATTTGCTGCAGAGAACGGACAGCTGGGCGGTGTCCAGCGCGCTGACAGGGTGAAGAGTGTGTGCCAGCGGGATGTTTCCAGACCTGCTTCACGGTCTCTGGCGCCAAGAAGCAGGCTGGCGTCCTGTAAGGCTTCCGTACCATGACGGTAGAGTAACTCTCGTGCGCGCGCTTCATCCGGTTGTGTCGCAAGCCAGTCTGCATGGTTGCGTGCCGCATGCATACGCTGACTTTGTGCATTGGATAAGCGCAGACGTTCTGTCACGTCCTGGGAGTTTTCCCACAGGGCTGCGAGGTGGAGTTCCGCACTGATGTGATCCGTCTCTTCAGCAAGCTGAGAGAGCTGACTGGCGCAAGAGATGTCTGCGGGTTGTGGTATAATGGTGCTGAGAATATCTGCGTCGCGCATGGCTTCGAGTATAAAGGGCAGGCGCGGACCAATGAGAATTTTCCTCAGTTCTGTTGTGATGCGTTCGGAGGAAATCTGCTGCAGACCTGATGCAAGATTCGTACAGGCCTCATGGCCCGTATGGTCTACTTCGTGTGCGTAGCGTGCAGAAAACCGGTAGAAGCGCAAAATGCGCAGATAGTCTTCGCGAATACGGGTTTGGGCATTGCCAATGAAGACAACCTGGTTGTTTTGCAGGTCATGCCAGCCACTTGCCGGGTCAAACAATGCACCGTCCGGCGTGAGGTACATGGCATTGATAGCGAAGTCACGGCGTCGCCAGTCCTGCTGCCAATCCTGCGTGTACGCAACAGTTGCATGTCGACCATCGGTCTCAACATCAGCGCGTAATGTGGTGATTTCCGCCACGTGCCCGTCAGCGACGGCGGTGATGGTGCCGTGGTCATAGCCGGTGGGGATTGCCTTGAGGCCAGCTGTTTCCAGTGCCTTAATCGTTTCATCCGGGAGCAGCGTGGTAGCGATGTCAATGTCTGTCGGGGTGTCGTCCTGTCCGAGTTGAGGTGGTTTGCCGAGCAGGCTGTCACGCACACAGCCGCCGACAAACATGGCGCTGTCTTCGCGGTGGGTTTCCAGCGCTTGCATGATCCTGGTCAAAGACGGGTGGCTGATCCAGCTGAAATGCGGTGTGTGTGTGTCTGGCAGCCTCTCTACTGGCAGGTTACTCATCCATCGCGCCTGTCATGAACGGCCTTGGCCAGTGAGTTGATGATCCCTGCTGTCAGGCCCCAGATGTGAAACTCACCATATGGAATGGCGGGCATGCGGTATTTGACGCCATTATTTTCCCGCTCTTCGATTATGTGCTTGTCGAGGTCGAAGAGGTGCCCCAGCGGCACTTCAAACATGCCCTGCACCTCGCGTGGGCAGGGCGTGAAGTTTGCACCCGGATTGACCACACCGACGACGGGCGTGACGGCAAAGCCCATGCCGCCAAGATGAAGCCCCATGTCACCCATGACTTCCACGTAGTTTCGCTCTATGCCGACTTCTTCCCATGTCTCGCGCAAGGCGGTGTCAGTATGGTCCCGGTCTTCTTCCTGCACGCGGCCACCGGGAAAGCTGATCTGCCCGGCATGAGAGGGCATGTCGTTCGAGCGTATAGTGAGCAATACGCTGGGTTCTTCTGGCCGGTCGATGATCGGGAAGAGAACGGCGGCAGGGCGGTACTCTTTCATCGGACGCTGAAAGATGGGGGACTGCTTCAGATGCGGGTTTAGTTCGTGGAAGATGCTGCGTGTATCAAATGGCTCTGGCGCGTTCAGCGCGGCGTTGATTTCACTGCGCCATGTGCTCGAAGGGCCAGACACCGTCTCGGTCAGGGGCTTGCTCATGCAGGTGCCCCTTCTTCGCTGGGTGCGAAAGAAAATGTTGTACTGTTGCTGAGAATACAGGGCGGGTCGCCTGCGACGAGCTCAGCCAACTGATAATAAACGGGCCGCGATAGTTTTGCCTCAAGCCCACGGCGCACATGCAGATAGGGCACCAGCTCTTCTGCGGCATCGCCTGTGCGGAAGATCAGGGCATTTTCTGGTCCGGCGATGATTTCATCACCCACATTGGTACGGAAATGCAGTTGCTGTTGCGGCGTGCCCTGATCAGTGACGTTCATGTCCACGGCGAGGAAGGGGGCATCTTCGACGGTGATTTTGAGCTTCTCAACTGGCGTAACGAGGAAATAGTCCTCTGCCTCACGCTTCAACACGGTGGAGAACAGCCTGACAAGCTGTGGTCTGCCGATGGGAGTGCCTTCATGGAACCACAGGCCATCCTTGCGGATCACCATGTCAATCTCGCCGCAATAATCCGGGTTCCACTTGTCTACCGGCGGCAGGCCGGTGCCAGCGGACAAGTCCGACATGCGGGAGGCAAGGGCAAAGAGATCACTCATAGTGTTAAACTGGCGCAGCAGGCTGGAGTTTCAAGCCTGCTGCGCAGTTTAAGGCGTTCGGGATGTGTGGCCAGTGCAACTGTTCCACACATCCGTTTAAAGCTGATGCTTAGCGTGCTGGCTCACATTCGAGGCAGCGGGCGTAGATCGCGTTTGGATCATTGAAGCTGTCATAGAATGCAGCTTCGTTCTGGGCTTCAGCAATCAGGCGACGCAAGCCAGAGACTTCCAGACCTTCTGTGCCACCAAAGATCACATCATCAGCCTTGATCAGGCCATGACGGGCTGCGGCGCCGGAGAGGGATTCAAGGAACATCTCGAAACGGGTCTTGTCGCTTTCCAGTCTGACAACATCATAGTCATCCTGAATGCCAGCGAGATTTGCCGCAGATTCTATCGCATCCTCGAAATAACCGAGCTGATCTACAAGACCGATTTCCTTGGCTGTTTCGCCGATCCAGACACGGCCTTGTGCGATTGCATCAACCTCGTCACGAGTGAACCCACGTCCTTCGCCAACGATTTTCAGGAACCGCTCGTAACCAGCTTCGATTGAAAGCTGCATGATGTCGGAGAATTCCTGTGGCAATGGACCGAGGCCCGCACCGATAACACCGGAAAGGTCTGTCGTGCCAACACCATCGGAATAGATACCTGCCTGGCTGACTGTGTTTTCCAGGGTCTGGATCATGCCGAAGATACCGATTGAGCCAGTGATTGTTGTCGGTGCAGCCCAGATCTCGTCAGCGTCAGCTGCGATCCAGTAGCCACCGGAAGCGGCCAGAGAGCCCATGGAGACGACAACTGGCTTGCCTGCTTCCTGCAGGGCCAGCACCTCAGTGCGCATCACTTCAGAAGCAAAGGCACTGCCACCGCCACTGTCGACACGCAGAACAACCGCTTTGACATCTTCGTCTTCCCGGGCGTCCTTGAGGTAGTCAGCAATGCGGTCGCCGGCTGCGACACCAACAGGCGCATTACCGTCAACGATTGTACCAGCAGCTGTGATGATCGCGACGTCCGGTGCGTCCGTGTTTTCATCATCATCAACAGAGCTCAGGTATGTGCGATAGCCAACACGCTTGAAGCCATCTTCGTCATCATCTTCACCGACGATGCCTTTGATGTGATCAATTTGCTCCTGCCGCGTCATCAGTTGATCAACAAGACCAACATTCACTGTTGTTTGAGCGAGGTCGCCATCAGCCAGGCCGATAACTTCAGCCGCGTTGTTCGCGTAATTGTTGATTGTGCCAGGCTCTAACCCGCGCGCTGTCTCAACAGTACTGGTGTAATCATTCCACAGCACATTGAGATAAGCGAGGTTTGCTTCCTTGGCTTCCTCCGACATGTCGTTACGCAGCACTGGCTCCAGAGCAGATTTGTATGTGCCAACCCGGAAAATATGGTTGGTGACATTCAACTTTTCTGTCAGCAGCTCATTATAATATGTGCGGTAGCGGCCATAACCATAGATGAGGATCGCACCATAATTGTGCATGAATACTTCATCAGCGTGGGATGCAATGTAGTATTGCTCCTGTGAGTAATAGTCGCCAACGGCGATCACCGGCTTACCGCTTTCTTTAAAAGTTTCGATTTCCTGCACGATCAGCTGCATCTTGCTGGAGAATACAGAAGGAACCATGAGGCCACCGAGGTCCAGAACCAGCGCTTCGATGCGTTCATCATCAGCCGCTGCGCGGATCGCCTTTGTCAGGTCGTGGACCTGAATTTCTGCCGGGTTGCTGGCGCCATAGGCGTCAGCGAGCGCTTCTTCGAATGGGTCGACTTCAGCTGCCTGTTCAACCAGAACACCTCTCGGGTTCACCAATAGTGCCGAGCCTTCAGGAACTTGAGCAGTTTGGCCAGAGCCACCGCCAGCTTCTGACATGGCACCAGTAATGATGCCGGTGAAGACAATGAGTAGCACCAAAAAGAGCAGTGCCTGCAGCAATAGAGCTGCGCCAATGACGGCTTTGACGATTCCCTTCAGGAAACCCCAGATGGTGAGTTTGTTTTCGGATTCCATTTCGACCCCTCGCGACAAATACTTGAACTGTATATGTTGCAACGACAGGGTTAATATTCAATCCCCAAGATGACGATATGTCCATTGCCGCTTGTTTTCGTTGTCAAAAGGTCACGGAACAGGGAAAAAGAGGGCAGATACTCTAACTTCAAGCGTACAAGACACCTGAACAGGACACCTGCATGACTGATTCCGGCTCCGGCCTGGCCCCCCAGACGACTGATATCCTCGCTCAATTCACTGATCTCTCGCGAAAGATGCAAACTGCCCGCGCTGCGCTCGGCGAAGTTGTGTTTGGTCAGGAACGTGTGATTGAGGAAATGCTTATTGCCCTCCTGGCCGGTGGCCATGCCTTATTGGTGGGGGCGCCAGGCCTTGCCAAGACTCTGCTGGTGGCAAGCTGTGCGAAAGTGACCGGGCTAAGTGACAAGCGCATACAATTTACACCAGATCTCATGCCAGCCGATGTGCTTGGCTCCGAGGTTCTGGAGGAAAATGCCGACGGACGGCGAAGCTTCCGGTTCATCGAGGGGCCGATTTTTTGTCAGCTTCTGATGGCTGATGAGATCAACCGGGCGAGCCCGCGCACTCAGTCAGCCCTTTTGCAGGCCATGCAGGAGCACCATGTCACTGTTGCGGGACAACGCCGCGATTTGCCAACACCGTTTCATGTGCTGGCGACCCAGAATCCGATTGAGCAGGAGGGTACCTATCCGCTGCCCGAAGCGCAGCTCGACCGCTTCTTGTTGCAGATCAATATCGATTACCCCTCTGAAAGTGCAGAGCGGCAGATGCTGGCAGCAACCACGGGCACGGCGGTGATTGAGCCTGCAGCGGCGATGACGCCTGCTGACTTGATGGCGGCGCAGCAGATGGTGCGGGCGATGCCGATTGGTGAACAGATCGTGGAGCGCATTTTGACACTCGTGCGTGCCGCGCGACCGGGTGCCCTGGAGGATGATGATCGAACCGACCTGATTGCCTGGGGACCGGGGCCACGCGCGAGCCAGGCACTTAGTCTTGCAGTTCGGGCGAGAGCGCTGATGAACGGGCGTGAGGCACCATCGCCTGATGATATTGCAGCGCTGGCAGCGCCGATCCTGCGTCACCGTATGGCGCTGACATTTGCGGCGCGGGCGGAAGGTCTGACGACTGATATTGTCATCGATAATCTGGTCCGCTCCATCGTTTAGTGGACGGGGAAACCTGAGACTAAAATGCCCCAATCCGATCAACCGTCATCTGCCCGCGAGGCCTTGCACCATGAGGCAGAAGAGGCCGCAGGCAGTCTGCCGGCGCTCCTGCTGGAAGCGGATCACCTTGCCAATACAGTATTGGCAGGTGTGCATGGTCGGCGCCGGGCAGGCAGTGGAGAGACGTTCTGGCAATTTCGCCCGTTTGTGGAAGGGGACGTCAGTACCCAAATAGACTGGCGCCAATCGGCTCGTAATGATGATCGGCTCTATATCCGACAGCGAGAATGGGAAGTGGCGGCAACGGCCTGGCTCTGGCGCGACCCCGGTCTCAGCATGGACTATGCCAGCATGGCTAAACTACCCAGCAAACGGCGGCGGGCTGATGTGCTGGCGACGGCGCTTTGTGCGCTACTGGCACGCGCCGGTGAGCGCACCGGTTATGCGGGGAGTGGCCGTCGCCCGTTCATGGGCCGGCGGGCGGTTGAGACTTTTGCAGCAGAGATTGTCACCGAAGATTTCAGCGCGGACCGACTGCCGCCTGTAGTGACTGCAGCTGGCGAGAAAAAATATGTGATCTTCAGTGATTTTTTTCTGCCGCCTGTGGAGCTTGAGCCACGCCTCAAGGCGATTGCTACAGAGAGGGCGTCTGCTCATCTTGTTCAGGTGATTGATCCGTCAGAAGAAGATTATCGCTTTGAAGGACGCACCGAGTTTCTTGACCGGGCGCATGGTATGCCAGCGTTGTTATTCGGGGACGCGGCAGCTGTGGCCGGGGAATATAGAAAGCTGTTCCGCGCGCATCAGAGCTGGCTCACGGATATGTGTCGCTATTACGGCTGGTCGTTCATGACCCATCGCACCGATCACACCCCAGAGACTGCATTGAGTGCCCTCTACCGGGCGCTGGCTCCGGAGGCGCTTGTCTGATGTTGCCAGCCGAACTCGGTTTTTCAGCGCCGCTGATCCTCTCCGGACTGGCCCTCTTGCCGGTGATCTGGCTGCTATTGCGTGCGTTGCCACAAGCGCCGAAGCGGTTGGCATTTCCCGGTTACTTTTTCCTTCGACAACTTTCGAACACGGAGGAAACCCCAAGCCGTACCCCCTGGTATATTCTGCTGTTAAGGCTGTTAATCCTGGCAGCTGTCATCATTGCGCTGGCTGGCCCGTTTCTGAACGTACCGGAGCGGTTGGCGCGTTCCGGCCCTGTGCTGATCGTTCTGGATGATGGCTGGGCGGCTGCAGATGGTTGGTCATTGCGCCAGAACACGTTGGCCGGGATTGCCAGCGAGGTTGATGGGACAGATCGGCAGATCTGGTTATTACGGACCTCACCGGTTGTCTCGGCTCAGACGGCAAGCTCTCTTGTCGGTCCGATAACGGCAGATCAGCTTGCGCGTCTGAGTGACACGATTGAGCCTGTCGCTCTCACGAGTGACAGGGTGCGTGTGCTGAGTGCTGCGGCACCAGCGCTTGCCGGACTTGGGGATGGTCTTGA
Organism: Aquisalinus sp.; assembly: GCA_022763145.1. Classification (GTDB taxonomy): domain Bacteria; phylum Pseudomonadota; class Alphaproteobacteria; order Caulobacterales; family Parvularculaceae; genus Aquisalinus. Next base: position 11,896 of record JALEGM010000168.1, on the reverse strand, counting down.
TATTCGTTGGCTCAGCGATGGTGTGTTTACAGGGCCGGATATTGACGAGCGCCAGTTTCTGCGTCGGCTGGATGATTACGGAACAGTGACCGCCTACGTGCCAGATGAGTTGTCGCTGGTGTTATCGAGCATTACGTATCGCTCTGACAGTTTGCAGGCGGTGGTTCAGTCGCCGACTGCCGTTGAGCGCGAACAGTCCGGGCAGGTCAGTATTCTGGCCAGAGATGGGCGTTTGATAGAGCAGACTGAGTTTTTGCTGCCGGAAGGGGCAACAGAGACTGAGATCGAGATCGACCTGCCGCTTACGCTGCGCAATGAAATTGGCCAGATCCGCCTTGCCGGGGTGCGCTCTGCTGCTGCGGTGCAACTGGCTGATGCCAGCACGCGGCGTGCGCAGGTTGGCCTTGCAGGCAGTACAGATGGGACATCGGGCACTTTGCTCGATAGTCGATTCTATTTGCAGCAGGCATTATCACCTTATGCCCTGTTCCGTACCGATACGATCAGTAATCTGGCAGCCTCTGATGCCACTGTAATCATTCTGGATGATATCGGACGGTTGCGGGACGGCGATGCTGATGCATTGGCAGAATGGGTGACAGATGGCGGTGTGCTCATCAGATTTTCCGGCCCCGTGCTTGCAGATGCGTCGCAAGATGCCAGCGTGAATGTGGAGAGGTCACTTCTGCCAGTGCCTTTGCGGGGCGGTGGTCGAGCTTTTGGCGGCGCTCTGACCTGGGAAGAGCCACAGACGCTGGGTGGTTTTGGTGAGGGTAGTCCGTTTGCAGACCTTGTTGTGGCGGAGGACGTTGAAGTTCGGCGCCAGGTTTTGGCGCGCCCGGGCGCTGATACGTCAGAGCGCAGTTGGGCCTGGTTGGAAGACGGCACGCCACTGGTGACAGCACGGGCGGATGGTAAGGGGCTGATTGTCCTGTTTCATGTGACAGCCGCACCGGACTGGTCGGATTTACCGATTTCCGGCTTGTTCGTGGATATGTTGCGGCGACTGACAGCTCTTTCTGTCACTGAAACGGAGCGGCGTGATCCTGAGCGGGCTGTCGTGCCGCGCCGTATCCTGAACGGGTTTGGTCGGCTTCAGGCGGCACCGGACGATGCGCGGCCCGTGACTGTTGCAACAGCTGGCGACGTGGCGAGTGCTGCGGTACCAGCCGGTCTCTATGGAGACCCCGAAACACCATTGGCTGTCAATGTACTGAACAGTGACAGCAGGATACAGGCTTTGGAAGAAGTCGGGGCGTTTGATGGTATCGCCGTGCGTGCCTATGCTGGCATTGATGTGTCGCGGCTCGCCGTCTGGTTTCTGCTCTTGGCCCTTGTGCTGTTCCTGATGGATACGCTGGTGATGTTACAGCTGAATGGCAAGCTGGTGCCAAGGCGCAGTCCACGCGCTGTGACGGTTTTGTTGGTTGCTACAGCTTGTGTGCTCTCGCTAGCCGTCACCGATGCATCGGCACAAATTCGTCCGCCGATTGATCCGAAGGCGGCGGATGCAGCCCTCTACACCCGCTTTGCCTATGTGGTGACAGGCGACCGCGAAGCGGATGAGATTTCCAGAGCCGGTCTTTACGGTCTTAGTCAGCGTCTGCGCGAGCGGACCGCCCTTGAGCCCGCTGACCCGGAAGGCGTTTCACCGGAGCGCGATGAACTCTCTGTTTATCCGCTGATTTACTGGCCCATCCTGCCGGGGGCCTCGGTGCCGTCTGAGACGGCGCTGGCGCGCCTGGAAGCCTATATGGCGCGTGGGGGACTTATAATATTCGATACGCGCGACGGGGACCGTGTTTTCGGCAATCAGCAGACGGAAGAAGGGGCCGCCTTGCGGCGCATTCTCGAGCAGTTGAATATACCGCCACTGGAGCCGGTGCCGTCCGGACATGTGCTGCGTCGATCCTTCTACCTGATGGATGACTTTCCGGGTCGCAATAGCGAAGGACCGGTTTGGGTCGAGGCGAGAAGCGTGACCGGTAATGTGAACGATGGGGTGACACCGGTCATCATATCTGGTCGTGACTGGGCGAGCGCCTGGGCGATTGATGATGGCGGGCGACCCTTGCGTGCCATGGGTGGTGCCAGCCTTGCCGCGCGTGAGGCGGCCTATCGCACAGGGATCAATATCGCCATGGTGGCACTGACCGGTAACTATAAGGTCGACCAGCTTCAAGCAGAGGCGTTGCTTGATCAGCTGGGGGAGGAGCAGCGGTGAGCGATATTGTCTTCACGCCGCAGCTGGACTGGCCCGTGTTGAGCGCTGTCGCGGTGCTGAGCTTAGTAGTTACTCTTTATGCGATATTTCGCACTCCTTTTAGTGGTACTTTGCGTCTGGCTGGTGTTCTCTGCTTGTTGCTGATGCTGTCAGGACCCAAATTTCTGGAGGAGACGACCACGCCGCTGCCGGATATTGCGCTGGTAATTGAGGATCGCAGTGGCAGTCAGGGGATTGATGGTCGCATGGACATCGCCCGTGAGGCTGCAGAGGAGCTTTCACGCCGGCTGGAGGCTGTGACAGATCTTGAGGTTCGACGTTTGGTGGTGAGCGGACGGGATGAAACGCGGCTGAGCGAGGGCTTTCTGGATGGTCTTTCTGATGTGCCGCGTAGTCAGCTTGCCGGTATCTTCGTGATTACCGATGGTCAAAGCACGGACACACCCGAGGATCCGGCAACGCTGGGTATTGCCGCGCCAGTACACACTTTGTTGACCGGGCGCCCGGATGAGACAGATAGAACGCTGGAGGTTATCAGTGCACCGCGCTTCGGCATTATCAATGAAGCAGCGGATATCACGTTCAAGGTAGAGGATTATGGCTTTACGGATCGGCTGGCCAGTGTCTCCCTGAAAGTGAATGGGCGTGAGGCGATCACCCGTACCGTGCGCGTGGGGGAAGAAGTGCCGTTGCAGGCAGCTCTTGATGCACCGGGTAAAACCATTATCGAGATCAGCACACCGCCTGTGGATGGGGAGTTGACCACCCGGAATAATCGCGCGGTCATTGAGATTTCCGTCATCCGGGATCGCTTGCGGGTGTTGCTCGTGTCGGGGGAGCCCCACGCGGGCGAGCGTGTCTGGCGTAACCTGCTGAAGTCTGATCCGGCAGTTGATCTCATTCACTTCACTATTCTGAAGCCATCGACGAAACCGCTGATTGCGCCGGCAGAAGATCTGGCGCTGATCCGTTTTCCCGAGAATGAACTATTCCTTGAGAAGCTGGACCAGTTTGATGTGCTGATTTTTGACCGGTATACGTATCGCGGGGTTATCAGTGCCCTGCATTTTGACAATATCTCACGCTATATTCAGAACGGCGGGGCTATGCTGATCGCGTCAGGGCCGGAGTTTACCGGCTCGACCAGTATCGCGACGCGGCGCAATCTGGCGTTCATACTGCCAGCGTTGCCCAACGGCAATATCGACAACGCGCCTTACATACCGGCGATCAGTGATGTTGGCTTGCGCCATCCGGTGACAGCCACCCTGACGGGTGCTGGTGCATGGGGGCGCTGGTTGCGCAGCCTTGGAGTGAACCTGCGTGGCGGTGAGGTTCTGCTGGAGCGTGATGACGGTTCGCCGCTGTTGGTGGTCAACCGGGTCGAGCAGGGGCGTGTCGGCCTTCTGCTGTCCGATCATGTCTGGCTATGGGCCCGGGATTTTGACGGGGGCGGACCACACCGGGAATTGCTGCGGCGACTGGTGCACTGGCTGATGAAAGAGCCTGAGCTGGAAGAGGAAGCCGTTTCCTTGCGCAGCGATGCAGAGCGCGATCAGATCCTGATTACCCGGAGCACCCTGCAGGATGAAGTTGCCCCGGTTTTTGTGGAAGGCCCGGACGGCTCCATGACTCGTGCCGAATTGACACAAAGCGATAATGGCGAATGGCGCGGCACAGTCAGCGCCAGTGAGTCTGGTCTTTATACGGCGACCACCGGCACGGATGACGGCCGCACATTGTTCGATGTGGTGGCGCTTGGGCTGGCGGCACCGCCGGAATACAGACATGTTATCGCGACAGACGAACATCTTGGGGCCCTGACCACGGCAACGGGCGGCGGCATTTACAGTATCCGCACAGATGCTGGCGTGCGTGTGCCGTCTATCCGACAGGTGCGTGAAGGGCGCCCTGCGACTGCGCGCGGCGGGGACAGCGGCTGGGCTGGAATTTATCGCCGCGAAGCGGCGCGGGTTGAAAATGTCTCAACACGGGACATTTTGCCCCCCTGGGCATGGCTTCTGCTGACAACGGGGCTCATTCTCACTGCCTGGCTGCGCGAATCCGGGCGTTTCAGGCGCCGGGAAACGATGCCTGATTAACCGGGAAGTAACCGGATGAATGTATACATACTTCACAATTTATCAGGTTGCGTATGTTTAGCTTGAAGAAAAAAGCCAAGGTCGAGGAACCGGCCGTAGACTTTTCGCGTCCGCTCCAGCGGGCCCTGAATAACCCGTTGAAGTCACAAAATGACCCTGCGAGTATAGCTAATCGCATTGACCCTGATCTGCGTCTGACCCTGAGTTCCATTGAGGCCAGCTTTTTCGTTATCGACCGCATTCGTGAAATCCTGACCGAAGCCGCCTTGCTGGTGCTGCGTGCGAAGGATGTTGAGGATATGGCCGGGCGCGCCATGCTGGCAGAGCAGTATGATGAATTGCGCCAGGCAATTACGGATGCGCTGGAAACTGCTGATGAGGATGCCCAGCTCCTGCTCGGGGCTGAAGCGAGCCCAATGACAGCGACACTGAACTTCCATAGCTCCTACACGGTAGACCCGGTTTGCCTGAGGATCAGTGAAGAGGGATTGCATCTTCCACCGCCGCGCAATGCCTTTGCCGAAACCAAAGAGATAGCAGAAACACTCGGTTATCTTGAAAAAGCGCTCGAAAAGATCGACCGGACGGCAAATTATTACATGAAAGATGCGAAATTCCTGATTACACGTCTGGAAAAAATAGATGTGATATGATAACAACATCACAATAACAGGTGGTGGTATGGGTTATCTGAAACTTTCTTTGCTCGCTGGCGTAAGCCTTTGTCTCAGCGGCTGTCTTGTGGGCACCGCAATCAATGCTGTGTCAGAAACAGCCGAAGGCGCAATCGAGCTGACAGGCGCGACTGTGAAGACCACTGCCGGCGCCACAGGCGCTGTCATTGGCGGCACCGTGGATGCGGTCCTACCGGGCGATCAACGCCGCAAGAAAGACGACGACGAGAAGTAGTTTCCTCGTAAGTCTCTATTATAAGTACTGAGCGACGATAGGACGCGTAAAAGTCAGCGCAGTGCTTCACATTTGATTATCCGCTCTCCCCATAATTTTTAGCCAAAGTCAGTAATCTGTTTTTGTTGTTCATGATAATTCTAACAATGGTGCACATGTGATGATGCATTACACCTAAAGTTTCGTGCACCGTTGCCTGTTTCAATCCACAGGCTGCGTCACTGGCCTGCGGCCCAGTAGTGCAAGCGGTGACCAGGCGAGGCTTTTCAGGAACTGGCCGGTTGTGGCTTTGCGTGTCTTCTGTAGTGAGCGCCGGGCTAGCCAGGTTTTGTCTGCTTTCAGGAAGCCGTCTTTCATGCCTCGGAAATAGGCCGGGCCGGTGCCGGTGATGAGACCGCGCAGGACGAAGGCGATATTTATCAGTATATGGATGGGGAACATCGGCCAGAACAGGAGCGGGGGCATGACGCGGATGAAGGTCCAGATGCGGTTGCGGGCACCATGATAGATCGTGAAGTCACTGTAGCGGCCCGTGGTGCCGGAGCCTTCATGCAGGATCACCGCGTCGGCCACCATGATGCTGCGCTCGCCCGCGAGCCGGAGCCGGGCGCCAAAATCAACATCCTCATGATAGCAGAAGAAACTCTCTTCCAGACCGCCCAGCGCTTCGAACGTATCGCGTTCGTAAAAGGCGGCAGCGCCGCAGGGTGCGAAAATTTCCTGATCGCTATCGGGCCGTAACTCAGCAGACTGACCAAACCCGCCACGCCAGGCGATGCCCGTAGCATGGTATACATCGCCCAAACCATCGAGCTTTGACGGATCGTCGGCATTCAGTTGCACCGCCCCGAATGACTTTACGTCAGGATATCGCGTGGCGGCGCGCAGCCATGCGGCGAGCCAGTCAGGCTCTGCAGTTGCATCCGGGTTGAGGAGGGCGAGCCACTCGCCTTGTGCCTCACGGGCAGCGCGGTTGACACCGCCAGCAAAGCCGAGATTCTCAGTGCTTCGGATCAGGCGTAAATTTGCCATTTCTGGCAGGCTGTCCACACACCCGTCGCTCGAAGCATTGTCGAGCAGGATGATCTCGAAGTCAGTGACCGTTTGTGCAGCCAGAGAGGCGAGCATCCGGTTGAGGCGCTCGGCTCCTGAATTGTAGCTGATAATGATCACCGAGACGCGCGGCATGATGCGATCCTGCTTGTTTACGCTCCGCGCTTAGCAGGCATTGGCGCTAAACGCGAGTTTACCCTGTAGATGTTGCTTGAGCACGAGCGCCGGGCGACCTAACATCTTTTCAACGAGAGAAGATGCTGTGGCTTGATCTGCGGCCAACAGGGAGACAGGGATGAAAAACCCTTTTGAAACGCCGGAGCGCGCGGCGTTCCGCGAGACTATTCGCCGTTTTGTAGAGTCCGAGATTACGCCTTTTGCCGAAGAATGGGATGAGGCCGGGGACGTGCCGTGGGAACTTCATGCAAAGGTCGGTGCGCTCGGGGCCTGGGGCTTTGGTGTTTCGGAAGAGTATGGCGGCCTCGGTTTTGATGACTGTTTCATGCGGGCGGCTTTTTCTGAGGAAATCCACTTTTGCGGGGCGTCAGGCGTGCCGGCGGCCCTGGGCGGGCGGTCCATTTCCATCGGACCGATCGAGAATCTCGCCTCGAAAGCGATCAAGGATGAGGTGCTGGAGGATATCGTCATGGGGCGCAAGGGCTCCAGCCTCGGGATCACCGAGCCTTCCGGGGGCTCTGACGTGGCGCGCCTGCAGACAGTGGCTGAGCGGGATGGCAACCACTGGGTGCTGAACGGCTCTAAGGCGTTCATCACCGGCGGGATGAAGTCTGACTACTTCGTCATTGGCGCGCGCACCGGCGAGCCCGGCCTTGCCGGGATTTCCCTGTTTTTCGTGCCGGTGGAGACGCCCGGTTTCTCCCGCACACCGCTTGAGAAGAAAATGGGCTGGTGGGCCTCTGACCAGGCGACGCTCTATATGGATAACTGCCGGGTTCCATCCGAGAACCTGATGGGTGAGGAAAATCTCGGGTTCATCCAGATCGTGCAGAATTTCAATTATGAACGCCTTGGCATGGTCGCCGGGATGCTCGGTATGATGAAGACTTTGCTGAAAGAGTCGATCGACTGGGCGCAGCAGCGCGAAACATTCGGCAAGCCATTGATCAAGCATCAGGTCATCCGTCACAAGATTGCGGATATGTCTGCCAAGATTGATATGGTGGAGGCCTATCTCAACCAGATTTGCTGGCAAGCTAATGAGGGCGACATGCCGGTTGCGGAAACCTGCAAGGCGAAATTCTCCGCTTCCAAAGCGCTGGAGTTCTGTGCGTCAGAAGCCATGCAGATCATAGGCGGGGCGGGCTACATTCGCGGTAATGCGGTGGAGCGGTATTATCGTGAAGTGAAAGTGCAGGCGATTGGCGGTGGTTCGGAAGAGATCATGCGTGATCTTGCTGTGCGCCAGATGGGTTTGTGAGGAATATAAATTTTCATCCGCAATAACCGGGTGGGGCCAACAGGGAGAAATCAGATGTCTGACTATACAAACGAAATTGTTGACTGGATTCGTTATCACGCGCTGAACCAGCCGGAGAAGCTGGCCCAGGTCGATCTCGCCAGCGGGCGAAAGTTCACTTATGCGCAGATGCATGACCGCGTGGGGCGCATTGCTGGCATGCTGAAAGCCCATGGCATCAGGCGGGGCGACCGGGTTGGTTTTCTGGCGCTCAATTCCACTGACATTATGGACTTTATCTTTGCGACCTGGCGCATCGGCGGCATTTCGCTGGCATTGAATTTCCGGCTGACACCTGGCGAACTGGAGTTCATCGTCAATGATGCGGCGCCAGACTTCATGCTGGTGGATGATGTTTTCGCTGAAACCGCCGAAGCCCTGAAAGGCATGACCAATGTGAAGCACTGGATGCGATTTGATGGCGTTGGGGGGGACTCAGAATTTGAGCAGGCGCTGGCAAAGGCAGAGCCGGTTCTGGAGATGGAAGAGTTACAGCCAGACGATCAGTGTATGCTGATGTATTCCTCCGGCACGACCGGGCGGCCAAAGGGCGTGATTATTACACATGGCATGATGCTCTGGACAGCGATCAATGTTCAGGTCGGGGTCGGTTTCACGTCAGAGTCAGTGAACATGTCGTTCATGCCGTTGTTCCATATTGGCGGGTTGAATGTTTTCGCGGTGCCTGCTGCTTATGCGGGTGGTACCTCTGTCATTATGCGGATTGTGGATGTGGGCGCTGTACTGGATGCGATCAACGATCCTGAACTTGGGGTGACCCATTTCCTTGGTGTGCCTGCTATCTATAACGGATTGCGCCAGCATCCCAAGATGGAGACAACCGACTTTTCCCGTATCGAAGCAGCCTTTGCCGGGGCAGAGGCTGTGCCGGTGGAGCTTTTGAAGTGGTGGCGCGGCAAAGGGATTATTGTGCAGGAAGGCTGGGGTATGACGGAGAATTGCGCCTCCGGCACATTATTCCGCAAGGATGACCCGATCGAAAAACTGGGGTCAGCGGGGCGGATCGGTATGCACTCTGCGGCAAAGATTGTCCGGGAGGATGGCAGCGAGGCACCGCGTGGGGAGGCCGGCGAGCTTTGGGTACGTGGCAAAGCGGTGACACCCGGATACTGGAACCGGCCTGAAGCCAACGCAGACTCATTCGTTGACGGATGGTTCAAGACCGGTGACATCGCGCGCCAGGATGAAGACGGGTATTTCTACATCGAGGACCGGGTCAAGGACATGTATATCTCGGGCGGTGAGAATGTTTACCCGGCGGAGGTTGAAAACACGCTTTATGAGTTGCCGCAGATTTCAGAGGTTGCGGTTATCGGTCTACCCGACGAGAAATGGGGAGAGGCGGGCTGTGCCTGTGTTGTTCTCAAGAAGGATCAGTCGCTGACGCTGGAAGAGATTCTGACCCACTGCAAGGGGAAGCTGGCCACCTATAAGCAGCCAGCGCATATGGTGACTATGCCTGCCTTGCCACGCAATGCGACGGGCAAGGTGCTGAAGTATCAGTTGCGAGAGAAGGCGCCGGAAATGCTGGCTGGTTAGGCCCGAGGGCTGGCACCTGCGTTTTTTCGGAAACAAAAGGCGAGACATCGATGCTGGCCTGCGCTACCACTATGATGGTTTCAAGCCGCATACAGGATAATATCAATGACCGACGTAGCTGTCATCATGCCGATTTTCGGGCAGGGAGCATTCCTGTGCGAGTCCGTTAATGCGGCGCTGAAGCAGGAAACGAAGGCCGACTTCAAGGTGATCTTGGTAGATGACAACTGCCCTGATCCAGCGACGCGCCAGGCAGCGCTGAAATATGTACGGCGCTATCCTGACAAGGTATTTTATTGGCGTAGTCCGGAAAACCGGGGACTGGCAGCAATGCGCAATGAAGGGGTAAATCTGGCCCTGGAGCGTTGGCCGGATCTGTTTTCGGTATTTTTCCTGGATGGCGACGATCGGCTGCATCCGAAAATTCTGGAACGCTCTCTTATCGCCCTGAGACAGGCAGTCGCGAATGATAATGAGGGTGCAGAGTATCGCACCGGTTGGGTGTTTGAAGATCCCGACCATTTCGGGATCGACGGGGTTCTGAACCGGGTGCATGATTACACAGCGCTGTTCAGCATGGCTGGCTGTGCCAACACTTCTTCTTCGTTGATCAATGCAGATGTTTTTCGGGCGGGCCTGCGTTATCGCGAGCAAATGCGCTCTGGCGGGGAAGACTGGCAATTCTGGCTGAATGTTTTGAAAAACGGGTACCGGGGCAAGTTTGTACCTCATCTTGGCTTTCAGTATCGGTTGCGCCCGAGCAGCATGTCCGCTGCCGCTTCGAAGCGTGCTGACCGTAACCGGACTGAAATCCGGCTTAGTCACCCGGAGCTGTTTACGCCAGACTTTTTCCTGGCAGAAGAAACACGTGAGTGTCCGCGCTACGCTCTTATCACGCCGAACGGTTTGGATAATCAGAACCAGGTTTTTGGACATCACTCAAGGGAATATTCAGCTCACGATATGGTTGCTTTCATTCGCGAGCGCGAGAAGCTGCCGACTGCCCCATACCCACAGTATATAGTCTATACGAATAATCAAAATGTCGCAGAGTTACGCGAGGCCAAGTTGCTGGACTGGGTTTGGTGGCGCTTGCAAGCAATGTCCCGTCGCGAAAACAAGGAAGTACTCGTTACAAGCCGCATTTTACAACACGAGCAAGAGGGTGTGCTGGGTTATGTTGAGAGTGATCTGACAAGTTCCACAGAGTCGGATTACTCTGAAGTTACACTGCTTTCATTTGATTTGTTTACTGAGCTTGTAATGAGCCGTACATCGCTCGAAAAGCTTCGCAAGCAGCGTCGCCAGCGCGGAACCAAGGTGTTTCTGCAAAGTCGCGAGCTGCGTGACTCTTTAAAGGACTTCAGAGACTTCATTGAGCGGTGCCGCACTATTTATGGGCAGACTTCGACTTACTCGCGGCATGAAGTACGCAAATGGGCGCCGTTCGGTGTGCAGCGTAAGGATCTAGCCAGCCATTTCTTTTCAGCTGACCCTGTTCTGGCTGTACCTGGCGGTAAACAGAAAGTACTTGCTATTATTGAAGAGAAACACCTCTCTTCACCTGTTATGCAGGCGCAGTTGGTCGAAATCAGCAAGGCTCACAAACAACATAATATCGAATGTTCCGTGCTCATCCTCGGTGATAGAGTGCCAAAGTATTTGACACGATATTTTGCCCGTTGTCTTTTGTTGCGGACGCGTGAAGACAATCGTTGGTCAAACTTCCAATTTCAGAATTCCGCCGTCTTGGGGATGTTATTGCCATTCGGCACAGTCATTTCTGTCGGGTGCAGTGCTATTGCTGGTGACCTCAACCAGTTACGCCGTTATGGCACGAGTGTGATTGGGGTGCTGCCAGACCGGGATCAGCTTCGTACCGGCTTGCATGATGATCTCAGCCATTGCTTCAAGGTTTTTACACAGATCGTCTGTCAAACTGAGGCTGAAGCCGACTGGGCGCGCGTGATGGGAGCGGGTAGCGAAGTATTGAGCCATTCAATCACCGATGTGATTGAGTATGTCGGTAAGAAAAATGAGATTCCTGAGTGAGTTAGGACAGGGTTCAGTCTGAATCGTCTTTCCTGAAAATTTCATCAATTATTGCATCAAGACCTTCATCGATTATCAGGGGGGTAATGCCAGCTGCTTCAAGTTTGGTGCCTGCTACGTCACCTAGTGTAATGATTTTTGTATAGGCGCCAGTATATGCCTGGACAGCATATGGATCGATCAAAGCCGCTTTGGCAGCGGCGGAGGTGTAGAACTTGTGCAGAGAAGAGTGATCTGCTTCCGGATTATAAATGAGGAAGTTTTTACACCCTGACTTTCGCAGGGCCATAAGCGGACCAGCCAGCATTGGCCCTGCAAAATTGATATTCGCACTCATATCGGCAAGGCGTCCTATGACTGGATCCTGCAGATGCAGTGCCACTCGCTCATAGAGTGGTAACCCGTAGTAATTCATCGTATGTCCAGGCGTCCAGGCATCTGCATCGAGACGCAGGAAAATGCGAGAGGCTGCTTTTTGTATAATCTCATCCGGCAGGCCTGAGAGCGTATCGCCTATGG
>JALEGM010000167.1 GCA_022763145.1 Aquisalinus sp. | reverse complement strand
GCCCAGCGGCGGCCCGGCTCCCTCTCTCTCCCCTATCTGCCGGGTCGTCGCGAAATCTCTCTCTGTTTCAACTAAAAACCGGGCTCCAGGGCCCGGTCCTTTTTGTTTTGAGAGGGGCAAAAGCGAGGGATTACCCCATCGCTTTCTGCATATTTTCATCAACCTTGTCGAGGAAGCCTGTGGTCGTGAGCCAGCCTTGCTCCGCGCCAATCAGCAGCGCGAGGTCTTTGGTCATATGGCCGCTTTCGACAGTGCCAATGACCGTCTTCTCAAGCTTTTCGGCGAAAGCGATGACTTCAGGTGTGTCATCAAGTTCACCGCGTTTTTTCAGGCCGCGTGTCCAGGCAAAAATAGATGCCACAGAGTTGGTAGAAGTCTCTTCGCCGCGTTGGTGCGCACGATAGTGACGTGTCACCGTCCCGTGGGCAGCTTCCGCTTCTGCTGTCTTCCCATCCGGTGTCAGAAGTACAGAAGTCATCAGGCCAAGAGAGCCATACCCTTGTGCGACAGTGTCGGACTGGACATCACCGTCATAGTTCTTACAGGCCCAGACATAGCCCCCAGACCACTTCAGGCAGCAGGCCACCATGTCGTCGATCAGGCGGTGCTCATAGGTCAGGTTCAGCTTGTCGAACTCAGCCTGGAACTCATTTTTGAAGACTTCCTCGAACAGGTCTTTGAAACGACCATCATACTTTTTCATGATAGTGTTCTTGGTGGACATATAGACCGGATATTTCCGTTGCAGGCCATAGTTGAAGCAGGCACGGGCGAAATCACGAATGGAATCATCAAGGTTATACATCGCCATGGTGATACCGGCAGATGGCGCCTCAAACACGGGCTCTTCGATAATCTCGCCGCTTTCGCCTTCCCATTTCAGGGACAGCTTGCCCTTACCCGGGAACAGGAAGTCCGTGGCGCGATACTGGTCACCAAAAGCGTGACGGCCAATGATGATCGGTTGCGTCCAACCAGGCACAAGGCGCGGCACGTTCTTCATGATAATTGGCTCACGGAAGACCACACCGCCCAAAATGTTGCGGATGGTGCCATTTGGCGAGCGCCACATTTTCTTGAGCCCGAATTCTTCAACCCGCGCTTCATCAGGTGTAATCGTCGCGCATTTAACGCCGACGCCATGCTCTTTAATCGCCATGGCTGCATCGATAGTGATCTGGTCGTCGGTTTCATCACGATATTCCATGCCCAGGTCGTGATAGAGCAGGTCAACATCCAGATATGGGTGGATCAGCTTGTCCTTGATCATCTGCCAGATGATGCGTGTCATCTCATCGCCATCCATCTCGACGATGGGATTTTTCACTTTGATTTTTGCCATGGAAGTTTCTACCCCGTTAGTAAGGTTAATGATTCTCTGAAGATATGGGCGCGCTATAGCACCCGCATCGCGCGTAATAAAGGGTTGCGATTAGATTATGTCTGAGCGCGCAAAAGCTGGCCTGGGACCAGGCCCTCTCATCATTCTGGTTGAGCCGCAAATGGGCGAAAACATTGGTGCGGCGGCCAGAGCAATGCTCAATTTCGGGCTTACAGGCCTTCGCATCGTCAATCCGCGTGACGGTTGGCCTAATGCTGCCGCCGGGGCTATGGCAGCTGGCGCTTCTACCGTTGTGGACAATGCCCGGGTGTTTGACTCGGTAGAAAAGGCTATCGCCGATTGTGCCTATGTTTTGGCCACAACGGCGCGGAAACGTGAGTTGCACTTGCCGGTTTATGAACCGGCAGAAGCTGCCGAAGCGCTTTTGCCGCGCGTCGTCGGCGGTGAGACCTGTGCCATTCTGTTTGGGGGGGAGCGCTCAGGCCTAGCCACAGAGCATGTGGCCCTGTGCAATGGCATCTTCACTATCCCGGTCAACCCTGTCTTTTCCTCTCTAAATCTCGGTGCTGCTGTTTTGGTGGCGGCCTATGAATGGGGAAAGGCTCAAGGGGAAGTGTCCCGCTTTGACAGCCGCCTCGAAGCAGCGGTCTCGGCTAATCATGGCGATGTGGAAGGATTGGTCGGGCATCTTTTCAAAACGCTGGAGCCAACCGGCTATTTTCATCCGCCCGAGAAACGCGAAACCATGGAGCGTAACTTGCGCACAGTGCTCACCCGCGTCGAGTTCACCCAGAATGAGATACACTTATTAAGGGGTGTGCTGAAGGCTTTGGGGCGTTCTTAGCGTATCCACTTACCCGCATTTGGCAATGCGGTGGGGGAAATGTCATTCGTGAAAAAACTTATGGGCCTGGTCTGCGAGGTCCAAGTCTCTGTTTTATTTGAGCAATCGAATAATCTATGTGCCTGTCTCAGGCATCTGCTATCTTTCCTGTTAAATCAGTGACAGGAGCAAACGCCATGACCATCCATTACCAATACATCAGTACTACACATAATGCCAACGTCACGCGCGTGCTTGATGGGACGTTACAAGCCCTGTTCGCGTCTTGCCTGTGGAAGAGGGCGAGAAAATTTTTCAAAAACGTGGCAGATCCTGCTAGCGGTAGTTTTCAGGGTGCAGATGGTCTGATTTTGAGTAACTCAGAGTGTCATGCAAGGAGGATGGATTATAATCAGTATCTCGATAGACCCGGAAATGTCAGGCTGTTACTCGAGCTGACTCATCTGGGTCGGTTTCTGCGGAGCGCTTTGTCGCAGCATCAGCAATATCGCCTTCGAGAACGCGGTTCAGCACTTCTTCCAGTTTTTCCGGATTTAGTGGCTTGGAGATGTAGTCTGTCATACCTGCTTCGAGGTAGCGCTCCCGATCACCTTCCATCGCGTTTGCCGTCAGAGCAACAATCGGGATTTTTCCACGAGAACCTTGGAAAGAACGGATGCGTCGTGTTGCCTGCATGCCGTCCATCACGGGCATCTGAACATCCATCAGGATAACATCATAATCCTTGATATATGCCGCTTCGACAGCTTCGGACCCATTGTCGACAACGGTTATGTCATGGCCCGCAGCAGTGACAAAAGCTGTAACGATCTGCTGATTTACAGGGTTATCTTCTGCAGCAAGAATAGTCAGATTGGTTTTCTTTTCAGGTTCAACTTCTTCCTGCGGTGGTTCGGATACGATTGTATCAGCCATCTCGTCGTCTACAGGCTTTGCTTCAATCTCAATCGGTCGTACTGGCAGAGCGAACCAGAAAGTACTGCCAAAGCCTTCCGTACTTTTCACGCCGATTTGTCCGCCCATCAGTTCGATCAGCTGACGACAAATAGAAAGACCGAGGCCCGTGCCACCAAACTTCCGGGTAATAGTGTCATCAGCTTGCGCGAAACGCTCAAATATCCGACCTTGTGCAGCTTTCGGTATACCGACCCCGGTGTCCGTTACCTTGATTTTCAGGATGCCGGCTTTGTCGTTCCCGCGATAACGCACTTTCATTTCCACACTGCCTTGCGGTGTAAATTTGATGGCGTTGCCGACAAGATTGATCATGACTTGGCGAATGCGTGTTGGATCACCAACAACTTGTTTGGGTACACGCGCGTGAACGGAACATTCCAGGTCGATGCCTTTACTATCTGCCTGATTAGAGAGCAATCTCAAGACATCCCGGGACAGTTTGGCCGGGCTGAATGGTACCTTCTCCAGTTTCATCTGGCCACGTTCCAGCTTGGTGAAGTCAAGAATGTCGTTCAGAATGACAAGCAAGTCGTTACCAGAATTAAGAGCCGTTTCAGCCTGCTCGCGCTGCTTTTCATTGAGATCACCATTCATCATCAGCCGTAACATGCCGAGCATACCGTTCATGGGCGTACGCAATTCATGGCTCATCGTGGCGAGGAAGTTTTCTTTCGCGACCATCGCTGCTTCTGCTTCACGACGTCGATACTCAAGGCCGTAACGCTGCGCCTTAATCAAGCGCAAAAGTGGCCAGATAAGGCCAAATGTCAGCCCAAAGAAGACAACAGGACTGAGGATAACTTTGAGCAGCTGCCCAAATCGTTGTTCAGCCAAGACTTTGTCTTCACGAGCTTGCAGAGCTTTAGTCGAATTTGCCAGCTGTGTCTGGTAGAGCAGGGCGGCATGAAGGAATTGATCAAGAGCGTTTTTGCGCGCGGTATTATTGGATGCATTTTTCCAGGCAGAAGCATGTTCAATGAGGACCTCTTCCTGCTGCTGCAAGTCAGTGCCACCCGGCAGCGGAGATCTGGCCTTGGCCACAAGGTCAATTTTGTCGGCATAGCGCTCAGTGAGCTGCGTCAGAACTTTGTTCTGGCCTGCAAATACTCCCAAAGTCTCGTTAAATGCCTCTACTTCGTTGCTTTCAATTTGTAGCCTAAGGGTGTTACTGGTTTGCTGAAGCTCCTGTGTCAGTGAATAAATATCAGCCGTTGTGTTTTTTTGCCCTGCGGAAAGGTGTACACTGATTGCTGCCATCACGGGTATCATGGCTAGGCAGATGCTTGCAAAGACGACACCGACGATCAATTTGTGATCGGCTTTTTCGAGTTTAGCTGACAACGTATCACTGAAGGTCATGGTGCGATTGTCAAGTGACACCAGCCAATAGGAGACAAGAATTATCAGAATGGATAATACGCCGGCGCCGCCCAATGTTTGGGCCCATGTTCCATATAAGTTGCCAATTTCTATTGCTAAAGGAAACAGCACCAACTCATATGAGAAAATCACATGCGCGATAATCAAAGAAAGTGTTTTGTGGGCAGGCGGTATTTGTTTGCTGTTTGATTTATGACCATAGCGAGAGATTGCCACAAAGAATGTGCAGCCCCCCAGCATGGCGACACAGAACGAATAAATAAGATTTTCAATAGGTTGTGATGTTTCAGCTGGCAGCGCATTGATAAAAGTCGGCACAAGAACAACGCTTGCCAGTACAACAACAAGAGCTGTTAAAATACCGATCGTGACGATAGATCTCATTACTTATGCGCGCCTGTGAAATGCGATTATCCCCGCACCATAAGCAAAATGGATTACGAAAGCGTATGTGAATGGTTAGCAAACGCTTAAATTTGTCTAATCAGACCGGCTCATCGGATAACCAGGCCTTGAAACCCGTGTATTGAGCGACCTTTCGGAATAAGACCAGGTTCATTGTCAAGGCAAAGCTGATGCTCAGTACAAGGGTCAACAGCATCTGATGGATGTAATGCCAAGACGATACAACCGGAAGTTCCACAAAACCGAATGAAAGTGAGCCATAAAAGCTGGTGCCAAAAATTACCCCGAGAATAGCAGACATGGGAGCAACATTACGGAAGAGAAGACTGACAATAAAGGCTGACAGAATTGGCATGGACAAAAGGCCGTTAAGCTGTTGCACCAGATTTATGATACTGTCTGCGCCTGAATAGACTGGCACAAGCACAAGGGCGGCAATCACAAACAGGCTAGTAATGATTCCGGAGAGCCGGCGAACATTTGGAGTCTTGTTGACATAGGCTTCATGGAGGTCCACCACATATAGGGTTGTTGAGGAGTTCAGCACACTGTTGAAGCTGGTCAGAACAGCAGCAGCCATGAATGCCGCGAAAGCACCGGAGAGCCAGGTCGGTAGCACATCACCGACGATACGGCCGTAGGCAGCATCTCCAATATCCCCATACAACTTATAGGATACAATGCCCGGTATTACGACAATCGCTGGGACAATTAACAAGCGAATACCGGCAGCCGCCAAAACACCTTTCTGGGCTTCCCTTAAAGTAGGGGAGGCCATGGCCCGCTGTGTAATCGTCTGGTTGGTACTCCAGTAGAAAATCTGGATGAAGATCATGCCAGTCAGCAATGTATGCCAGGGGATCGGTGAGTCATTGTCGCCGATCATCGTCAGGCGTTCAGCTGGGATGCCGGAGAAATCATAATTGATTGCCTGCAAGGAAAGCAGAACTACAGTGACGGCCATAACAAGAAGACCAACGCCGCTATAAGTGTCAGAAACTGCAACTGCACGTAAGCCACCCAGAATGGCATAGGCTGCACCAACAATCGCGAAACAGAGCGAGATAATGATGATGGGTGCTTCAATGCCGAACATCGACTGCATAAAAAGCGAGCCAGTGTAGAGCATGATCGGTAGGTAGATGAACACATTCCCGAGCAGGAATAGAACGGCTATCGTCGCGCGTATATTCTTGTCGCCATAGCGCTTCTCAAGCAGCTCGGTTGTAGTCGTGCACTGATATTTGTAATAGATCGGTAGAAAGACCAGTGCGAGTACCAGCAGACCAGCAACGGCTGCCAGTTCCCACCAGGCAAGTAATGCCATCTGGTTCCCATTCATCCCGACGAGCTGGTCTGTTGAGAGATTTGTCAGCGTTATGGAGCCAGCAACGAATATCCATGAAAGACCGCCACCCGCAAGGAACTGCTCTTTATTTGGGTCTTCTGACCGAACCGTGTTGGGCGCGCGACACTTGAGCCAGGTAAAAAAGCCGATGAGTGCGGTAATCGTTACAAAGATGCCGACTTGAAGTGCTTCTGGCGACATGAATTTTTCCCTCTATTATGTTGACCGCCAACATGCTGTGCCAGCTGCTGGCAGCTCCCAACTGCCAAAAACCAATGCACCATCAGCGGATCTTATATTTTCGGGGATTGTTGCACGATCTGCTCCGTAATTGAAAGCAAACACCACATCCCCACGACGCCTCATGCGCATATGCTCAGGCAGCGCGGTGGTTTGAATATCTTGCTTTGCACATATCTGTCCGATCACGATCCCAATGAATGGTCCATCAGGTACGGTCGTAAAGAAGGACAGCTTATTATGGGCAAATAATAGACCTGTTCCGTCCGTCATCGCCGCCACCGGCTTCAGATCTGTTTCCACGTGATCGAGCCAGCGGCTCGCGCTGACTTTGCTGCTTTCGAGTTGTCCATCAATAGAAGTATCTTCTCGCAAAGACTCCGAGTGTCTTATGCGTAACGGCAGAATATCTTGCAGCGCGCCTGGGGCAAGATTATTCGGCACTTGTACATCCTTCGTTTTACTCCCTGTACGAGGACCGAGGATGATATGTGCCTTCGTCTTCTTCAAACGCTCTACGAACCCATCAGGCAGAATGGGCAAAGATGGGACAAGAACAATTTTATAGGCCGTTAAATCTGCGTCTGGTGAGACGATATCAACATCAAGCCCAAGTCGGCGTGCTGCGCCATACCAGGTTAGTATTAGTTGCCAATAGCTCCAGGATGCACCTTGCGGTTGGATGTCAAACAGCCACTTGGCTTCATAAGAAAACACCAGAGCGACTTCTGCCTTCCCGGTTAAGGGTGCGTTTGCAAGGGCAGATATCTCGGTTGCCACCTGGCGCGCTTCTCGTGTTGCGGAGGTTTCTTCATTATTTACGAGATTTAGCCCGGCATGAAACTGTTCCTGTGCGAATGGTGCCTGTCGCCAACGGAAGTAACTGACAGTTTCAGCGCCATGCGCAAAGGCTTCCCAGCTCCATGTACGCACCATACCGGGCAGAGGGGCGGGGTTATGATGTGCCCAGTTAACTGGGCCGGGCTGTTGCTCCATAACCCACCAGCGGCCATCCTTGCTGCAAGCGCGGTAGAGGTCATGATGGAAGCTGGTAAAATCCGGGTGCCCCTGACGCATGTAGGTGTGCTTGTCTTCAACTGGGAAAGGCGCAACATCCAGAAAGCCAAGTGGGTAACTGTCCCATGAGGCAATATCCAGATCTTCCGAGACTTTGAAATGGTCGAAGCCTGTATAGATCCCCATGAAATTATGGATAATGGGCTGATCGGGCGTGGCAGCTCGAAGAATATCACACTGCATGCGATTAAAAGTGACGACCTGATCAGACGAGAAGCGATAGAAATCCAGCAAGTGCGCTGGTGTCGCTTCTGTAACTGTCAGATTGGGCAGATCTATTTGAGAAAAGTCTGTGTACTCCTGGCTCCAGAACACGGTCCCCCATGCAGTGTTTAGAGATCGAATGTCTCCTTGATACTTGTCTTGCAGCCAAAGTCGAAAAGCTCTGGCTGCTTCGGGAGACCAGCTGCGTGTTGTGTCGTGGCATCCGTACTCATTGTCAGTTTGCCAGGCAAAAAGTGCAGAATGGCTGGCATATCGTTCAGCCATTAAAGTGCAGATTCTTGCAGCTTCTCTCCTGTATGTCAGGGAGGAGAAGCAATAATGACGGCGGGAGCCAAATTGACGCGGACGCCCGTCTGCATCATAAGCCAGTATATCCGGATGCGCATCAATCAGCCATTTAGGCGGTGTTGCTGTTGGTGTGCCGAGTATAACTTCCAGATCATGCTGGCCAAGAGTATCCATAGCCCGGTCTAGCCAGTCCCAATTAAAGTCATCCCTTGATGGCTCTATGCGGCTCCAGGCAAATTCACCGATACGAACCCTCGAAATGCCAATGTCCGCCATACGCTTTGCATCATCCGCCCACATGCTTTCTGGCCAGTGTTCAGGATAATAGCAGACACCAAGAGACAGGTTTTCAGTCATGGGATGTTCTTTCTAAAAGGAAGAGTTGCCCTGAAGGGCCAGGGGGTAAAGAAATATTTTTTGATAGGACTGGATCAGGGGTATGTGTTGAATACAAAAGGTTAGCATTCATATTCTCTGGGTCTATCACTCCCGCCACTTTTATGGGAACGGTCATTTCAGTTTCAGAGGTGCTTAATAATCTTAGTAAGGCTCTGTCCCCGTTTGGAGAGGTAATAATTTGTGCTTCTGTTTCTTCTGGTGTGTCGAGTATCCACACTATGCCGCTATGAATAAGCTCTCTGTGCTCTTTGTAGAGTGCTGCGAAATGGCGAAAAGTATCAGCGTCAGCTGCGCTCAGTTTTCGTGGATCCAGTTCTGCCCCGAAATGTCCGAATAACGCTACCAGGCATCTGAAATCCATAGGAAGATTGCGTCCCGTCATTTCGTAGGGTGCCGGCCCCGCATGGCAGCCCATAATTTCCGGCGGCAAGAATAGGCCGAGGTTACACTGTATTCGCACACGTTCGATCGCATCTGTATTATCACTGGGCCAGACACGGTCTGTATATTTCAGGATACCGAAATCAATACGTCCCCCACCACTGGAGCAGCTCTCAATACTGACCTCCGGGTACTGTTTTTTCAGGGCCTCCAGAATGTCATAAAGTGCTAAGGCCTGTTCTCGGTAGAGGGGACCCTCATCATTTGAGCCGGGGTAAAGTGCTCGATTGTAATCCCATTTGAGGTAGTCAATTTTGTTACGGCTCAGTAGCGTTGAAATTGTCTTGAGTATGTATTTTTGCACTTCTTCTTTAGTAAGATCGAGAACCAGTTGGTTACGCCCTGTAGTATTCGCAAACCCTGATGCCTGGATTACCCACTCTGGGTAGCGCTTGAACAGCTCGCTCTCAGGGTTGACCATCTCCGGCTCGACCCAAAGACCAAATGTCATCCCAACATTATGAACAGACTCAATGATTGGCTTCAGACCATCAGGGAAGCGTTGCGGGTCCGGCTTCCAGTCCCCAAGGCTTGACGTGTCATCTGCCCTGCCAATGAACCAGCCATCATCTAAAATAAAGCGCTCTACGCCCAGTTCCGCTGCTTGTTGGGTCAGTTCAATGACAGACTGCTCATCTACATCAAAATATACTCCCTCCCATGTATTGAGGTGAATGGGGCGGTGGACTGCAGTGGTTTTTCCAGAACGAACGAACTTGTGAAAGCGCTGCCTGATGCCGTTTAGTCCATTATGCGATACGGCGATGTAAGTGCTAGGTGTGTGAAAAGTTTCTCCCTCTTTCAGACTGACCTCACCTGGCGCCAGCCATTCACCGACTTGTAATTGTGATTCATCATGGTTGTTCTGCTCAATGATGAGTTGGTGATTGCCGCTCCACCCCAGATGAGCTGCGAGCACTTTACCGTTTTGATGCGTCGTGCACTTATCCGTCAGAAGGGCGAACTGCGGCCAGTCAAAGCCTGGGCGACCCTGGCGACTGGTTCGTTCAATTTTACCGCAGAAAAGGGGGATTTTTTCCAAGTGTCCTTCATCAGCCCATTTGCCATTGAAAAGTAGAGCTTCGTTGACCCAGCTCGGTAACGGCAGGCACAAAGAAGCCAATCTCTGAAGTGAAAATGGAATTGTGTTATCATTTTGAAGACTAGTTCGAACTTCCAATATGCCACTTTCTGGACAAACAGATAAACTCAAGTCCAGGGTCAGTTTTTTGGTCGTATCCCGGCAATGAAAAACGATCGTATTTTTCGTTTTCTCGGCTTCCACGACAGTGAATGCAGTTTCCCAAGGTCCTTTGCCGAACGTGCCAGCAAGCGCTGGTTCTTCAGAGAAACCCTGTCCATGCTGAGGGAAGATGGAAAACGGCACTATAATATCTGGTGATGCTGGCCTGACGGGTAGATCGGGCAGGATACGATCTGGGCACTCGTCATCCGGACCCAAAAACAAAAGCTCCGGGATATTGTTGCCACGCTGAACAAGCAGGCAACTTGTACCACCACCATTGATCTCATACCATTGCGGCTCACATGGCGCTGCCTGTTTAGTCATGACTCTTACCCTTCAGACTCGTCAGGCTCAGGCACATCGCGAGCTATGTCAATCATGCTTACAGTGCGAATGTGTTTTGGCGATACTTGTCAGCCTGCTAAAATGAGGCTTTATGATACTCTGATGAGTATGGATATTATTCAACTGGATTCAGCGCTACAGGAAGCGGTTTACCGTCGTCGACATCTAAAAGCAGATGGGCGTGAATTGTTCCTTTATGGCTACACGCGACCTGATTATGAGGCGTTATCAGAACCGGAAGGGGAGCGTATTTATGGCGGGGAATTGCGCCGGCATCCGCTTCGGCAGGACTGGTCAATTTATGCCGCCGCCCGACAGAACCGAACATACAAACCCTCCAGTGCCAATGATCCGCTTGCTCCTTCAGCAGTCGGGAAGCCGGCTACGGAAATACCGTTTGAAACATTTGAGCTGGCTGTATTTGACAATCGGTTCCCGGGTATGCACCCCGATACGTCTGCCCCCCAAAGTCAGATCGCTTTGCTTAACAAGGATACAGCCAACGGTAAGTGTGAAGTGATTGTGTATGCCCCGGAGCAGACAGGCAGCCTCGCGTTACTTAGTCAGTCTCAGAGATCACTCTTGGTGCAGGCCTGGATCGACAGATATCAGGCGCATTTTGCTGCCGGTCAGAAGTTTGTCTTACCATTCGAAAATAGAGGTGATGAAGTGGGGGTGACACTGCACCATCCTCACGGGCAGATTTATGCTTTTCCATTTGTCCCGGCTGTTCAGCAAAAAGCTGTAGACGCGTTTGAAGGTGGCTACGATCTTGCCAAGGGTATTCGAGATTGGACCGAAGATTACTCGATTTGTACTCAAGGTGGGGTTGCAGCATTCGCGCCGCCGTTTGCGCGGTACCCTTATGAAGTCTGGGTGGCGCCTATTGAGCGGCAGCCTGGCCCTTGGGCGTTTTCGCGGGAGCAGCTGGAGGGGTTTGCGGCACTACTTGGTGATGTGACGCGGCGCTATGATGCATTCTTTGGGCGTTCTTGCCCATACATGTTGTCATTGCAGGCTTCACCTGTGGGGTTTGACTCATCTTTCCATTTTACAGCGCAGTTTTATCCTATCCTGCGCAGTCAGGACCGGTTGAAATATTTCGCTTGTGTTGAGCACGCAACCAACGTGTTTACAGTGGATGTGATGCCGGAGGAGACGGCTCGGGTGTTGCGGAAACTATGACTGTTGAAGAGGGCTTTACAAAGGTTTACGGTCTCGATCCAGTCATCACGCAGACTGTGCCTGGGCGCGTAAATCTTATCGGAGAGCATACGGATTATAATGGTGGTCTGGTATTGCCAACAGCTATCGCGCGGTCAGTATCAGTTGCCATAGGGGAAACTGAAGACCCTTATTTTTGCTTCACTTCTGAAAAATTTCCAGACCCTGTAAGGCGTGACGCTAAGAGCATTCGCAGTGGACATTGGTCGGATTATCCTCTTGCAGCTTTTGCCTGGCTCAAAGAGAGGGGGTATTGGCAAAATGGTGCAGAAGTCTTCATCGATAGTAGTCTACCCCACGGATCCGGGCTTTCATCATCAGCGGCCTTGATTGTGTCTATACTGAAAGCTGTTGTGAAGTTGACAGGCCCACCCTTATCTGATGTTGAGATAGCCTGTGCTGCTCAGGAAGTTGAAAATCAATATCTGGGTGTGCCCTGTGGGATCATGGATCAAATGGCTGTATCCCTCTCGAGTACTGAGCAGGCATTGAAGCTTGATACTGAAACCCTGGCATTCGAACTGATAAATCTGCCTGAATCATATTCATTTGTTGTTGCGCATTCGGGTATATATCGACGTCTTGATGAGGGTCGCTATGCAATTCGTCGCGAAGAATGTGAAGCTGCTGCGCAGTTACTTGATGTGCGGCTTCTGTGTCATCTGAACGTGGATACTGCGATGAGCCAGATCGACGCTCTTGCAGACCCATTTCGTAAACGCGCAAGGCATGTCTGGACAGAGCATTGCCGCGTTGAGCGAGCAGCTATAGCACTCAGCAACGGTGACCTGCATGTGTTCGGGCTGTTAATGAGCGAGAGTCATGCGTCAATGCGAGACGATTTTGAGGTATCTCTACCTGTCATTGATCAGATGGTCTCCGAAGCTGAGCGACAGGGAGCTCTGGGCGCGCGTTTAACAGGAGGTGGCTTCGGCGGTTGTTTTGTCACGCTTGTAAAGAAATCTGAGATTATCGCATGGCAGCAGAGAATGTCTTCTGCTTTTCCTGAGATCCAATTTGTATAATCAGTCATAATATCAGGCCGGCATCGCCTCCTGGGCGGACGGTATGCTGTAAATGAGCTTGGCTGGCCCTGCGGGGACAAAGGGCGCCCACTCGCCTTCCGCTTGGGCAAGGCGGTCTGCAATGGCATATATGACGGCTGGATTGAACCCGAGCCCAAAGTGACTGGCGGGCACTTCAATATTCTCTGTCTGATGACCCGGTTCTTGAATCGATCCCTGCCAGGAAACAATGCCGTCAGACTTGCTATAGATCGAGGTGGTCGGCACTGGCGGTGCCTCATGAGAGCGTTCATAACGTTCTATGTAGTCACCTTCAGGCTTGCCGTTGATCGCCTCGAAAAGTGTCTTGGCGTTCGAGTAGTCTGTATCACCAATAATTGGACTGCCTAATGAAATAACAGATCGTGTTTTTTCAGGCATAAATTTTGCGATCTCGCGTGCGAAGACCCCCCCAAGGCTCCATCCGATGATGGATATTTGCTGCCCTTCACGACGATAAATATCCATGACACGGTCATGCATTTGCTGCTCTCGTTCCGGATTGAATGTCAGATTTCGGCCGAGCTTCCAGCCATAGGCTTTATACCCCAGATCTTTCAAAACCTTCCGTAGGGGGAGGGTTGAGGTATCACTGGCCAGAAAACCTGGAAGTACTAAAACTGGATGGCCATCCCCTTTTGGGAATTTTTTCATCAGCATGCGTAATGCGTAGAACGATTGTAGCTCGAATACGGCTCTGCATTCAGCTAGTGTCAAGAGGAGAGACGGCGCTTTGGCGCAACCTAGACGACCCATACTATACTTTCCTATGTTGCCCCAGACATTCTTATATACTGGGCCGCATAGTCATATGTAACGATTGAATATGCAATAGGTCGTTATAGATATTTACAATTACCTATTGTGCGGTGCACAAACGGTTAAAATATCCGTTGTGCACTGCACAAATAGGGAGATTTATCGTGCTGCAGCCGAATCTTTGCCGTTCAAGCGCGTCTTTTTGCTTGACTTTTCAGAGACCCGAGTGATCTTGCGCTTGTTTTTTGATGGTTTCTCAGTGGCCACAGTATCTTCTCGTGTTTGTGTAGCCTTGAGTTCACTATTCGCGGCACGGAGCATCTCTTCAAAGGCTTCTTGCAGGCAAGCGGCATAAAAGGCCGGGTCCGGAATTGCCTTGCGACAAGCAGTGAAGCAGACTGTCACCTTATCGACGTAGCTATGGACAACATGCCCAAGCCCTAGGCCGTCCAGAAGGCATAAGTTTCCAAACATGTTAACCATTTGTGCGCCTGCAGAGTAAATAGGAATTGGAGGGCCAGGAACATTTGTCACTACGGTATTGATTACCGGTTTCATCCGGTTTGCCAGACCCAGTTGTGTATATAAGCGAGCGCCGAGGCCAAGGTATAGGGCAGGGGTAGACTTACTGACTTCTGTCATTTGTCTGGCCCCCAGAGCGTTAGTCATCTTCTTGGATTTCAGTGTTTCGCCATGTACATACTGCATCCGGTCCTTCGGGTGGCTGATGTGAGAGCCAAGAGGTGCAAACATTGCTGAAACCTGATTGCCCATGGATCCTTTTTCGTTTTCCTCTCGTACCGAAATTGGCGCCATAGCGACGAGAGAAGAGGAGGGTAGCTCTTCCTTTGCCCTCAAATATTTATTTAAGCCTCCGCCAACTATCGCCAGCATCACATCATTGACTTTCGACCCCTCTGATAGGGCGCGCAGTTTCTTGATATCGCTGAGAGGGAATGTACAGGCATCAATTGTTCTGTGTGCAGTAATTTTATCGTTGAAACGCGTGCGCGGGACATGTCGAACGGCATCAAGGTCAAACTCTCCCTTGGCAAAGCTGCGCGTGGCCTTATAGATGCCTGGCACTGACCGGCGTAGATGGTTGAGCTGACGCACAGGGTTAGTCCATGCACGAATATACCCTTTGGCAAAGAGCCCCATTTTGTTAGGAATTTCGTCTGGCTTCCATTCATCTGCGATATCTGGAGGTGTTACGTCAGGGGACAGGGAGTTCAGTGCGTGCATCATATCAATGCCTGACAGCCCATCTATGCCAGCATGATGAACCTTGGACAGCATGGCATAGGAGCCTTCGGGCGCGCCATCGACATTGTCCAAGCCTTCTACGATTGTGATTTCCCACGGCGGCCTTGTCAGGTCGAGTGGTCGTGAAAAAACGCGTGCAGCCTGAATGCATAGTTGACGCCAGTCGCCTGGTTTGGGTAGGGCGACATGACGTACATGATATTCCAGATCGAAGTCCGGATCTTCAATCCAATATGGATGATCTATACCAAGGGGTACACGTACCATGCGTTGGCGCATGGACTTCGCAAGGTGTAAGCGCCCTTCAACAAAACGCAAAATGTCCTTGAAGCGAACAAAGCCTCCTGGTGCGGTTGATGGATCATAAATAATAATTGAACCAATATGAAGCGGTGCATTCGGACTTTCCAATGCGACGAAGCTGGCATCAAGGCCTTGCATTTGCTTCATAGTTTCCTCCAGTAATTTTTACAGAATGCTACACCGGGAAATGCCGAATGTACAATGTTGCCGGGTCTGCCCGGATTTCCTTGCATATTCAGGTGATAAGTGGTCGCAGAGAATGCCCGTGCATGTGTTTGTTTGGTTCAATATCGAAGTGGTCTAGCACAGTAGGCAGCCAGTCCAGGATAGAAACTTTTTCAGAATGCACTTTGTGGTTGCCTGTCTGAATCCATAACACGCCATCAGGGTGATGACAGCCGCTCTTGGTTTCTTCGATTTGATAGAACACATCGAAGAACGGCTTGTTTTGGCCGTTCATGTTCATAATTACATCGTCTTGTTGCTGCGTATTGAGACGGCACCCAACACGAACACCATTATCTTCTACTTCCAGATCGAATACTCGTTCATTCTCCAGGGTGATGCCAGCAAGTATCTCGTGCGCTTTTGACAGTGCTTCGGATGTTGCAAAGTCTATGCGATACTGATGTGTCATAACAGGGCGAATGTCTGTGGGGACTAAGTCTAACTCAGCCAATAGTTCATTGATATTTCGTGCACGGTAAAACTTTTGCCCCCCAGTTTCTTCATATTTGAGGAAAGGTTGCTGACTTAAGGCGGTCATCAAGACAAGTTGTACGCCTTTTCTTTCAAATTCCATGAACCTTCCAATAATACCATCCATATTTTTGTAACCAGCCAGAATGGCATTTTCATAAATACCGACTTCTGCCGCTGGCGCCGGGTTAGTAAATGCGTCAGGCTCCATATGTCGCCAGTATGCATGCTGGTAATGTGCCGTTGAATTCAGGAAAAAGGTTGCGTAAGCAGGGCGTGCCTTGTGCCAGTGGTAAGAAAACACGTCTGCAAGGATTGCGTCCAATGCCATTGCACGGCGCCAGCTTGTCTTGCCATTGCTTAACTTTTCGGAGCCAAGTTGCCTGGCAAGACTGATGGCGGTTTGAGGACGTAGGCCGTTTTGAATGAGGCTTCGGACAAAAGACAGCATGGTAGTCAGGGCATTCCTGCTGTCAGTGTTCGTATATTCCTGGACTTGCTTCTGGATGAAATGTTGCAGCGGTATGAGTGTATCCGGTGTAGAATGTTCCGTCGTGCACCAGGGATCAGGCATTGCGAAGCTACCATCATCGACTTTTGTGGCAGCGTTCATGCTTGAGATATTGCCAGTTGTAAGCCCGGCTTGGTGTAGCAACTGCCAGATATTCTCGTGTCCCGCGGCTGGTCCATCCG
>JALEGM010000166.1 GCA_022763145.1 Aquisalinus sp. | reverse complement strand
GCTGGCCTTCCCACAGCTTGACACCAACATCCTGACCGTCTTCCTGATCCCATGGGTAGCCATAGCGATCCTCGGCAATCGTATCGCCTTCCATGATACTCTTGTAGGCCAGTGCCCGTTCACCAACCCGGTGAATACTGATCTTCAGCCGGTCAACATTCACTGTTTCCAGCCCAAGGCCATCTGCCTCAAGCCGTGGCAATATGACCCCGTTACCGGCAAAGCCCACATAGGCCGGCTTGTCGCCAAACGAGACCGTCACCACCTCACGGCGGCCAAGTTCTTCGCCTTCGGCACTGGGCAGGCCGGGCCGCAAGCTCACCTGATAGTCCTTGTTAAAATCAAGCCCGGCAAGGCAGGCAGTGTCTCCGGTTATGCTCGCAACAACCTGGGCGTCCGGCTCAAGCTCGACAAAGTCGGCATAGTTGGTATCGGTCGAAAGGTCCCGCGTGAAGGAGAAGCAGGCCTTCGGCGTGTCGTCACTTGTATCGAGCGTCAGCCGGGCAAACCCGAATTCCGCAGGAACCGGCGGCTGTGCCCGCTCTTCATCAGCGCCCCGCACAGTTTCATACTCGCGCAATGGGATGTTCGCCCGTTGCTGGTCCGTCAGCTCAGTTGCCTCACCAACCGGTGGCTGAAAAGTATTGGCTTCAATATCGCGAAAACCGACCTGCCCGATGAACAATCCCGCCGCAAAGGCGACAGCAAGCGCAATAACACTGGTGACCAGACTTTTCCCGAACATGGGCGTTCTCCTCCTGCAAATGCCAGCAGACACTGACCTGTAGCGGGCAAGATTATACCTCACCTCGCCGTTTCCCGGATAACCAGATTAAGCCCCCCGGTCCATGGCACATTTATGGCGCGGTTCAGGCCATTTTCATACGCCTAATTGTCGGAATAGTGACCGTGGACACTGCCTTGCGCCTCATGCTGGGGTCAGGCTAAGTCAAGTGCGCGCGGCCCCGTAGCTCAGCAGGATAGAGCACCAGATTCCTAATCTGGGGGCCACAGGTTCGAATCCTGTCGGGGTCGCCATGCATATTCAGCAATCCTTTGTTTTCAATGCCTTAGAGGAGGAATTGTCCAACCGGGTACTGAGGTTGGACAAATTTTGTTCCTTATTTGAGCCAGGCATGGACCGAACAGCGCGCTCAGCCATCAACTCTTGCTTAGCATCACGTGTATAACGGCTGACCTCAGAAAGGCTCTTGTGCCCGGTAATTGAGCTGATCTCAAAATCACTGCATCCTGCTTCAGCCAAGCGACGCGCCGCAGCTTTTCTCAACCCGTGGGCACTGCAATGCTGCAGGCCAGCCTGGTTACACTGGATGCGAAACCAGTTTCCAAACCCAGCCGCTGAGAACGGCTGGCCAGAACTGTTCGTTAGTATCGTAAGGTTGTCTCTGGGAGCCAGATTTATTAAGTTCATCAAATCTGGATGCACGGGAATTAACAAGTTTGCACCAGTTTTTTGCTGGGCTATTTTGATCTTGGTACCTTGGAAATGCTGGTGGCCTATTTTCACAATATCACTGCGACGCTGCCCAAGGTAAAGCAATAGCCCCATAGCTAGCCTCGCTTTTGAGCCTACCGCATGAACAGACTCGAAGTGTTCAATTTCTTGTTCAGTCCACGTATGGAATCCACCGCCTTCTGGATAACGTCTAATTCCCGTAGCAACATTACGGTCAACCATTTCAATATCGACGGCAAAGTTCAGAATCACCTTCAGGAACTTCAGCAGATTGTTAGCTGCCTGTGGTCGATCTGACATAGAACCTATGATGTCTTTAACGTGTCGCCGTTCCAGATTTCTAACCAGCTTATCACCATGCTGCTCACGGAACCTATCTAATATCCGTTTGCGCATTTTTTTGGAACTATCAGCCAATCCATTGAATTCGGGCGACCGGTAATACCTTACAAGCAGAGCTGAGATGGAACCGGGCCGGGTTCGCTCAACTCCCACACCTTCACTATGAGGTTCCAACCCGGCCAATGCGTCGCCATAAGCTCGCATGAATTGTTCTGACCACGGCTGGCCTGGTAGATAAGTTGAGTAACCAGACTTACGAAAACGCACACGCTTCTTGCCGTGCCGATCAGTATTGTAGGAACAGTACTTAGGAAGTCCGTTTTTCTGTCTCAAAACCATTCAAAACCTCATCCCATTCGTTCCCGTCCAGATTCTCAATTTTCACCTCAGACAGTATCAGCTCAATTCCACCAGGAAGCTTAACTCGCTGAGCGGGTCTGCCTGCCTGAGCAGCACCTTTAATGGCTCGGGTAACATCAGCCTGCGTAAATTCGGCTTTACGATTCGCCATTAGTCGCATTCCCATCACGTTCACCTGCTGTTGTCATATTCAATGGCGATAAGTACTCATCACCACCCTCAATATCGGATAAGTTCTCCCAACCACGAATTTCATTTTGGCTGAGCCAGCCCCACTCGCGGCCAATCCTGTAAGCCTCATATCTACCCTTAAGGTCACCACGCAGTAACCCTGCCATATCATGCTCAATGAACAGCGTTTTG
This sequence comes from Aquisalinus sp., assembly GCA_022763145.1. Classification (GTDB taxonomy): domain Bacteria; phylum Pseudomonadota; class Alphaproteobacteria; order Caulobacterales; family Parvularculaceae; genus Aquisalinus. The sequence continues at coordinate 15,455 of JALEGM010000166.1, read as the reverse complement.
CGGCTTTCCACACCGAGCAATGTTGAATTCATTGTCTGCTCAATGCGCCTCGCCATCGGGTTAAGGCACCGCACCACAAGCGCCCTCGCCTCTTCATTTATATTTGAGTACGTAGCGTTGTCTGTTATGCCTACTGCTGATGGCGGCACTCCAAAAACTCGGCAAATGTCCAAATTAGTTAGCTTACGGCTCTCCAAAAATTCAGCGTCGCGCGCAGAGAAAGCCATCGGCTTCCATTCAGCTCCCCCACTCATCACAAGAATTGACGACGTAGCGCTGTTAGAGTTTATTTTCTGATCCAAGCTGTGCAAGACATCATCTCGTTTGTCAGTCGAGATTTTAGCTGGAAAGCTCATGACTCCCTCTGGCCGGAATCCCTTCTCAGCTTGCCTGCCCGCAACATCTTGTTGCGCTAAAGCAAGATTAAATGTTTCTCTTGCAATACGTAAAGGGGACAACCCCATAACGCCATCATTGTGCAATCTGTACCTCAGATGCAAGATTTCATCTTCCAGATATACATCAGTACGCCCACGCTGGTTTGTAACCTTATACCGAAGGCGACCACTTTCCAGGCGTTCCACAACTACAGCCTGTGGCTCAATAGGGTTTAATTCAGTTACCTGCCCTCTGCCATTTCGAGTTATTCGCGCATAAGCGTTTCCCGTTATCAAGAGAGATGCCACCAGAAACTCACGGGCCTCAAAGGCAGTAAGTCTCTCTGTCGCCATATCATGAAGCACTGCATAAGCAGGATGCTCACTTGCTCTTTCTCGTCCTCCATTCGGCGAGCGGCGATAAAGATTTAACGGCAGGGATGCCAAAGACTGCGAAATGACAGAAATACAAGCCTGAGCGGTAGCTAGGCCGCTTGCCCGGTCCACATCAACATGTCGCCCTAATCCACCGCGCATACCAAAAAATTCAGAGAGATATGGGTCTGAGGATTTAATCGTCTGGTCTCTGGTGAAAATACCCAATGCCTTTTTCAAAATACTCATTTCGCTAACTCCAGCACCCTCAGTCTACGACTTAAGTTCTGATAGACCGGCGCAACGGTCTGGATTGATCGAGCGTTTACGACTGTGCCTTCGTAAGCTGGAAATGCCTGCACAACGCTTATTTCAAATAGGTCCACATCGATAAGTTGGCGGTTATCGCCATTCCTTAATTCACCACCGCGAGGCACCTTGAACCCAAAACTCATACCGCCAAGGTCACCGCGCTGCGCTAACGCAAGAATGTCATGACCCTTTTGGGTTTCTGGAACGTCAAGGTCAAAAGCCAGACCGTGCTTGTCCTCAGATAGTCTCAGGGAACCTGACTTTGTGCGGGCCAATAGACTCGTTGGGTCGTGGTCCACCAGTGCCAAAATATCCCCATTTGATTTAATCGATCTGGTGAAAGCCCCGTAGCAAATGCTCTCTGTAAACTGATCTTCAATCCTAGCTTCCTGGCCAAATAAAGCGGCGTAGCCTTCCAAGCGCCGACCTTTAGTACGAAGCTCAGTATTTAGAACACGCTTTTCGAGGCTAGCCGCTAATGCCATTAGTCAATCTCCGCGTAACGGAAGCCCTCAGGGTGCCGAACAAGCACATCACAATCCAAGAAAGCGTGAAGCAAGGAACCACCTTTACTTGCGACATCCGAATGATAAGGGTTCATCAAAATGTCGATACCCGACCAGTATCCAAGGTATAGGGATGCCCACTCCCCAAAAATCAGGGCATTCTTATCACTGCCAGCACCAATATCTGCAGGCACCTGGGTCGAACTTTCAACGCGCTTCTCATGAAACAAGTTGGACATCGGAATCACATGGCCATCCGCATCCTTCTTTTTTCTAGCAGCTTTCATCACGTTCGGATTGGTCAAAAATGCCGTTGTGCCAGTCACATCATCGACTTCAAGTGAAGCAATTAGATCAGCCGTCACGTCACTATCAAAAGCCCCACCAGTGATTGACTCAACGTCACTGTCGGCAAGAATTCCTGTAGGCTCATTGGTCCCTCCGCCCTTGAGAGAAGCCGAGTCCATAGCCTGTGATAGCAGGAATGAGATATCAGCCCGCAATACCTGGTCAATCGCTGTGCTAGATTGTAACATAATTCGACGGCTGATTTCATATTCAGCGGTCACAGTATTAGGTGCCATACTTTTTTTCTCAAACTGCGCATCAGAGCGAGTGGCATTTGTATGCTCAGGCACCCAGCCACTGCTGCCGCTGGATTTGAAACGAGGCAGTTCCAAGTTTCCATTTAGATTTCTTAAAACGGTTGCCCCCATCCGCTCAATCATCAGCGAGGGGCGTCGCCGATCCGTCATAGCCGCTAAGTCAGTCGCAACCAGGTTTCCTGCAGGCCCACTAACTGGTGTCGTCGTCGTTATTGTCCTACTTTCCCCAAGGACGATCTCTGTAGGCACCATTACCCCTCGGGTCTGGGCATTCTTTGACAGCTCTGTGTGGGCCTCTAGTTCAATACCGGACAGCTCGCCCTGAATGGCTTTTGAGATGCTGTATTGGCTTAGATTTGACCGCCACTCACGAGCAGCACTATCACCAGCCATGGTCTCGCCCCCTGCAATTTGTCGATCAAATTCATCAAGACGCCGGGAACGGTCAATTGAGTCATTTAATTTACTGACCTCCGTTTCCAGTACGTCAAAGCGCTTCTGTTGATTTTCTTCCAGTGATCCGCCCTTGGCGCTTTCGTTGATTGCGCGCATCTCAGACAGCTTCAATTCGCGCTTTTCCATTAAGTCTTTCAGCTTCATAATCAGTTCCTTCTCAGGGATTTGGCCGTCTCTCGACGGGCGTTAAAGTTCCATCGGGCTGATTACTCAGCACTGGGAGGGTTTTCGTCTCTCGACGAGATAAAGTTATGACCTAAAAACCAAGTTAGTTATGACCTGTATTGCAGTACACGGGATCGATATTGATTTTCGAGGTGCATTACTCACCCACCCTCGAGCCAGCCGTCTGCTGTTTGCAAACTTCAATAGAAGCCCAGACTCTTCGTGTGGTGATAAGGCTGGGTTTGCCGTAAAATGTACAAAAGCCAATTGTTGGTTTGTGACAATTTCAATGATTAACTCTAATGGATCGCAATCCAATATTCCGTAGATATCAATTTTTTGTGTTTCTATGATATCCTCAATGATATCGGTAAGAAACTCGATGAATATCGGTTCAGAGACCTTTCCGTTCACACTGATTTTTGACCACGTTGTTAAGCGATCTTCTGCGGTGACTATTCTGTCAGCTACCGCAACTGCTAGGATTAAATTTGCTAAATCCTTAGGCTGAACTTGCGCAACAGCGCGTCCGCTACTCTTTGGCAGCAAATTGTCATCCAGTAATTTTCTGGCGACCTGCTGTACAAATGATCGCTTCATCTCGAATACATCGGAAACCGATTGCACCATCTGAGTTACGCTAGACATAAAATTTACCTTTTGCTTTTATGATTCATAAAAGCAAAAATGTAAAAGTCAATCTAAATGCCCTGCTTTTTCAATGAAATGGCGCTTTGTTCCCATTTCGTTCAAAAAAATGTGTACGCAAAGACACATTCATCATTGAAACTTACATGGAACGCAAACTAGAGTGTTACCCATGTTGAACTTTCAAATGAAAGTTTCATAAAAAAACGCCCCGTGTTGGACCACGGGACGTTATTGGCAAGATCGATGGGGTTGAGGCCGACTTCTGGAAGGCCGACCCCCCATCACTTCTCTAATCTACCATGTTCATAAACTCAGGGAAGCCCTGGCTTCCTACAAAAGCGCTACTATACCGCAGCAAAAACGCTAAGATATTGAATTTATTAAAAAAAATATCTCATTTAGGCGGGATATTTTATCCACATTGTTTCCACATTTTTTCCACATCGTTATCCACACTGGTTTTGCGCATTAAAATGCCCCTAAAAATTCAGGTGATTCGTTTTCCTCGAACCGGTCAGAGAGAATCAGAGCCATCGTAAGAGCCACTAATCCATCAATCCTTCCTGGTGATTTTGCTTTTGTCAGCTTTCGGTTCCCTGGGGCATCCTTCTCAACTACAGCATTTGCTGCACAGAAATTCAGGATTGGATTGCCTCCGTGACGAAGCTTTCCTTCTGCAACACAGCGTTCAAGCTTGTCGATGGCCGGCGCCATATCCTTGAAACCCTGCCCGAATGGCTCAAGCGGCAAGTCGTCTTGACCGACGGCGGAGAGCTCGCGCAGTAAATCCTGTATTCGCCACCTATCATAAGCTACGGCTTGTAGGTCATATTCAGCAGCAGCTTCAATTATCGCCTCCGCCACAAAACCTGGATCAATTGTCGCGCCTGGTATGAGCGTGAGAAAACCTTGCTTTGCCCAAGCATCCCACGGCACTCGGTCCGCCTCAGATTTGTCGATGATGCCCTCCTCCGGCAGAAAAAACCTTGGGATAACATCATATCCACCACCTCTATCTGGGAAAACCAACACCCACGCCGTAAGGTCGCGACTAGCCGACAAATCGAGCCCTCCAAAACAGCATTGCCCTTTCAATGTTTGTAGATCAGGCGTTTGATTACAACGATCCCACTCAGCCTTAGCGATAAACCGAACGTGCGCCGCAACGCGCTGATTTAGTATCAAGTTCCGAAAGCTGTTTTCTTTGGATGGTACACGTTGAGCCTGGGCAGCCTGGCGCTCAACATCCTCTAGGGATCGAAAGTCATCTAGTGCGGGATTTGCTTGTCGCCACGTTTCTATATCCCAAGGGTCAGAATCTATATCTGCCGTATACAGAGTTAGGTGGAATGATGCATCTTCAATTATACCTGAATTTACCTTAATCCCATAATCCACTAACTCACTCATGACGGCATTATCATCTGCAGCTTGAGTAGAGATTACCATCATAAGCGGGTTCTCTCGGGCACCCATAGCCGTGTCCAACGCTTCAAACATGTCACGTTTGGGTGCTTGTCCCAATTCATCGTAGACGATCATTGATGGGCTTAGGCCGTGCTTGGTTTTTGCCTCCGCTGACAGAGCAAGGAAGATCGAACCGTTCCCAGGCCCTCCCATTACTTCGATCTGCTTCTTGAAACGACTTACGTTCAAGCGCACCTGCAGTTCTACGTGGTTATCAATAATGGCTGAAATCTCTTTGAAAATACGAGCAGCTTGATCACGATCATTAGCTGCTGAGTAGACTTCGCCGTAAGGCTCTGATTCAGGCCCACACAAATGGCAAAGCGCTAATGGGGCCGCCAGTCCAGTTTTACCGTTTTTCCGAGCCATGGACAGCACACTGGTCCGAACAGGTCTATTGCCGGTCTTGTCTTCTCTATAAGTGGCTTCGAGATAATCCCGCTGCCATTTTCGAACCTGCATTTTCTGACCTGCCAGTTTGCCAGCCGTTACGGGCATGTCCTCAATGAAGGCGACGATACGGTCGACCCTGGAAAGGCCCTCAGCGTCCCACGGGAGTGCTTTCCGCAGTTCTGGCGATGCTTCCCCAGGCTTTCCTTTAGGTCGCGCGCCTGGTCCTCTCAGCCCCATTACGCCACCCCTAAATCGTCATCTTCGCAAACTAAGTATTTTTGCGATTTCGCCGTCGGTATTGCAGAAGGCATATCCTCATGATCTTTTGCCCCCCCATGCCATGGGTCATCTGGATCAATTGGATTGCCTTGCTCATCACATCCCTTGAAGCGCCGACCTGAGACATGTTGATTAGGCCTGTCCAACCCTGCCGTCTTCTCGTTGTGACACTTTGCGCACATGCTCATCAGACCATCCATAGGTGGAAAGGCCTCGCCACCACTCTTGATAGCAATGATGTGGTCTACCACCTCAGCGAACACATATCGGTCTCGCAGCCAACATGGATAACAAAACGGCTCGGCAGCCAGCTTTGCCCGCCTCAATTTCTTCCAAGCTGCAGTGTTGTATGGCCACTCAGACATAGTGACCTCTGAACACAAAATATATCGGGGGCGTACATACGCCCCCATATATATTTATATATGGAGCGTGTGTACGCAGACTATGACCCGCATAAACACAGAGCTGTGACCCACTCTGAGTTTGGCGTGTGACCCAACTTTGACCCAAACTATGACCCTGCTTTACCACGGTGCCTCACCCTCCCGATAATCTTCTTTCAGGACCAAGGTGTTCTCTCTGCGAGCCTTAGGTCCCCAAACCTGACAGACCACCAACCCCTCATCGATGCAGCGTTGCATTGCCTGTCTGAATTGACGCTCTGTGCACCCCTCGCGCTGGCTATGACGAGACATTACCTTTGGTGCATAATTGGAGTGCGAGTTGCGGCTATGACTGAGTTTTTGCTTTTGGCTGTAATGCTGTTTCACGAGCTTCACAAAAACCTGATCTACATGACTATCAGTAACAGTCATGCACTTAGGCTGAGAAGCTTCGCTCCCAACATGGAAGGCCCCGTCAATCCACTCTAACCTCACCTTATCCCCTGCCCGGTTATAGTTAGCCTTCTTGTTGCTCAACAATCTCACATCTGGATTTGGTTCGAATTTTTCACGATCTTCTGTAATATACTCTCTTTCTAAATACAGACGTGCTCTCGCAGCATTATTCCAAGCCCGAGTGCCACCATCGCCGTCACCGCCCGCCATTCCGGATTTAGAAGGATGAGCCAAAATGAAAACGGGACAATCAAGCTCTATAGAAAGGCCATGAAAAACATTTAGGGCGTGCTTTGCCTGTACGGGATCAATGATAGAACCTCCGTACACATCTATCAAACTATCAATAATAATTAAAGCTGGTTTTTTCTTTATCAGTCTCTGTCGTAGCTTGTGAAACCTTCTAGTAGGCTCAATATGTCCCGATGCAGAAGGCGCAACAAGCAAGCTATCTTTACCTGCCCAATTAACCACACTCAGTTTGTACAGATCATCAAGGTCCGCACTAAATGAAGAAGTGATTTCGCTCAGTCTAATATGAATTTCGTCTAAGGGCTCTTCTGCGGATATATAAACCACTGAGCCGTTCTCGACACGAGAACCAACCCAGTCGCCAGTATGAGCAACACCAACGGCTAGCTGTAATGCAAGCAGGCTCTTCCCCATAGCACCATCTGCGAATAAGAGTGTTACTCCATTTTGAGGAATAAGCCGACGGCCATCAAGATATCGCCGTTCGGGAAGATCGGCTTCGTGAAACCACTCTTGAGGATTTTCAAAAATAATAGGCTCGAGCGATAGGTAGTTTAGCGGCACAAATGCATATTTATCTTTGCCGACATTGTGCACTTCGAGACTGCAAGAATCTTGAAGCGAATTCAGGCCTTTGGCCACCCTATTAGGCTCATATTTATTCTGTAGAGCTCTATATAATTGATTCTCCGTGATAGGCTCATCGTGTTCGGAGTAAAGTTCTGCGATGGTATCGAGAATATCTCGGCACATTGCCTGAAATTGATTGGCATATATCACCCATCACCTCCAAGCCATTCAACATAGATGACATTATCCTCACGCCGGACTGGTCGCTTCTCAATCACTATTCTAAGCTCAGCCAGCTTTGCCCGCTCCATTTCCTCAATCTCCAAAAGCTCACGCGCAACCAGATGAGCCAGTTCATTAACTGTCATTTCAGCCTCCATTTTTGACAATGAAGATTCTATGCTATTATTTTAATCCGTGTAAGTAGATGAAATATCCAATTTGGGTGCATATTTTATCCACCTAATCACACAACTTTATCTGTATAGGCATCATGACCTCAACAATCCGCCATCAAAGAACTGAGCATCGACGGTGCCGGAAACAAGAGTTCGGAAGTTATCACGCAAATAATCCAGCTCCTGCCTTACTGCCATCAGCTCTGCCTTAGAGGCACCAGGGGCGTTAATCGTGTTATTGACCGTCATATTTCCACCACCTAATTGATTATTTGGCGTCACATACGCAGGCTTATTCAAACTAATCAGCTCAGGGCCTTTTTCGCCAACTAGAACTGGCCTGTTACTTGGCGTGAAGCCGCCGCGCTCACGAAAGAGTACATTACCTATAGTAGAAAAAATGCCATTACCGCCGCCAGTCATGCTATCTAGTAGATTGCCTATCCGCCTCTCCAGAGGCCTCCAAATTAGTTTGTTCTGCACTAGATCAACAAGGCGCTGCCCCATGTTCTTGATTGCATCGCCAAAGCTGTCAGCGGCTTTTACTGCGTGGACCAGATCACGCGAAAACCTCGCTATCGAACGCTCCCGAGCTTCAGTTACATCCTGCCAGATTCTACCCCACTGGCTCGCAGCCTGCGTCTCATCAAATAATGCGTCGGTAGATTTTCCGAGCGCCTCACTGTATTTCTCGAAACTTACAGCACTTGCGCTGCGGATACCTATAGCAACATCACGCGCCTCGGTTTCGAGCTTTATGACTTCGCGCAACTGCTTGCGCCGTTCAATCTCAGCCTCAATGCCTTTCAAGCGCTCGCGCTGTTGCTCTATAGAGGCGATAAGGTCAGGGTCTTCATTCCGTGGGCCAACAAATCGCTCTTTTCTGAAAGCGTTGAACTTCCTCAACGCATCCGCGCGCTCTGCCTCAAGCTGCTTATCCGAAAAGCCGGTAAAATTACCAAAAGCAGAAGCAAGCTTTGCCCCCAAATTCACAACAGCATTGGCCGCGGAAAATGCGCCCCTGGCAATTCTCTCAATCAGCTCAGCATTCTGCAAAACCGCATTATTGATATTATTCTTAAGCTCAGTGGAGAGATTTGTCAGAACATCCTTAAGGTGCTCAGCATTGCGAGCACTAATGTCGGTAAGGCCGCCAATCTCGCGAAATTCAGCCTCAAGCTGGGCAACGGCACCCGAGCCGGTGCCAATAGCAGCCGCCAGCTTAAAGCCCGCCTCCTCGCCAAATAGACGCCCAGCAAGAGCAGCTCGCTCCGAGGCAGACTCCATTTGCTCAAGAACAGCAATCGCGCTCCTGAGTGAGCCCTCGGTTGTGCCGGTAATATCAACGCCAGCACGAACGAACGTATCCCTCAGAGAACCTGCCTCAGACCTCGCCTGACCCAACCGCCTTAGGAAATCACCGAAACCCTGGCGGGTAGTATCAGCAGCCACGCCAAGACGATCAAAAGCAAAAACCAGCGATTGATAGCTGCTCACAGTCAAGTCAACTGTACGCGCCGCCTTGGCAACCTGGTCAGCTTGGTCAACAATGCGCTGCGTCAGAACTGAGGCCGCCGTTGCCGCCGCGACAGAAGCAGCGCCGAGTGCTGCAATGCTTTTTGCAGTAGTAGCAGCCGCCCGACCAACCTTTTTCATTGACCGATCAAATGAGCGCTCAAATTTATTGAGTGAATCGCGAGCCCTCTTAAACCCGGCATCAAAGCGAGCTGTGTTTGCTCCCAACTCAAATATGGCTGCTAACCTAGTTGCCATTTTTAGCCCCCAGGTTGGACAATGGCAAAAATACCGTAATCAAATCAAAGGGCGATTTTGAGAGGTTGGACTCTTTAACCCTTTGATTTTTCTTGGTTTGTTTATTCCTGTCGGGGTCGCCAGTAGTCAAGGCCAATGCTATTGGCACGCTGCCCTTGCAGGGCCTTTTCCGATTATGGCGAGAAGCTGAACAGCGTTGCCGGCAATCTCGAACGCCCTGCTTTTACCGGCCACATCCATGATGATGGTTCATTGGGGAGCGGGGCCCCAATGAACGGCCTCACCTATATGCAGGCCCGCTTCTATGCCCCCGTCATCGGCAGGTTCCTCAGTATTGATCCCGTGGGGTTTGTTGAGAGTGGAAACAACCCCGCGATGTTTAACCGCTACTCTTACGCTTGGAACGATCCAGTTAATCTCACAGACCCCGATGGCCGAGAACCACTTGCATTGAATGATCCAACGTTTCTGTATGGACTTCCCCAACATCCAACATCAGGCGAAGCCGCTATGTTGGGAAGCCTGATTCCTGGATCAGGGGTTGTGGAGGCAATGGCTAGCGGTTCCGGCGCCGGTGGAATAATCGGTGCAATGGCAACCGAAATACCCGGCTTAAAACAAGCAAAGGTTGCAAAAAAAGTTACTGGCAGCGTAAAAAAGCTAAGCCAAAGGGCAGCAACTAGACAAGCTAAACGTGAGGCAGGTATTCCTACAAGCCAACAAGCACATACTCAATCAAGCCCCACTGCGCCGAATGGAGACAAGATGGGACGTGAAATGACTTTTAAAACACCATCAGCAGGTGGAGGAACAGAAACCAAAGGATTGACTATATCTCGTGACCAACGTGGCGCTCACAAGGGCATCCCGACTGTTGAGGCTGGCACAGTTAAGACAGGAGCAAATGGCGCTCCACAAAGAACCATGAGCAATCGCCTTAGCCTTCAAAATAAAGATAAAAAAAGTGTCGAATTTGACCCTAATGATTAATGTAAAGTTGTCTAGGTTTTGAATAATATGGATGTAGATAAACTTAAACACAGACGTAAAGAGCTTGCTCAAAAGCGTCTGAGCCACGATCGCTTGACTCGTGAAGGAAGCTCAATAGCGAAAAAAATAGGCGAAGCACTGAAAAGAGAAATATCAATCGCAGATTTTGACACTACCTCAATAAACCCAATCTTACTGCCAAGAGTGTCAGACTATCGAGAAGCGAATGGCTTAAAGCTCCCTTATGTTACAAAAGAAAAAGCTATAAGCACACTAGTGAGTTGCAACGAAGCCTTGAGTTCAGCGCCAGGCATTGTCGGCTTTGATGAGTATTCGTTTTTGGGCACACTGAAACAAAAAGAACTATACCTTCCTAATTTGGCGTACTTGGCAGAAACCCTTCACTCTGAAGTGTTCTTTTATCCCGAAAGCCATAATGGATACATACTTGTTAATTATTACAAAGATTGTTTGGACGGCAAGGATGTAGGTTTCTCAATAGTTGTTTCTGGTAAAATTTTAGAAAAAGCCCTTTCTTTCGCGTTCTAAATATCAAGGGGCTAAAGTAAAAAGTGAAAACAAAAGAAATACGAACTAGGTGGATGAAAAACAGAAATAGAGTTCAAGAAAGTGAAGATTACTCAGATGAATGGCGAACTGAGCAATGCCTGCACTGTCTGTACTTCCATCCGATAAATGGAGATTTAGGTCATGATTTTGGAGCTTGCGCGAACCCAAAATCAGACTTTGACCAACGCGTTATGTACGAGCACGATGGATGCTCAAAGCATTGTCATACAGAATAATTCTACCGAAAATAGTTAAGCTACCCTGCCACAGTAAGAATTTCATACCGCCGCCTGCCCAATCGCCATCAGCTTTTGCTCAAACGCTGACCAATCATCGTGCTCTTCGATGGGCGCCCAGATGTCTTCCACTTCTTCAATCAGCATACTGCAGGGGCGACGGTTGCTGAAATAGTCGTGCTGTAGCCGCTGCGGGCGGACCGGCTCTGCGGCGAGCAGTTTTTTCTCCAGGTCGCGCCAGTCGTCGCGCGTATATAAATCTGCTAACGGACTTTTTGCCGCGCGCGCCACAGAGGCTTCGCCGCCGAACCAGTCAAAGAACAGCTGCTCAAAAGGAATGCTCGTCTCATTCATCCAGCGCAGCAACAGGCCCACAAACTCACTCGTCAGCCCGGAAACGCCAAGCCTGCGGGAGAACGCCTCGGCCATCGCCTGTTCATAGGCCACCGGATAGAGTTTCAGCGCCTCGTTCAGGCGGTCTTCCGGCACAAGTTTGGTCAGTGTGCCACCCAGTTGGGCGATATTCCAGCCGACTGCCTCCGGCTGGCGCGCATAGGCATAAAGGCCGGAATGGTCGAAATAAGCCGCCGTAAAGCCCGGCTGGACCGACGGTAAGAAACGCCAGGGGCCATAGTCAAAGCTCTCCCCGGTGATATTCATATTATCTGTGTTCAGAACACCATGCACGAAACCGGCTGCCATCCACTGGGCAACCAGCCGCGCGCTGCGGCGGATAACCTCTTCGAAAAAGCCGATTACGCGATCATCACCCTCACATGCCGCCAGTTCAGGAAAGTAATGCGTGATGCAATGGTCTATCAGCCGCAGGATATCATCCTGCCGGTCGTGATAGGCGAGATACTGGAACGTCCCGAAGCGGATATGCGAATGGTTGAGCCGCACCATGACGGCAGAGCGTGTCGGGCTTGGCTCATCGCCGCGCTCCAGCGCTTCGCCCGTCTCGATCAGGGAGAAGGTTCTGGACGTTTCAACGCCCAGCGCCTCCAGCATTTCGGTCGCCAGAATTTCCCGCACGCCGCCTTTCAGCGTCAGACGCCCGTCCCCGCGCCGGGAGTATGGCGTCTGGCCCGAACCCTTGGTGCCGAGATCAAGCAGCCGCCCCTGCCCGCCGCGCAGTTGCGCAAAGAGAAAGCCGCGCCCGTCCCCCAGGTCAGGATTGTAAGAGCGGAACTGGTGGCCGTGATAGCGCAGCGCCAGCGGCTGCGGCACATTATCGGCCAGCGGCTCAAACCGCGCGAAGTGGTTGATCCAGTCCTCGTCACTCAAGCCCTCAAGGCCGACAGATGCCGCCGCCCGGTCATTGCGGAAGCGCAAGGTCACTTGCGGAAAATCTGCGGCGGAAACCGCGTCATAAAAGTCAGAGCCAAGGTCCATGTGGACAGGCGCTGGCGTATAGGTGCCGGGCGTATAATCATGGGTCATTTGGGCAACATAAGGCCTGCGCCCCGCCTCGCCACTGCTTTCGCGTTGAATGTCGGGAAAAAGTGGTTAAATGTTAACAAGCAAGTCCTGAGGGGATGGTGAGAAGTATGCAACAGTCGCGCAGTAACCGCAGTTTCTTCCTGCTACTCATTGTGGCCGGGTTCGCCTCGCTTCTACTGGGCGCCATCTCTAACTTGTTCGCACAAAATGGCGGCCGCAATGCCGTGGTGCTGGAACTGAACGGCGTCGTTGAGCCGACTGTCGCTGGCTACCTCACCCGCGAGATCGAGACCGCCAATGATACCGGCGCGGACTTGGTGATCATCGAGATTGACACACCGGGCGGGCTCGTCACCTCCATGCGGGACATCATCAAGAGCATTCTGGCATCCGACATTCCGGTGGTGACTTTTGTCTCGCCGCAGGGCTCCCAGTCAGCCAGCGCCGGTTTGTATATAATGTATTCGGCCCATGTCTCGGCGATGGCCCCGGCGACCAATACGGGCGCGGCAACGCCGGTGAATATGGGCGGTGACGGTGGCGATGGTAGCGAAGAGCCGTTTTTCCCGGAGCTGGAGCAGGAAGAGCCTGCCGAAGAGGCAACTGACGAAGCACCTGCTGACCCAACCGAAACGGAACCTACTTCAGGCGAGGCCAGCGAAGAGACCGCCTCCGAAGGCGATGCCGGGACCATTCGCGAAGATGCCCAGGACACACTGGAAGACCGCGCGCTTGAGGAATTTCCAGCTGATTCCAGCGAAGATGCCATGCGCCGCAAGATAGTGAATGACTCAGTAGCTTACATACGCTCGCTTGCTGAGAAGCGTGGTCGCAATGCCGATTGGGCCGAGCGCGCTGTGCGGGAAGCTGTCAGCGTCACCGCCACTGAAGCATTGGAACTGAATGTCATTGACCTGATGGCAGAAGATCTCGACGACCTCCTGACACAGATAGATGGCCGCGTGGTCGAGACAGCTTCGGGCGAAGTCACGATCGCCACGGAAGGCATGCAGCTGACCCGTGTTGAGCCGAAATTGTGGGAAGTGATCCTTTCGATCATTACCGACCCAACCATCGCCGCGATCCTTCTTTCCATTGGCACCCTTGGGATAACGGCAGAAATCTGGAACCCCGGATCGATTTTCCCCGGCACAGTCGGTCTCATCTGCCTGTTGCTGGCATTTTATTCCTTCTCCATCCTGCCTTTCGAGGGCCTGTGGCTAGCTGTGATGGGGGTCGGCGTTCTCCTGATTATTCTCGAAGCCTATACGCCAAGTTTTGGCATCTCCGGCTTGATGGGCCTCGCGCTCTTTGGTGTCGGCTTGTGGTTCCTGTTCCCTGAAGATGTGGGCCGGGTTTCCCCAACCGTTATCTTCGGCATTCTAGCATCCGGTGCAGTCGTGCTGGGTACAATCCTGATGGCGCTAGTACGCTCGCGCAGTCACGGCCCGCTGATAGGCGCCGAAGCCATCCGCAAGCGCGAAGGCAAGGTCGAGGAATGGGACAATGAAAAAGGCGAAGGCACGGTCATCGTGGACGGGGAGCGCTGGCGCGCCCGTTCAAAGACCCCACTGAAGCCTGGTGACCGCATAAAAGTAATCGATATGGACGGGCTGGTGCTCGACGTTAAGTCTGCATTAGCAGAACCGGGCTTATCCCGCTTCATTCCCGGTCGTGCTTAGTTAAACCAGAGGCTCCGTTGGGCCTCGTGAGGAGAGAAAAATGTCTGGACTTCCCGGTATTATTATTTTGCTGGCGTTCGCTTTGGTGCTCGTTACGTCGATCTTCAAGATCCTCAAAGAGTATGAGCGCGCTGTTATATTTACGCTTGGCCGCGTAAGCAATAAGGCTTCTGGACCTGGCATCGTTTTATTGATCCCGGTTATCCAGCAGATGCGCAAAGTGGATATGCGTACGCTCGTGCATGACGTGCCAAGCCAGGACGTGATCTCTCGCGATAACGTTTCGGTCAAGGTGAATGCCGTCATCTATTATCGTGTCGTCGATGCCGTCCGCGCTGTCGTCCAAGTTGAAAACTACATCGCGGCCACCTCTCAGCTGGCCCAGACCACCCTGCGTTCTGTGCTTGGTAAGCATGAGCTCGACGAAATGCTGCAGGAGCGCGACAAGCTGAACAAGGACATTCAGGAAATACTCGATGCCCAGACAGAAGCCTGGGGCATCAAGGTGGCCAATGTCGAGATCAAGCATGTCGACGTGGACCAGTCCATGATCCGCGCCATCGCAAAGCAAGCTGAAGCCGAGCGGGAGCGGCGCTCCAAGGTCATCCTGGCGGAAGGTGAATTTCAGGCCTCAGCCAAGCTGGCAGAAGCTGCACAAGTTCTCAACAATCAGGATGGCGCCATGCAACTGCGCTATCTGAACACATTGCAGGAAATCGCCAACGAGAAGTCCAATACGATCGTCTTTCCTTTTGGCACTGATGATGTGAAGAAATTGATCAAGTCAGACTGATTTGTTCGCACCCGCAGCATTTCAAAATCAATGCCCTTAGTATTATTGACTGCGGGCATTTTGTTATCTGCTCAAAATTCACAGAATACGTGGCAAGTGTGCAACAAAATCGTCACACTTTCCGAAAATCTGTCAAAATCCTCTCATCTTGGCGCACAGGGCATTGATCCTCAGGCCGTTAACTCTTTATTCTCAAAAATAGCCCGAAAGAGGCAAACGATATTTCCAGTCAATCAAGGCTGGTTCACATAGGTCCCCAGGGAGGATTGCATGAAGAAAATCAACTGGCTGAAAAGCTCGTCCATGGCTGCTGTGGCAGT
>JALEGM010000165.1 GCA_022763145.1 Aquisalinus sp. | reverse complement strand
GCGAAGGCGCCTGACCTGAAGATATGTTTGCACAAATCGCATTTTACGTTTTCGCAGGGACGACACTTGCTGCGGGTCTGGGGGTCATCATGGCCCGCAACCCGGTTCACTCTGTGTTGTTCCTGATTACGGCTTTCATCTCCACCTCTGGCCTGTTTGTCATGATGGGCGCGGAGTATCTCGCGATGCTGCTGGTTGTCGTTTATGTCGGTGCAGTCGCGGTGCTGTTCCTCTTCGTGGTGATGATGCTTGATGTTGATTTTGCCGAACTGAATGCCGGGTACGCCAAATACATTCCGTTCGGCATCGCGATTGGTGTCGTGCTGGCCGTGCAGATCGGCTTCATCGTTGCGGCCTGGCAATTCCCGGACAATGCGGAACTGGCCCGCGAGCATCCATCGCCGACAGCAGGTCAGGTGATTACGGATCCTGATGGGCCGAATAACGTCGAGTCGCTCGGCATGATCTTGTATACGGACTACGTTCACTTCTTCCAGATCGCCGGCATGATCCTTCTGGTATCCATGATTGGCGCCATCCTTCTGACCTTCAGGGAGCGGGAAGGTGTGCGCAAACAGGACGTGACACGTCAGGTCGGGCGCACACGTGAGGAAGCTGTCGAAGTCGTCAGCGTGCCAACCGGCAAAGGCATTGAGGGGTAGAGGACATGGAAATCGGACTTGGAAATTACCTCACCGTTGCTGCCATCCTTTTTGCGATTGGCGCCTGCGGCATTTTCATCAACCGCAAGAACATCATTATCATCCTGATGTCGATTGAATTGATGCTCTTATCCGTCAACATCAATCTCGTGGCATTCTCCCAGTTTCTGGGCGATCTTGTCGGGCAAGTCTTCGCCTTTATGGTCCTGACCGTTGCCGCCGCCGAAGCTGCGATCGGCCTTGCCATTCTGGTCAGTTTCTTCCGCACACGCGGCGACATCTCAGTTGATGACGCCAACCTGATGAAGAATTAAAGGAGGGCTGCATGGAACCTTTTGTTGTCCTTCTGCCGCTCTTCGGCGCTCTGCTGGCCATGCCAGCCGGTAAACTGGTCAGCGCACGCTTTGCAGAGCTCCTGACAACAGCACTTGTCGGTCTTGCCGCAATCTATTCATGGTATCTCTTTATTGATATTGGCCTTGGCCATAATGCCCGCGATGCCGCCGTTCTTTTCACTTGGATCGCGTCTGGTAACTTCGTTGCTGAATGGGCTGTGCGGCTCGACACCATGACTGCGGTGATGCTCGTGGTGGTGAACACCGTATCCTTCCTCGTGCATTTCTACTCGATCGGATACATGCACGACGACAAGTCGCGCCCGCGTTTCTTCGCTTACTTATCTCTATTCACCTTCGCTATGCTGACTCTGGTCACGGCGGACAATTT
Source organism: Aquisalinus sp. (assembly GCA_022763145.1). Classification (GTDB taxonomy): domain Bacteria; phylum Pseudomonadota; class Alphaproteobacteria; order Caulobacterales; family Parvularculaceae; genus Aquisalinus. Next base: position 13,029 of record JALEGM010000165.1, on the reverse strand, counting down.
CATCCAGCTGTTCTTCGGCTGGGAAGCTGTGGGCCTCGCGTCTTATCTCCTCATTGGGTTTTATCACCATAAGAAGTCCGCCAATGATGCGGCCATCAAGGCGTTCGTCGTAAACCGGGTGGGGGACTTCGGTTTTGCTCTCGGCATCATGGCAATCTATTTCGTGTTTGGTAGTGTAGAGTTCGACAGCGTCTTTGACGCCATCCGCACAGATGCGGTGGTCACGCCATTCGCTTTCTCTGAAGGTGGGAATATCAGAGACCTGAGCATCAATTTCCTTGGCAGTAATGTTCATGCGCTTACACTTATAGGCGTGCTGCTATTCATCGGTGCCATGGGTAAGTCGGCACAGTTCATCCTGCACACATGGTTGCCGGATGCGATGGAAGGCCCAACGCCAGTTTCTGCGCTCATTCACGCAGCCACCATGGTGACAGCTGGCGTGTTCCTGGTCTGCCGTTGCTCTGTGATCTATGAATATGCGCCAACGGCAGCCGCCATGGTGACGTTTGTCGGTGCGAGCACGGCCTTTTTTGCTGCGACAGTTGGTCTCCTTCAGGATGACATCAAGAAGGTCATCGCCTATTCGACCTGTTCGCAGCTGGGCTATATGTTCTTTGCCGCTGGTCTTGGTGCCTATGGCGCAGCCATGTTCCATCTCTTTACGCACGCATTTTTCAAGGCATTGCTCTTCCTCTGCGCCGGTAGTGTCATCCACGCGATGCACCACGAGCAGGACATGAAGAAGTACGGCGGTTTACGCGGTATTCAACCCTACACCTATGTGATGATGTTCATCGGTACGATCGCTATCACCGGCGTTGGTATCCCATCTTTATACAATGTTTTCGGGTTCCCGGTTGGTACAGCCGGTTTTGCTTCCAAGGACGCCATTATCGAAAGCGCTTATGCTGCCGGTGAAGCCGGTCGTGCCTTTGGCTTCTACGCCTTCGGCATGGGATTGATCGCGGCAGTCATGACCTCCTTCTACTCCTGGCGTCTGATGTTCCTGACTTTCCATGGCAAGCCGCGCGCCCCGGAAGAAGTCATGAAGCACCCGCATTCCGTACCTGATTGGATGCTGGCACCATTGGCTGTTCTGGCAGTAGGCGCGCTCGTGGCGGGAATGATGTTCTATCCGCACTTTACAGGTAAAAAGGGCGATGCTTTCTGGGACGGTGCGATCTACCAGTCCTTCGGGTATGAAAGCAGCTACGCGGATAAAGAGACTGGCGATGCGTATGATGCGACCTCCGGTGATTACGCCGCAGTTGAAGAGCAATATGCTGATGAAGCGCATGCTGGCGATAAGGCTCACGGCGACGACCATGGCGGCCACAAACTGCCGCAATGGGTCTTATGGTCGCCATTAGTCGCGATGCTGATCGGTCTTTTAGGTGCTTGGATGCATTATATGAGGGGCGCTGATCCATTACGTCCCGGCCTGCTGAAACCAGGCGGTGTCATCCACGACTTCCTCAAGAACAAGTGGTATGTGGACGAGGTCTATCGCTTCCTGTTCCTGCGCCCGGCGCAACGCTTGGGCCGTGCGCTCTGGAAAAGCGGGGATGGCCGCATTATTGACGGCCTCGGGCCTGATGGCATTTCCGGGTTGGCCGGGATTGGCTCCAGACTGATCGTCAAACTGCAATCCGGTTATATCTATCACTACGCGTTCGCCATGCTGCTCGGTATTGCTCTCATTCTCTTCTTTGTCCTGACAGGAGGTGGCCAATGACCGAAACCGCTTCAGTCATCCCCTGGTTGTCATTTCTGACATTTTCCCCGCTGATCGGCGTTATGCTGATTATCCTGCGCCGCGCCATGTCGCGCGAGGACGAGCGCGACGCTGTTGATCTTGCTGCGAAGCGGGTGGCGTTAATGACGACAAGTGTGGCTTTCATCGTCTCTCTTGTGGTCTATTTCTTTGAATATGACACGTCGCTGGAAGGTTTTCAGCTGGTCGAAAGTGCTACCTGGATTGGCTCCGGTATCGGCTACAAGATGGGTGTAGACGGCGCCTCGATCCTGTTCGTGCTGCTGACCACATTCATCATGCCGATCTGCATCATCGCGTCATGGAACTCCATCAACAAGCGCGTTTCAGACTACATGATCGCGTTCCTGATTCTGGAAACCATGATGATTGGCGTCTTCTGTGCGCTCGATCTGGTACTGTTCTATGTCTTCTTCGAAGGCAGTCTGATCCCGATGTGTATCATCATTGGTGTCTGGGGCAGTGAAGGGGAGCGCACCTTCATGGGGCAGATCATCAAGAACCGCGTCTATGCCTCGTTCAAGTTCTTCCTCTATACGCTGCTTGGTTCCCTGTTGATGCTGGTTGCGCTGATCTGGATGTACCTGTTCTCCGGCAGCGTGTTGCCAGATGGACCGACGACAGATATTCCGACTCTGCTTTCGGCCGTGGATTTCCCCGGCGGTGCTCAGACCTGGCTCTGGCTGGCGTTCTTCGCGTCCTTCGCAGTGAAAATGCCAATGTGGCCGGTCCATACATGGTTGCCTGATGCTCACGTACAGGCGCCGACAGCAGGCTCTGTCGTGCTGGCGGCCATCCTTCTGAAGATGGGTGGGTATGGCTTCATCCGCTTCTCGTTGCCAATGTTCCCCATCGCGAGTGACTTCTTCGCGCCTCTTGTGTTTGCGCTCTCGGTGATTGCGATCATCTATACGTCGCTGGTCGCTTTTGCGCAGGAAGACATGAAAAAGCTGATCGCTTATTCCTCTGTCGCTCATATGGGTTTTGTGACCATGGGGATTTTCAGCGGCACAGAAGAGGGCGTTGAAGGAGCTTTGTTCCAGATGCTCTCCCACGGATTTATCTCAGGTGCACTCTTCCTGTGTGTTGGTGTTGTATATGACCGTATGCACACCCGGGAAATTGCTGCCTATGGCGGACTTGTCCAACGTATGCCGTTCTATGCATTCTTCTTTATGTTCTTCACCATGGGGAATGTAGGCCTGCCGGGCATCAGCGGTTTTGTCGGCGAGATGCTGACAATGGTCGGAGTCTATAAAGTCAGCACATGGACAGCCGCGCTTGCTGCAGTCGGGCTGATCCTGTCGGCAGCCTATGGCTTGCGTCTTTATCGTGAGGTCATCTTCGGCACCATTACCCGTGAGCCTTTGCAGGCGATAACTGACGTGAACCGCAAAGAGGCTACCATGCTGCTCGTGCTGATGATCGCTTCGCTATATCTCGGATTGAATCCCACGCCGACGCTGGATGTCTTCAGCCCCGCAGTTGATACTGTATTGAACCGTTACGATGCTGCCCTGACGGCCGTAGCGAATTAAGGGGATCTGACATGACACTCCTGGAAAACATCTCATTCGCTGTACCTGAAATTTTCATCGCCATCGCAACGATGGGTCTTCTCATGTTCGGCGTCTTTACTAACGGCAAGTATGCGCGTGAGCTGAACTGGGGTGCCATTGCAGTGTTGTTGCTGGCGCTCTATCCATTGTTCTTCGGCACAGCGTCTCAATCGGCAAGCATATTTAATAATGCTTTCTCAACGGATGGTTTTGCGAAATTCGCTAAGGCCGTTATCTATATTGGCGCCATTTTCTCCATCCTGCTGTCCGGGCATTTTATGGAACGCGAGAAAATCAATCGCTTTGAATACCCTATCCTGATTTTGACCTCTGTCCTCGGGATGTCCCTCATGGTGTCATCGACGGACCTGATCTCCCTTTACCTCGGTATTGAGTTGCAATCGCTGTCTCTCTACATCCTGGCGTCTTTCAATCGCGACAGCCGCCGCTCGACAGAAGCTGGCCTGAAATACTTTGTGCTCGGCGCATTATCGTCCTGTCTGCTGCTTTATGGTGCTTCTCTTGTTTATGGCTTCACCGGTGCAACGACATTCCCGGCAATTGCAGAAGCAGGGCTGACAGCCAATACTGCGGGTTTGATCCTCGGTCTCGTATTCCTGATCTCAGGTCTCGCCTTCAAGGTCTCTGCCGCGCCGTTCCACATGTGGACGCCGGATGTTTATGAAGGCTCCCCAACCCCTGTTACGGCTTTCTTTGCAGCGGCACCAAAATTTGCTGGTATGGCTCTTTTCGCCCGCCTGATGGTTGAGGCCTTCCCTGGCATTATCGACCAATGGCAGCCTGTGGTTATTATGATTTCCATCCTGTCCATGGCCATCGGCGCGTTCTCGGCTATCGCCCAGACCAACATCAAGCGTCTGATGGCTTATTCTTCTATCGGCCATATGGGCTATGCGCTGATGGGTGTTGCCGCCGGGACAGAGCAGGGGATCAGTTCTGTACTGATTTACATGTCCATCTACATGATTATGACCCTTGGTACATTTGGCTGCATCCTTGCCATGCGTCGTCCGGAAGGCATGGCCGAAAACATATCGGATCTGGCTGGTCTGTCCCGAACGCAGCCGGGACTTGCAATCATGTTCACAGTGTTTTTCTTTTCCTTGATGGGCATCCCGCCACTGGCCGGTTTCTTTGCCAAGTTTTATGTCTTCATCGCGGCCATTGATGCCGGTCTGTATCCCCTTGCTATCGCTGGCGCGCTAGCCAGTGCCGTGGCGGCATATTACTACCTTTCCGTCATCATCAAGATATGGGTCAGTGAGCCAGCGCCGGAGTTTGAGCGTCAGGTCGGGCAATCGGTCAAAGGCATCGCGGTGGCAGCCTCCGTGCTCATGGTGGTGGGTATCTTTACGATTGTGCCTGTGCTGAATACCTATGCCTCAGCAGCCGCAGAGACGCTTTTCCGTTAGTGTCCACACGGCTTCCATCTGGCAACAGCATCAGGCTTTTTGAGGAAATTGACTCAACTAGTCTTGAAGCAAAACGTCAATTTGACAATGGAGTGAGTGAATCAACTTGGTTTCTGACCCATCATCAGACGGGTGGTTATGGCCGTCAGGGTAGGCCCTGGCAGCAGCAGCCCGGCAATTTCGCGGCCTCTCTTCTCTTGCCGATCTCTCCTAAAGACAGCGCAGACAAACTGGCCCTCTCCAGTTTTGCCTGTGCCCTTGCCATTGCAGAAGCTGCGGAAGCCTTTTGCGTTCCTTCTGCGGACCTGTCACTGAAATGGCCGAATGATGTCTTACTCCAGGGGCGAAAACTCTCCGGCCTTCTTCTGGAGCTGATGCAGCAGCAAGATGCGCGTGCCCTTGTTATCGGTATCGGCGTCAATCTCACCTATGCGCCTGAGGTGCCGGAATACCCCACAGCTTGCCTTGCCCAGTTGCTTAAAGATAGCCCGATACCAACCTCGGAGCAGTTCCTGGAAAAACTTGATGAGAGATTGCAGCTATTGCTGATGTCACTGGATAAAGATGGCTTTGCACCCATTCGTGCCGCCTGGCTTGCCCGTGCCGCAAATCTTGGCGGTTCAATCACTGTGAAGCTACCAAAAGAAACCCTGACAGGCATATTCGAGGGAATTGATGAAGCTGGCGCCCTCATCCTGCGGCGTGACACAACATCACATCACATTACATCAGGAGATGTATTTTTTGCCTCCAACTGAGTGTGCCCCCTCGGATAGAGTGCTATGACTGATGAATAATGAGATCCTGGAAACAACGAAAGGGCAATCTTGTCTAAATTACTTGCGATAGATGTTGGCAATACCAACACCGTTTTTGCCCTCGTTGAGGGCGGAGAGGCAATTGCCCAGTGGCGTGCTTCGACCAGCAGTCAGCGCACAGCTGATGAGTACGCTGTCTGGCTGCACCAGCTGATGCAGATGGAAGGTCACAAACTGACTGACATCAACAAATGTATCATCTCGACCGTGGTGCCGCAATCCCTCTTCCATGTGCGCAATCTCTCACGGCGGCATCTGGGGGTTGATCCGTTCATTGTTGAAGCGTCCTCCATTCCCGGGGTGCCTGTGCGCATCCCAAATCCTTCAGAGGTGGGAGCAGACCGGCTCGTGACAGCTGCCGGTGCTTTCGCGCATTATGGGGGGCCATTGATTGTCGTTGATAGCGGTACTGCGACAACGTTTGATATTATCGCCGAGGATGGCGGCTTCGAAGGCGGTGTAATTTCACCGGGCATCAACCTGTCCATGCAGGCCCTGCATGATGCGGCGGCCAGATTGCCGCGAATAGCCATCGAGAAGCCTGAGCAAATTATTGGTAAGAGTACGGTTGGTGCGATGCAGTCCGGCATTTTCTGGGGATATGTCGGTTTGATCGAAGGATTGATTGAGCGGATCAAGCAGGAACATGGCAGCAATTTGAAAGTTGTGGCAACGGGTGGCGTTTCTTCACTTTTTGAAGGCGTGACCGGCAGCATTGACCATTTTGATCCTGAACTGACGATCAAGGGACTGATCGAAATTTGTCGCCGTCTGAGCTGATGGATTGACGGCGCTGGAAGTAGTGATTTGATGAAAACAGATAGTGAACTGGTCTTTCTGCCCCTCGGAGGGTCCGGCGAGATCGGCATGAACATGAACATGTATGGCATCGGGCTGGCCCATGCCCGTCAGTGGCTGATGATCGACTGCGGTGTCACGTTCGGTGATCTGCGCACGCCGGGCATTGACCTGATCTGTCCGGACCCTGCCTATATTCTGGATGATGTGGCCGATACGGATGGGGAATTTCTCGGGCTTGTCCTCACCCATGGTCATGAAGATCACATCGGTGCAGTGGCGCGTTTATGGCCAGTGTTGAAATGTCCGCTTTACGCGACCGCATTCACAGCGGAACTTGTGCGGCGAAAGCTGGATGAGGAAAACCTCAAACATGCGCCGATCACGCTTGTTGAGATGGGCGCAGCATTCAGTATTGGTCCTTTCGATCTGGAATTTGTGACGCTGACCCATTCGATCCCGGAGCCGAATGGCGTCATCCTGCGTACGCCTTTCGGTACGGTGCTGCACACCGGCGACTGGAAAATTGACACTTCGCCTGCACTTGGTCCTTTGACGGATAGTGCCAAGCTGTCTGCTTTGGGGCGTGAAGGTGTCCTGGCGATGGTCTGCGACTCTACGAATGTGCTGTCACATGGTGAGTCAGGGTCGGAGATGGGGGTAAAAGAAAACCTCGCCAATCTCATCTCCGACCAAACAGGCAGGGTTGCCGTGACGACATTTGCTTCGAATGTCGGCCGACTGGTTAGTATTTGCGACGCTGCGGTGCAGAATGACCGGGCGATCTGCCTGCTTGGGCGCTCCATGCTGCGCATGGTTGATGTGGCTCGTCAAACTGGCATCCTCCCGTCAGGCCTGACATTCGTAGAGCCGTCTGAAGCAGGCTTCCTGCCCAACGATAAAGTACTTTATCTGTGTACGGGTAGTCAGGGGGAGCCGCGCGCGGCACTTGCTCGCATTGCCCGGGATGATCATCCGGACATTACTCTGGGGCAAGGGGATACGGTTATCTTCTCCTCTAAAATTATTCCAGGGAATGAACGGGAGATTTTTGATTTGCAAAACGCGCTTGTCGATCAGGGTATCGAAATCATCACTGAAAAAGACAAGCATATCCATGTTTCGGGACATCCATGCCGCGATGAACTTGTCAAAATGTATGACTGGGTGAAGCCGGAAACAGCCATCCCGGTTCATGGAGAGGCAAGACATCTGGAAGAACATGCAAAATTGGCAAAAGAGCTGGGGGCGAAGCACAGTATCGCGCCGCGTAATGGCTACCTGATACGCCTTGCACCAGGGGCTCCGAAGGTCATCGATGAAGTGCCGTCGGGGCGACTCCTGCTTGATGGCAAGGTTTTCGTTGCGGAGGGAGGCACCTCAATCAGGGAGCGGCGCAAGCTTGGCTATGGTGGACAGATTACCGTCGCACTTGCCTTCGACGAAAGACCAGAGCTGATTGCGCCGCCAGAAGTTTCCCTGGCAGGCGTGCCTGAGGAGGACAATCATGGAGAAGAGTTCCAAGCACTAATTGAGGATATTGTGGAGGAAGCAGTGGATAATTTGCCAAGGCGTCGGCGTGAAGATGATGATGAACTTACCAAGGTAGTCCGACGGGCCATTCGGGACGTTTTGATGACGCGCTGGGGTAAACGCTCATCAATAGATGTTCTCATTATACGGAGTTGAATGTGAGTATTGTAGGCGCAATAATAATTTATCTGATGTTGTGGTGGGTTGTTTTTTTGCCCGTGCTACAATGGGGTGTGCGAGGTAGCTGGGAAGACCCTGAAAATGTGGTCAAAGGCACGAATCCGGGTGCACCGCAGGAGGCCCTGATCTGGCAGAAAATAAAGCGCACGACCTGGATTGCCGGGCTTATCTGGCTGGTTATCGTCCTGATTATGCTCAGTGGTGTTATCGACTTCCGTCAGTAAGTTTAACTGCTTGCCGCAGCCTTGTTTTTACCTCCAAGTCATTTTATCTCCAAAGTGAATATATCCCCTAATACGCTGAGGAGTGACTGCAATGGCGACACAGCACGGCTCTGATGAGACACACATTGAGGTGTCCTCTGGTCCGCCGGGGCAGGGGGGAGAAGGCAATCACAATATAGAAAATCAGGACACAGATCAGAAAGATGAAGCTCTATCTGATACGAATTCCCTGAATACCGAGTTCATTCGGGCCGTTGATGAGGCTATTGATGCCGGTAATGAGGAGGAAGTTTGTCGCCTCTGTGAAGGGTTGCACCCCGCAGACCTTGCGGATCTGATTGAGCAGCTTGAGCAGGAAGACCGCCGCATTCTCGTTGCCATTCTCGGTGACGGTTTTGACGCGAACACCTTGCCGGAGCTCGATGAGGATGTCCGCGACGATATCGTAGAGGCCATGCCCACGGAACAGCTGGCCGAGGCTGTTGCCGAACTCGATACGGACGATGCCGCATTCGTTCTGGAAGACATGGCTGAAGAGGCCCGTGCCGAGGTTCTTGCAGAGGTGCCAGTCACTGAACGCTTGGCTCTTCAGGCTGCGCTCGATTTTGAAGATGAGACTGCCGGGCGTTTGATGCAGCGGGATGTATTTGCTGCACCATCCTACTGGACGGTCGGCCAGATCATTGATCGCTTGCGTTCCGCTGAAAACTTGCCGGACCTCTTCTATGAAGTTTATGTGATTGACCCCGCGTTCAAGCCGCTGGGGTCAGTCTCTTTGTCGCGGTTTCTAAAAGCGCCTCGAGATACTGTTGTGTCTGACCTGTTGGTTACGGATGATATCCGTCGCATTCCTGTGAATCTCGATCAGGAAGAAGTCGCTTACATGTTTGAGAAATATAATCTTATCTCGGCACCAGTCATAGATGATGGCGGACGGCTGGTTGGCATGATCACGGTCGATGACGTGATGGAAATTGTGCATGAAGAGTCTACGGAAGACATGCTGGCTTTGGCTGGTGTTGAGGCTGATCAGGGGGGGCTTTCCGGCTCTCTTGTAAGTACAGTCCGTTCTCGCTTTAGTTGGTTGTTCATCAACCTTTTCACAGCAATTCTGGCATCTGTGGTTATTTCGTTTTTTGATGCCACCATAGAGCAGATTGTTGCTGTTGCGATCCTGATGCCAATCGTTGCGAGCATGGGAGGCAATGCTGGCACTCAGACACTGACTGTTGCCGTACGCAATCTTGCGACCAAGGACCTGACTGCTTCCAACGCTTTTCGTATCGTCGGTCGCGAAACAGCGATCGCTTTCATCAATGGCATTGCCTTTGCGATTCTGATGGGCGGTTTGGCAGGTGTCTGGTACGGATCAATCGGTGGTGGTGGGAGTGCTCAGGCCGGTCTGACACTAGGGCTTGTGCTGGCGGCAGCCATGATCATCAACATGCTTTGTGCTGGACTGTCGGGGATTCTTATCCCGTTAGGCTTGCAAAGGGCAGGGGCTGACCCTGCCGTTTCTTCTGCTGTGTTTGTGACAACAGTGACTGATGTGATCGGTTTTTTTGCTTTTCTGGGACTGGCAGCGGTATTCCTGGTTTAACCAACTGCCAGCGATATCATGAAGAAGCAGTCTGGCGTGGGTAATCCGAGCCACGTGGTCCGAGCGTAGTGCGCGGGAAGTTTGGTCCGTACTGGCCATAAGGTGATGTATAGCCGTAAGGCGTTATATTAGATCGACCATCAATGGGTTGCTGCGGCACGGTCTGGATAGGCTGTGGTGAAGACGGAACTTCAGCAAACTGCTCCGGGGGTGTGCGTACGTCAGTGACACATGGATCTGCGTCACCAAGGAAGTCATTGCTACCCGGCATCATCCGTCCTTCTTTACAAGGGTCTTCAAACTCCTCGAAAGTGTAAGCGGAGATACCGCCTGCAAACTGCTGCCCTGTCAGGCAAGGGTCGCCAGCTGCCATTGGGTCAGAAGCTGTACCAGGACCACTATAAACGCTGCCATCCGGATTGATGCATGGGTCCTGATATTCTTCAAAAGTGTACGAGGGTGTTTGCTCAGCGAATTGTTGCTGCGTCAGGCAGGGATCACCAGCAGCAAGCGGGTCAGTTGCTGTACCAGGGCCTGTGTAAGTTGTGCCGTCTTCGAGGATGCAAGGATCCTGAAACGGTGTGAACTCTGTGAAGTACTCACCGTCATCATATTTATCGACAAGGGGTTGCTCCGCAAAGCGTTGCTCTGTCAGGCAAGGGTCGCCTTCTGCAAATGGATCGCTGGCTGTACCAGGACCTGTGTAGACTGTTCCATCATCGCGAATGCAAGGATCGTTGAAAGGCTTTGCTTCCGTAAAATACTGGCTGTCATCGGGCTTATCAATGGGAGAGCCATCAGTGCGACGGTTTTCAGTAAAATATTGCTGCGTGTCCTGCTTGTCGACCAGACCAGCCGTAGGTGATGACGTGGTATCACCATTGCGCAGCGTACGGTTCTCCGTGAAGTACTCATTCGTGTCTGGCTTGTCTACCAGTCCAGCAGGGCGCGCCTCGCTTGAAGACTCGTCGGATGTCTGTTCATCATCGCCGCCGAAGGACGCGGCTAACACAGCAGTGCGGGGCTCTGATACAAAGCTGTCAGATGAAGTAGCAGTTGGTTGTGACAAAGAGCTTGTCAGTTCAGCAGCAGCATCATTGCCATTGGAAACGGCAACACCGGATGCATAAGGCTGCTCCATCTCACTGAACTTGGTGAGGTCTGTTTCGCAGGCTTTCGCCATTTCATCACAGTTCATCGCATTTTCAGCCTGAACTTCCTCTCGAACCTGTTCCTTGAATGCAGCAAGTTCTTGCGGGCTCATGACTTCTGCGGAGTCACGGTTGGTCCACATCCAGGCTCCGCCGATAATTCCGGCGCCGAGCAGAGCACATGCTATAACATTTAACAGGCCGTTCATGGCGATCCTACATTTCTTGCTGCTAACTCATCATACTGTTTCAGAATGGTATCTCTTGCCTGCAGCAATCGGCGAAATACCATTGGTTACCGAATTATAAACAAAAGCTGTGCCAAGTCATCCCGGAAAGAAGGTTAACAGAGTGTTTTATGGGGGTAAGGCTCTGAAATAGAAGGGTTTTTAACCAAAGAACACACCTATCTGGGGAAATATGGCCTTATTTGCACGCTACCATTCTGGATCATAGTGGCTTGATTCAGGTTAAATCGGTCCCTGAGTGGCCGCCATGTGCAAAATCGCGACTGTGCCTTTCTGGTGACTGTATTTACCGACAACACCGTGGTAAGAATCGTTAATATCGTTTAGTGTGTAAAGTCTGGGGTAAGAAGCGGGTTCTGATGGCGATGCAAACGGGAGAGACAGGTCTCAATCTCATCAAGGCGTATGAAGGTCTGCGCATGACTGCGCATTACACGCCCAGCCAGGAGTGGACTGTCGGATATGGCCACAGGAGTTCTGCCCGTCACGGGATGAGTGTCACAGAGGGCGATGCCATTCGCCTGCTGCAAGATGATGTAAAGTCCTTTGAAACGATCATTGAAGAAAATGTTCGTGCGCCGTTAAACCAGAACGAGCATGATGCCCTGATCTCATTGCTATTCAATATTGGTGAAGACAATTTCAAGCGCTCTACGGTCCTGCGCAAGCTCAATGCGGGCGATAAGTTAGGTGCAGCAGAAGCATTCGAGAAATGGACTAAAGCTAAAGTAAATGGTGAGTTGGTGACGCTGGATGGATTGGTCCGGCGCCGAGCGGCTGAGAAGTCGCTTTTTCTGATGCCTACTGATGCATCGCTCGTTGTTCCCTCATCTGAGGTGGAGCCAGCACCTGAATGTGATGGGGCGCTTGTCAGCGAGGAAGAATTGAAGTCCACGCCGCTTGTCGATTTTGATGAGTTTCGTGATCGCAAGAACCAGCAGCTCTCCGAAGAAGAGAGCAATCTTCGCTTGCGCGCGCTTTATGCAGCGACCCAGTCTATATCTGGTGATCCAACCAAGATGATTATTTCCAAGGCTGAGGAACGTGAGGATCTGGGAGTTACAATTGGTGCCGCATTGGCTGGATTGCTGGCACTAAGTCTGACCCTGATGGGCGGTGGATTGATGTTTGGTCTGCAATGGCCAAGCTTGGCTGAAACCATTGGTATTTCAGAAGATGCGCTGCTTGTTATCCTTGAAAATCTGCCGATCTGGCTTGCTGCGATTGGCGCAGCCATGTGCTATTTCATTCTCTATGTTCTTGTAAAACGTGCCGCCCGTCATGACTTGAAAAAGCAGCGCGCGCGCGAAATAGCACGCGTCAAAAGTGCGTCGTAAACTTATTATCCGGCCCGTACATAGTCTCTATTCTTACTGAAACTGATTGATTTGACCAAAGGCTATCTTAATCTGATTAAGCTCTGCGTCGGCGCAGACACAGTTGATGACCTTGTCGACTGGCGCCAGCGCAGCATGGCTATTCGAAAAAAGGCGGGCTTGTCGCCGCACACATTTCATACCACGCGCATGTGGCCACGCCGCGAAGACGAATTGTTGCGAGGTGGATCGCTCTACTGGGTCATCAAGGGGTTGATCAGTGTGCGTCAGCCAATTCATGGCTTTGAAGAAGTTATTGGTAGCGATGATATCAAGCGCTGTAATATCCTGCTGGAGCCGGAATTCATCATGACAGAACCATGGCCAAAGCG
>JALEGM010000164.1 GCA_022763145.1 Aquisalinus sp. | reverse complement strand
TCACCGGTGCAAGCGGCGGCGTAGGCTCGGCGGCCATCGAACTCGGTAAGGCAGCAGGTGCACGGGTGATTGCTGGCGTGTCTTCAGAAGAGAAAGCAGCCTTCTGTAAGGAAATTGGCGCTGATGAAACAATCGTTTATCCAGCAGAACTCGACAAGGATGGCCAGCGCGCGTTGTCAAAAGAGATCAAGGCGAAAGCCGGTGGTGAGGGCGTCAACGTGGTTTATGATGCCGTTGGTGGTGCCTACGCCGAGCCTTGTGTCAGGGCGCTTGCCTGGGAAGGTCGCTTTCTGGTGATCGGCTTTCCGGCTGGTATTCCAGCCGTACCGCTCAATCTGACCTTGCTGAAAAGCTGCCAGATAGTCGGCGTCTTCTGGGGAGCATCTGTTATGAGAGATCCGCAAGGACATGCTGCTAACATGCAGGAACTGTTCGCATTGTATCAGTCAGGAAAAATACGCCCACGGATTACAGAGCGTTTTAGCCTCGAAGAAGGCGCAAAGTCCTTACAGCTTCTTGAAGAACGTAAAGCAACGGGCAAAGTTGTCCTGACTATGGGATAGAGACTAACGTCAAGCAAATAGCCAAGCTAGTCAGTACCGAACCGCATTTGTTCAATAAGAGCAAACAGTGTTTCCTGATCGAGATCAGCATGAGAGGTACTGGCAGCAGAGTGCTGCGCTGTCATTACACGCGCCGGATCACGGGGAACGGCATCAGCGGGTAGTTTGGTGAATCTCAAACGTGCTGGGACTGGTGATAGCAAACCCACTGCAATGCACTCACCATTTTCAAGACCGCCAATATTCTCCAATATGCCGGGCGCACTTTGCGGTGCCGTTTCAAGGAAGTGATCTTGATCTGCTCGCCCTGGCAGACACATGGCCAGGTAATTATCAATATGCTCCAATGCAGTTGATGATACACCGCGCAGTCGAGATGTCACAACACCGAGGCTAACACTCAGTTTATTTCCCGCTTCCAGAATTGACCGCAAAGAACGACTGGATAGAGGCGCATCTTCAGCATTTCGCGGTAGAAAACGGTGCGCCTCTTCGAGAATAATGAGCAAAGGCGTTGTGTCCTTACGCGCCTCTGCGATCATCCGCGCGAAACGGGTAACAACAGAAACGATAACTTCTGCCACCTCTTCTTCAACACCGCCCAATTGCAAAACAGAAATAGACTTTCCCCCAAGGGGCATACGGAACATATCCGAAAGAAGTTCGGTCAGGGAATCATCAAGCGTCAATTGTCCAAATATCGGCTTGTATCTCGGCTCCTTACTCAGGATTTCCATCCGGGTTTCCATATGCTGAATAAGATCAGCAGGGAACGCGTTGCTTGCTTGCAGTACTTTTTTGAGGTGCACAACAATATCACCAAGGCGATACGGTACAGGCGTGTCTGCTGTAATCCTAACGCCTTGCTCCGCAGCCTCATTAGAAGACGCTGAGGGATTTGCACGCACATATCTCTTTTTGGCTGCAATAATTGAATCAATCAGAAGGTCTTTTTCAAGCTCTGATAAAGTACCTGTAGCTTTTTCCGTCAGATAGACCATTTCCCGGAAAGAGAGCATCCAGTGCGTTATCACACCTGGCTCGACAGGAATGACACTAGCGGCCCGACCAAAGGAACGTGAATACTCATTGTGGACATCAATGATAAGAGTACGGACCGGGAAGCGGGCCTTTACGAAAGCTCTGGCCAATACAGCAGCTGCGGCGCTTTTGCCGGTGCCTGGTGCGCCAAACAGGGCAAAGTTTTCCTGCAATAGCGCCGTCGGGCTTAGCTGCGCGGACATACCCGGCGCATTACTAATGGCGCCAATCTTAAGAAGACCAGCGTCTTTTGTTCCGTAGATACAATCCAGATCGCTCTCGGATAACGCAGCAGCTACATCGCCCAGAGATGGTAAAGCAGCAATTCTTCGGGTGTATGATCTGCCGCCAGCAGGGGTGGATCTGATCTCCCCATAGAGCTCGACTTCGGCGATCAGGATGCGCTCTTCCTCGCCTTCAAGGCCCGGTGCCGGAGAAGACAGGCCTGACACGCCAGCAACAATTTCGGCCTCTTTGCTCTCGATACAAATCATACCGCCAACTCTTGGCATAAACTCAGAAGCGAAATCCTTGTCCAGATTTATCATCACCAGAACATGAGATCCGTTGACAGAGACAACCTGCCCCACAGGCATACGGGGGGCTTGCTGCGTTTCTTTGTGCTCCGTCATAGCATCAGAATTGTCCTGCAGTTGACGCAGGAGCTCCTCGGGTGACTGTGGTCGGTGGGTCTGTGTATTTGACTGCATCAGACTCTTTCCTGCATCATCCTGCGGACCTCACGAGCATGGGTTCCTCAACAGTTTCACGGCCCTCCCCAGCTATTGCAGGTAGTGCAAAGCGGACCGTTGTTCCCTGCCCTTTTCGGCTTTTCACATCGAATCTACCGCCATTAAGCTCAATGAATGCCTTGGCGATCGGCAAACCAATTCCAGCACCTTCAAAACGCCTGTTCAGCCCCTGATGCACTTGCTCAAATGCCTTCAATGCACGGGCTAACTCTTCACTTGTCATGCCTGCGCCGTTGTCTTTAATCGCAATATAGAGCCAATCCTGATGACCAGTGCGGCGCCCACGACGCACCATGATGTCAACTCTCCCGCCTTCATCACAATACGTAATTGCATTCTCGATAAGATGCGACAGAGCTGTGTCGATCCGGTCTGGATCAACATCCACCATGGGTAGATCTGGGTCGCTGGAAAGGTTGAGTGAGACGACGGCCTGCTCAGCCATGACCCGATACTTACCGACTGAGTGCTCTACAAGCTCCAGCGGTTCGATCTTCTGGCGAACAATTTTCGCCCCACTTTCAGCAGATGCCAGATCCAGAATGGTATTTATATGCCCCAAAAGCAGGTCAGAAGATTGAAGGATATACTCAAGATACTCCGTAGTTTGCTCTTTTGACAAACCGTACGTCTCTGCGTCCTTCATCATATTAGCAAAGCCGATGATCGCATTGAGCGGCGTTCGCAACTCATGGTTCATGTTGGCCAGAAACTCACCACGTGCCTTGTAGGCGAGTTCCGCTTCCACATGAGCTGCGCGTAAAGCAACATTAGCACGACGACGGTTCGTGAGATCGCGATACTGATCAACGTACCGATCCAGATATGATGCCCGCCTGTTATTACGCCGTAGCTGCGTCTGCATGTCCGCAATCCCTTGATAGACTACGGCTAAACTGAACCTCTAAACGGTTGGTTAATGAGTTTTAACCAACCATTTCAACGCGCTGAACATTCGGCATTATCCGGCCGGATCAGGCGTAATACTGGAGCTCGAACACTCCTTTAGCTCAACAATCTCCGGGGCAACTTTCGCTTGTTTGTCCCTACGGCGCTCCCGCTGCTCTTCGATGTTCGGTGGCACATAAGCCAAAACAACGTCGCCCTTTTCAGGCTGCAATGGCTGTTCCTGACTTCCAACAATGATCACGCCTTTACGTTGAACCAGTACGGGCTCCCCATTGTGAAGATCCAGCAGATACTGTTCCACATTGTATTCTTCAGTAATACGGGTTTTCTGGAAAAACCATCCTTCGCGATGGCGTTGTTTCAATTCGTTGAGGGTTGGTCCGGTTTTCATGAAGACGCGGCCCTTCAGCGTGCGGGCGACGGAGCGTCTCTCATTCTCTGATGAGGTGGAGTTGTTTATCTGGAAAATCTTGGCTCTACCAAGTTCAGGCGCAAGGTCTGTGCAGACGAGCGAATTATGCGCCTCATTATCGCCAAGAGCTACGAGATAACCAAATTCATTCAAGTCGAGATGATACTCCGTAACCTCAGAGAGGATTTCGCCAAAGTAGGTCGGTACATTTGCCTGTCTGGCTGGTCTTAAAGCTGCCCATCTGTCATCGGCAATCATCACGGGCGCCCCAAATTCCTGTATCCGTTTAGCAAACGCAACAGCCCAATCTGAAGAGCCGACAATCAGGAAGCCGGGCTTTGCCTTGGAGGCAAGACCAAGCCATTTACCAACGGGTGCAATCGTAAAGCCATGAAGAACCACGGTTGCGAAGACGATTGCAAAAGCCAGAGGCACCATACGCTCGGCCTCTTCAATTCCAGCTTCAGCCAACACCCCGGCAAAGAACCCTGAAACTGCAACGGCGACGATACCACGTGGCGCAATCCATGCCGTCAGCAACCTCTCCTGTAGGCTTAAATCTGATCCCATTGTCGAAATCATGATCGCCAGAGGACGCACAATGAAGAGCATCGCCACAACAAACCAGAAGGTCTGCCAACTGAGGGCTTCAGCAAGGATCTCTGGGCTAAGGCTTGCTGTGAGAATGATAAAAACGCCAGAGACGAACAGGACGGCAATGTTTTCTTTGAAGTGCCGTAGCTCATTGATGCTTGGCAGTTTGGAGTTTGCCATGGTGATACCCATCGCCGTAACCGCGAGAAGGCCAGCTTCTTCCTGCAACATATTCGCAGCGACAAAACAGATCAGCACAATCGAAAGCAAAACTGGCGGCTTTAGATATTCCGGGACCCAGCCGCGGTTGAATGCACTCGCAGTGAACCGTCCGAGAACAATACCCCATGCAATAGACATGACAGAGCCGAGGATAAGACTGCCTGCAATCTCAAAGGTTGTATGTGCACCAGCATCGTAGGTAATGTACTCATAGACAATGACCGCGAGCAGCGCGCCGATCGGATCATTCACGATGCCTTCCCATTTGAGGAGTGCGGATGGTCGGTGTGATAATCTTGCCTGCCGCAAGAGTGGCAGAATTACCGTCGGCCCAGTAACAATCAGAATGCCCGCAAAAAGCACAGCTACTGGCCAGGAGAGACCGGCTGCATAATGTGCCGCCATGGCTCCCAAAGCCCAGGCTATCGGCACGCCAGGAAAGACTAATCGCCAGACTCCTTCAGAGATGCTGCCACGAATCTCCTCAAACTTCAGCTGCAACCCGCCCTCAAACAGAATGATCGCCACTGCCACAGCAATCATCGGGCGATAGAATTCGCCAAAATCCTGTTCAGGATTGATTAGACCAAGGCCGGGACCAACGATCATGCCGGCCAAGGCCATGAGCACGATAGCAGGTAGATGCATTCGCCAAGCAAGCCATTGCGCGCCGATTCCTAAGAATCCGATCAAGGCAAAGCTGAGTATTAAGTTATCCATCTAACCTGCTGTTTATTCACAACTAAATCTCAAATCGCAAACACCTTAAGAGTCTGAAAATGCAGGTTTACGCTTCTCGATAAAAGCCGTCATGCCTTCTTTCTGATCGTTCGTTCCAAAAACCGCATGGAATGTGCGGCGCTCGAACAGAATACCTTCTTCAAGAGTTGTCTCATAAGCCCGGTTAACAGCTTCCTTCGCGATCATCACGACAGGACGAGAGAAAGAGGTAATCTTCTTTGCTGTTTCGATGGCATCAGACAAAAGACTGTCAGCTGGCACAATACGTGTGACAAGGCCACACCGCTCTGCTTCTTCGGCATCCATCATGCGGCCTGTCAGACACATTTCCATGGCTTTAGATTTGCCAATGAAGCGCGTCAGGCGCTGCGTCCCACCGATACCGGGGATCGCACCAATGGTAATTTCCGGTTGGCCGAACTTCGCCGTATCTGCCGCGATGATGAAATCACACATCATGGCCAGTTCGCAGCCACCACCCAAAGCGTAGCCTGCAACGGCCGCAATCACCGGTTTGCGGCATTTGGCAGTTTGTTCCCAGTCGCTGACAAAGTTCTGGGAAAAGGCTTCCATAAATGTCTTATCCGCCATTTCCTTAATGTCCGCCCCGGCAGCAAAAGCCTTTGCAGAACCGGTTATAATGATGGCGCCAACCTGGTCATCAGCTTCAGCTTTTTTCAGAGCTGTATCCAATTCTGTCATCAACTGCTTGTTGAGGGCGTTTAGGGCGTCCGGACGATTAAGCGTAATGAGCAATACCTTATCGTCTTTTTTCGTCTCAATACATTCGTAGGTCATAAATTTCCTTCGCTGCAATGATTGCTGGGCGCGCATAACGCCATATATGGTCGTTATGCAAGGGCAAGATTATCACACTATGCCAGCAGGCACGTCCGGAATGGGCCAGATTTATTTTTGAGTGACGCCCCGGCGAACCTCGCCTATAAGCGCACTCTGATCGAGGAGATGATGATGTTATCTATTTTGACTTCACCGCCGGTCGTGGTGATCCTTCTGTTTATTGCGAGCTTTGCAGTCCTGAATTTTCTGAGCAGCGGCAGCGTCGACTAGGCACCTGCCAGAGTCGCGTCGCAACATGGGTTGTGACGTAACTGCGACTTCATACCAGTCAGGGCGCACTCCATGCTAACCAATATCATTCTTATCATTTTCGGACTTGGCTTACTCATCGTGGGCGGTGACTTGCTCGTGCGTGGTGCTGTCAGCTTGGCGAGTCGTCTCAACATCCCTACCCTGTTGATCAGCCTGACCATTGTCGCCTTTGGCACATCCGCGCCTGAGTTCGTAGTTACCTTACAAGATGTTCTCACCGGAGATGCCACCAGCAATGGTATCGCCATGGGTAATATTATTGGTTCCAATATCGCCAACGTCCTGCTGGTCCTCGGCTTGCCTGCTATTCTTTATCCAATCGCCATGAACCTGCCGGGTTGCAAACGCCATGCGACTGTGATGCTGCTTGCCTCCGTCCTCTTTGCCTATTTCGTATACGTACCAGGTGCCATTGATACGACAGCTGGTATTGCATTAATGGGCAGCATCTTCCTTTATATCGTTTACATTGGCTGGCGTGCGACGCAGCCTGGCGGTGAAGAAGAACCGGTTCTGGAAGACCTGGATGAATTCACAGAAGACGATGCGTTCTGGAAGACCCCTGCCTTTCTGATCGCAGGCCTCATCGGCCTACCTTTGGGAGCCAAATTGCTCGTAGATAATGGTTCAGCTGTTGCTAGCGAATTAGGTGTACGTGAAGAAGTTATTGGGCTGACGATCGTGGCATTTGGTACGTCTCTTCCGGAACTTGCGACTGTCGTTGCAGCCGCCCTGAAGCGCCAGGCCGAGGTCGCTGTCGGTAATATCGTCGGCTCGAACATCTTCAATCTCCTATTTGTAGGCGGCACAGCGGGTCTTGCTGGCACATCCTATTTCACAGATGCTGCACGCAGTATTGATATGCCTGTTATGCTGGCTTCCACAGCCGTGCTGGCCGTGCTCATTTTCGGCGGCATACGACTGAACCGGTTCATGGGTATCGGCATGTTCATCGCCTATGCTGGCTACATCATCTTCATCGGGTCGAAGTCAGCCCTGATATGACGAGCCTCAGCTTATGAATGGTGAGCACGACCCAGGTGTGGCCCTCGTCACTGGCGGCGCCGTGCGCATTGGTGAGAGTTTGGTACGGACTCTTAGTGCTGCCGGGTATCATACCGTTATCCACTATCGATCCTCGGAGGCACCAGCGCAACGGTTGGCGGAGGACATCAAGTCGCAAGGTGGCCGCGCTTCAATTGCTCAAGCCGATCTCAACAGCAAGGACGAAGTTCAGAACCTAATAGCTCGCGCATCAGAAACAGCTGGCGCCCCCCTCTCGGCACTGGTCAATTGCGCCTCTGCTTTTGAGGATGACTGTGTCGAGTCATTTACCGACGAAAGCTGGGATCTCCATATGGATGTGCACCTTCGCACCCCTATGAAACTTGCCCAGCAGTTTGCAAAGCAAGCCGTCGCCGACTTCAGCAACCAGATCATCAACATTATCGACCAGCGCGTCTGGGCGCTGACTCCCAAGTTTTTCACCTACACAATTTCCAAGGCCGCCTTGTGGACAGCAACACAAACGCTGGCTCAAGCGCTAGGTCCAAAGGGCATAAGGGTCAATGCCATCGGTCCTGGCCCGACTCTCAAGAACAAGCGCCAATCTGATGAAGACTGGCAAAAACAGAACGCCGCTACCGTCCTCGGCCACGGCGCGACACCGGATGACATTTCTGCAGCACTCCTGTATCTACTTTCCGCTAAAGCAGTGACCGGGCAGATGATTGCGGTCGATGGCGGCCAGCATCTAGCCTGGGAGACGCCAGACGTGATGGTGAACGAGTAAGCATGGCAGAGCAGACAACAGATAACCTTGCGCAGCTGCGTCCCTATCAGGACCTGGCCAGCCAGCCACAGCGTATCGTCTTCGTGCGCGATTTACGACTTGAAGCGTTCATCGGTGCTTATGAAGAGGAAATGGGACAATCACAGCCTGTTATCATCAATATCGAGATGCAGGTCGAGGAACCCTCAAACCCCGTATCGGACCAGCTGGAAGATGTGGTTTGCTATAACCGGCTCGTCAGAGGCATCGAAGACATTATCAGTGAAGGCCACATCAAACTTGTTGAAACGCTTGCCGAGCGCATCGCGGCGATGTGCCTGGCGCATCCGATGGGCCTGTCTGCCCGTATCCGTGTGGACAAGCCAAATGCAATCGCTGAAGCCGCGGGCGCCGGTGTCGAAATTATCCGTTACAAGAAACTTTAAATAAACTCGAGGGAGTATCTATCATGAGATTCGAGCAAGTACTGATGCTGAGCGTAACCGCTCTGGCTGTCTCGGCATGCGGAAGCAGCGAGCCTGAGGCAACATCGACAGCAGCACCTGAAGCTACAATAACTGAACCGGATACGGATGTTATGGAAGTATCCTCAATTGCTATCCCCGCCCTGCCGGAGATGCCTGCAATTTCTGAAACGCAGTTCAGGGACTACATGCAAACACTTGCCTCTGATGAGTTTGAAGGGCGCGCCCCGGCCACTGCTGGTGGGCGTAAAACAGTCGACTGGCTGGAAGCGCGTATGCAGGAGATGGGACTGAAACCTGCTAATGGCGACAGCTATCGTCAGGATGTGCCTCTTGTGGAAATTACCCTTATCCCACAGGAGTCAAACTTCGCGATCACAACAGCTGATGGAGAGTCAGCCGTTCTACCGTATCGGCAGGAAAGCGTTTACTGGACCAAGCGCGTTGTCGAGGATGTCAGTTTTGAAGACTCCGAAATGGTCTTTGTGGGCTATGGCGTTGTCGCACCGGAATATGGCTGGGATGACTATGAAGGTATCGACGTCACCGGCAAGACGGTCGTGATGCTCGTCAATGATCCAGGCTATGCCACGCAGAACCCGGATCTCTTCAACGGCAATTCGATGACCTATTACGGTCGTTGGACTTATAAATATGAGGAAGCAGCCCGCCAGGGTGCAGCCGCAGCTATTGTCGTTCATCAGACAGCGCCTGCCGCTTATGGCTGGGGTGTTGTCGAAGGCAGCTGGTCTGGACCACAGCTTGATCTTGAACGACCGGATGGCGGTGAAAACCGCGTTGCACTTGAGGGATGGATTCAAGAGTCTGTTGCAGAGCGACTGTTTGCCGAAGCCGGCCTCGACTTCACACAGGCACAAGAAGATGCGCTTTCTCCAGATTTCCAACCTGTGCCCATGACCGGGCTAACCGCCAGTGGCAAAATAAAGAACAACATCAACCGTAATGCCTCGCAAAATGTTGCTGGTTACATTGAAGGGGCGACGAACCCGGATGAGTATATCCTTTATATGGCGCACTGGGATCATCTTGGCCGTACGTTTGCGCCTGTTGGTGGTGGCTCCAGCAATGGCGACACGATCTCAAATGGCGCCGTTGACAACGCGACCGGCACCTCAGGGATCCTCAATATTGCTCAGTCTTTTGCTGATGCCGACACACAACCGGCGCGCTCTATTCTTTTCGTGGCTGTAACCGCGGAAGAGTCAGGGCTCCTTGGGTCCGCCTATTATGCTGAGGATCCGCTGGTGCCGTTCAATAAGACTGTCGGCGGCATCAACATCGATGCCATGCTGTCCGGTGGTGAGAGTAAAGACATTACCGTAATTGGGTACGGCGCATCTGAGCTTGAAGACCTACTCAAAGCGGCTACTGACAAGCGTGGTATGTATCTACGCCCGGATCCGGAGCCTGAGAAAGGCTATTTCTATCGATCAGACCACGTCTCTCTCGCCAAAAAAGGCGTACCGATGCTGTATTCAAAGAATGGCATTGACCTGGTTGTGGGGGGCGAGCCTGCAGGCGAAGCGATCAGCGAGAATTATCGCGTCAATCTCTATCACAAACCAGCCGATGAATATTCGGAAGATTGGGAAATTGGCGGTATCATGGCAACCCTCGAAATCTTGCGCGATGTTGGCGGGTATATGGCGTACTCTGATATTCAACCAAACTGGTATGATGGCAACGAGTTCCGCGCCTTGCGGGATGAGCAGATGGGGAATTGATGTAAGCGCGTCTCTTGCCGCATCAGAAGCAGGAGACGCATCTTTATGATCTTTTAGTCGAGCCATTCGTGACCGACCCAACACCCACTCCCGAGATAGTAAATAATGAAAAGCCAGCCCTGAGCGGGGCTGAGCTCATTGCTGCTAAAGTCAAGCTTTTACCTGACAAACCTGGCGTCTATCGTATGCTGGGGGCGGACGCGGAAGTGCTGTATGTCGGCAAGGCGCGCTCCCTGAAAAAGCGGGTCGCCAGCTACACCAAACTGGGCGGGCACTCCAACCGGATCATGCGGATGATCTCCCTGACCGGCAGCATGGAGTTCGTTGTTACAGAGACGGAAACAGAAAGCCTGCTCTTAGAGGCGAACCTCATCAAGCAGCTTAAGCCAAAGTTCAACGTGCTGCTGCGCGATGACAAATCATTCGCTAATATACTGATTGCCACAGACCACCCCGCCCCCCAAATCGTCAAACACCGTGGCGCGCACAAAAGACAGGGTCATTACTTCGGCCCCTTTGCGTCGGCGGGGGCCGTGAACCGAACCATCAACACCTTACAGAAGGCTTTCCTGCTTCGAACCTGTACTGACAGCTTTTATGAAAACCGCTCTCGTCCCTGCCTATTGCATCAAATCAAGCGCTGTGCGGCGCCTTGCGTAGGATTGGTGACTGATGATGAATATGCGGAACTTGTCAGCGAAGCGACAGATTTTCTGAATGGCAATAACACCAGGATACAAGCTGAGTTGTCCCGAGACATGGAACAAGCCGCAGCTGATCTTGATTTTGAGAAAGCCGCTGGCCTACGCGACCGCATCAGGGCACTGACGTTTGTGCAAGGCTCGCAAGACATCAACCCGGGCACAGTAACCAATGCAGATGTGTTCGCGATCCACTGCACAGGTGGCCAAGCCTGTGTACAGGCTTTCTTCTTCAGGGCCGGGCAGAACTGGGGCAACCATGCGTTCTATCCCAAACATGCCGCAGATGATACGCCCGAAGATATTCTCGGCGCCTTCCTGGCACAATTTTATGAGAGCCGTGAAGCGCCGCAGCTCATTTTGCTCAGTGAAAAGATTGCTGAATCTGACCTTCTTGCAGAGGCGCTGGCAATTCGGACTGAACGAAAAGTAGAAGTACATACTCCACAACGCGGCGAAAAGCGCGACCTTGTTCAACACGCTCTCATGAATGCACGCGAAGCACTGGGGCGCCATCTTTCGGAAAGCGTTGCCCAGAAAAAACTCATGCGGCAACTTGCTGACAAAGCGGGGATGGAAACACCGCCAAACCGCATTGAAGTCTATGATAACTCTCATATATCCGGCACCAATGCAGTCGGTGGCATGATTGTCGCTGGGGAAGAAGGCTTTCGTAAAAATCAGTATCGAAAGTTCAATATCAAGTCGCAGGACCTGGCGCCGGGGGACGATTTCGGCATGATGCGGGAAGTACTGACACGACGCTTTTCCCGTCTTCTGAAAGAAGACCAACCCGGTTCAGACACATGGCCTGACCTTGTTGTCATTGATGGTGGCGCAGGGCAGCTGTCTGCAGCCCGTGAGGCTATGGAAGAAAGCGGCATCGATATCGGCCCAGACACCGAGACTGGACAGATCATGCTGATCTCTGTCGCCAAGGGGCGCCGCGAGGACGCACAAGGCAACAAACGCACCGACAGAACCATGGCCGCCACAGGTGAACAATTCTTCGTACCCGGAAAAGCGCCGTTTACGCTGCCGCCACGAGACCCAGTGCTTTATTACCTGCAGCGCCTGCGCGATGAAGCACACCGTTATGCCATTGGCTCACACAGAGCACGGCGAAAGCAGCAATTGAGCAGTAGCCCGCTGGATGAAATTGAGGGCGTAGGCGGCAAGCGCAAACGCGCCCTGCTCCTTCATTTCGGATCTGCCAAAGCTGTGTCCAGAGCAAAGGCTGAAGATCTCGCAGCAGTAGACGGAATCTCACAATCTCTTGCCCGCCGTATTTATGATCACTTTCACGGGGGCAGCTAGCAGAAATCAGGTGGAGAAAAGCTCCACCTGATCTGCTGACAAACTAGTTAATTGTCTTTAGTCGGCGTTACGACGCTCTGACCATTTGGCGCGACGCTCTTGCCGGGCCGCTTCAGCTTCCTCTTTAGTAATATTGCCATCACCGTTTAAGTCCAAGCGGCTGATCTTCTGGTTCTCTGCCGCCATGAATTCCTCTCGGGAAATCACACCATCATCATTCAGATCGATCTCAGCCTGACGGGATTCTCGCGCCTCACGCATTTGCTCGCCGCGGGCCCGGGCACGCTCACGCATCTCATTGCGCTTTTCCTCGCGTTGAACTTGCATGGCCGCACGGTCCTGTTCTGTCAGATAACCGTCACCATCATGGTCCATACGCGCAAAAGCCGCATCGCGCATCGCAGCCTGTTCCTCGCGGGAGATAATGCCATCACCATTGGTATCCGCCTCGGCAAAAACATCCCGGTCATGACGCGGGCCCTTTCTGCCATCTTCAGCCTGCGCCATCGCGCCAACCAAGAACAGTCCGCCAGCCGTGGTTGCCAGCAGTATTTTCGATAATTTAGCTATGTTACTCATCATGTTATCCTTCTTTAATTCCGGTGATGTTCCCACCATCAAAAGCTTGAACGCAGCACACCCATGCACCCTGTCGGGCCTTACGCAAAGTTCACGAATGGTTGCAGATTCTTGATGAGACGCTCTTCTAGGAACCCAAATAACTCGAGTTCTAATCGTTAGTAATGAAGAAATTTTCTGGTGCCCCCACACGGACTCGAACCGCGGACCTACTGATTACAAATCAGTTGCTCTACCAGCTGAGCTATAGGGGCGAGAGCGCGGGTTGTAGCTAATTTCGCGGGCACGTCAACCGATTATTGCGCATGACAGCACGGTTGCTGTTGCCTATAGAAAAGTAGCAACAAACCGGGGAGTTTCATGCGCCAGATTTATCTAGTATCGCTCGTCATTTTCAGTCTTGCGGCTTGTAGCAAGGGAACCCAGCAACCCGACAATGAAAGAGCTGCCCCGGCTGCCGCGCCCATGACAAC
>JALEGM010000163.1 GCA_022763145.1 Aquisalinus sp. | reverse complement strand
GCATGAGGTGACTGGTGATGAGGTAATCTGGATTGGCTACATGCTGGGCCGGAGCGCCTGGGGCCAGGGCTTTATGACAGAGGCTTTAAAGGCTCTGTGCTCCTATTTGTGGGGAAAGCTCGGTACGGTTGATATTTACGGCGAGCATTTTTTTGATAACCCTGCGTCTGGAAATGTTATGCAAAAAGTTGGTTTTACGCATGTGGGTGCAGCTTCAGCAGTATGGTGTAAGGCGCGTCAACAGAGTTTGCCCGGAGAACAATACTGCCTGAAAGTGAAAGGACGGCAGACATGAAGTTTCTTGATCGCACAAAGATCTTTGTCCGTAGCGGTAATGGTGGCGCCGGATGCGTGTCCTTCCGTCGGGAAAAGTTTGTCGAATTTGGTGGGCCTGATGGCGGCGATGGTGGCCGCGGCGGTCACGTCTTTGCAGAAGCTGTGGATAATCTCAATACACTGATTGACTATCGTTACCAGCAACACTTCAAGGCCCAGACGGGCGTGCATGGTATGGGGCGTAACCGCACGGGCGCTGATGGCGGCGATGTACTCATCAAAGTACCCGTTGGTACTGAGATTTATGAGGAAGACGAAGAGACATTGATTGCCGACCTGACCGAGCCAGGGCAGCAGGCGCTTCTTGCCAAGGGCGGCAATGGGGGCTTTGGCAATGCACGTTTCAAGTCTTCTACTTCTCAGGCCCCACGACGCGCGAACCCCGGCCAGGAGGGGGAAGAGCGCACCATATGGCTACGCCTTAAACTGATTGCGGACATTGGTATTGTGGGCTTGCCCAACGCAGGAAAATCTACCTTTCTGTCAGTGGTCTCTGCTGCCAAACCAAAGATCGCTGATTATCCGTTCACGACACTTCATCCCAATCTTGGTGTTGTGCGCCTCGGGCCAGGGCAGAGTTTTGTCATGGCAGATATTCCAGGGCTGATCGAAGGGGCGCATGAAGGGCAGGGCATTGGTGACAGGTTTTTGGGTCATGTTGAGCGTTGTGCCGCCTTGCTGCATGTTGTCGATGGTACGCAAGATGATGTGGCTGAGGCATACAGAATTATTCGGCATGAGCTTGAGGCATATAGTCCATTGTTGGCTGCCAAGGATGAGCTGATTATTCTCAACAAGATTGATGCAATACCGGAAGATGAACTGAGCCAGCGACGTGATGAGTTATCGGAGGTTTCAGGACAGCAGGTTCATCTGGTGTCTGGGGTGACGCAATCAGGTGTGCGTGATGTACTGGGGCTTTTGATGCAGCAAGTGAGTGCTGCTCGTGTGCAGAGCAAATCCTTGTCTTCGCATGATAAAAGCCCAGACTGGCAGCCTTAAGAAGCAGGATATGACTGCACTGTAACTTCATCCCGTGATAAGTGCAGAATGAAGATGCACAAGAAACATCCTCTCCTATTACACGGTCTCGGGTGAGAACTGACCATACTTCCGAAAGCGTACCAGATAACCAGGCAGGATAGACTCTAGCGTTTGTGGTGTAATGCCAAGGTCTTCGATGGTGCCAATATCGTCTTCGTTAGAAAGGCCTACGACATTGTCGGCTTTCAGCAGCTCAACCTGATCTGCAGTAAGCGGTGGCGATACGAATGGCAATCTGCCGACCAACCCACCAATATTGCCGATGCCAGTGGCGACGGGGAACGGCAGGGGTAGTAGTAATCGGCGTCGACCGATCACTTTCAGCATATACTGCATTAATTCCTTGAAGTTGTAGACGCCTGGGCCGCCAAGCTCATAGAGGCGGCCATCTGTATTCTTATCTTCCAGAGCGGCACAAACACTATCTGCCACATCATCCACATAGACGGGCTGAAAGCGGGTTTTGCCGCCACCAATGAGTGGTAGCGCAGGAGAAAGCCGGGCCATGTCTGCAAAACGGTTGAAGAAGTCATCACGGGGCCCGAAGATGATGGATGGGCGCAGTATTGTGGCCGTTGGGAGATGCTCGCGCATCGCAGCTTCACCTTCCGCCTTTGTGCGGGCGTAGTCGCTGTTGCTTGAGGCCAAGGCGCCTATGGCTGACACATGCACAACATTAGTGATGCCTTGTGCGGCAGCGAGGGAGGCAATTGTTTGCGCGCCCTCTGCCTGAACTGTCGGGAACTTTTGCTTACCGTCTTCAGCGAGGATGCCGACAAGATTGACCGCCGCGTCAGCCCCTTGCAGGGCATCTGCAACCGATGATGCGGTGCGTACATTCGCCTGAAACAGCTGTACCTGGCCAACAGCACCCATAGGCCGCAGGAACTGCGCCAGATGAGGGCGCCGCACGGCAGCGCGTACACGCCAACCCCGACTTGCCAGTTCGCGCACGACATTACGGCCAACAAAGCCAGAACCGCCAAAAACAACCGCCAGTTTACCTGTCACACTCTTGTCTCCTTAAGAACAGGACCGCCGTAGCTGAATTACAGGTTGGATTCAATCCGGTTAGCGCTGTGTAGCGCGCGAATTAGGCATGGGAGTTGCAGGGCGACGGTAGACTTACATAATAGATCTTTGACTTCTTGCACGACCGTCCGGTCACTCCAAAACCCTTCACCGCGTTGCTGGTGGAGGGTTTTCTTGGTCAGCCGCTCGTTTCCCGTTTGACAACGTCGCTGCCCCCGCCTAGATACGCGGTCTTTCCGAAGCCTGCCCAGGTGGCGGAATTGGTAGACGCGCTAGCTTCAGGTGCTAGTGCCCTTATGGGCGTGGAAGTTCGAGTCTTCTCCTGGGCACCAAATCTTTATCCACCAAATCCAAGCAAATCTAAAAGTGCAATGAAAGCATTATCTTAATGTGACTGTGCGGCTTCCTAATGGCCGGTATTGTTAGTATCGTTGTTGGTATTTGGCCCAATAGTGTCTATGTTTATTATGCTGTACCAACATGCCTCTAAATCACACTTTTGCGATGCCTCTCCGGTTTAGCGAGGCTGCATAACTAACTTTGGCGACCGATCCACTTTAAACAAGCCCCAGTGTTTCTCGGCGCCTAAGGGATCATTCGGGTCGCCTTTCCAAGGTTCATCGAATGCCTCAAAAAAGAAGACGGTCGTATTTGTTTTCCGCGCCCAAGAGGAAACCTCGGTAAAATACTGGAGTTGTTTTTCTTCGCTGGCTCTCGGGCCAAACTCACTTGCAGTAGTGGCCCAGCCAGCTTCGAGGATTGCA
This sequence comes from Aquisalinus sp., assembly GCA_022763145.1. GTDB lineage: Bacteria > Pseudomonadota > Alphaproteobacteria > Caulobacterales > Parvularculaceae > Aquisalinus. The sequence goes on along the minus strand of JALEGM010000163.1, from coordinate 6,693 downwards.
ATCGTCTTGCCTGGTAGAGCTTGCTGTACTCCCGCAATGTTCTCTTCAGTGTACCCAAGGCCGTCTTCAATGTCACGATCTTCCCAAACGGGATATGTATGGACACCAATGAAATCCAGTTCGTTCGCCAGGGGTGCGCCGCTCTCAATCCACCACGCATAGTTTTCGGCGACTGTAACGGGTTGTGATGTTCTGGACTTAACTTCTCTTACATAGGCAATTACCTGATCCACGGGAACCATATGATCTGTCCACGAAACTAGTGCTTCGTTGCCAACATTGACCGCAATGATGATATCGCTGAACGTTGTTGCCAAGGCGATTCCTCGTTCGACCTCATCGGAATTTCGAATCTTGTTACTTGCAAGCTTCTCTGCAGGTATCGGCTCGGTGAGCCAGGGGCATCCTTCGTGATTGCTAAATTCCGCGTCAAGCCAGATCCCCAAAAGTACTTTTACTGGGAGATTTTCATCGCGAATGATTTCAAGAGTGGTCCTGGCATTTTCGCCTGAGTCATAAAGTCGAATCAAAGTAAAATCATGATCTATGAGTATTTGTAAATCCTCAAGGATTTCTGCGCGACTTGGGTTATTGGCGCCGGCTCCTCGATCTGGATACTGACCTTCTCGAAAGCCAGAATATGCAATCGCCATAGTTTCGCCGGCAATTAATTGGTCTTTTGATTGCATGTAATTTTCTCCACTATTTTCTACTGACTTTTTAGCATCTGATCCACAAGCGGTTACGCAGCAAAAGAAGATCATCAGGAACGCATATTTTATTCTACCAAACATATTTTTGTGACCTCCGACTTAAGTCTCGCGCTGTGGGCGCTTGATAGCAACTACTACCTCTGTGAATAAAAAGATATTTATAATGAATATTTTGGAGCGCCGTCCTTGTCCCATAACCCCCAAAAAGCCCCGACATCACCCTCTTTCTCAACTTTCCATGACTCATCAAAGGAAGAGAAATAAAAGATATCAATTCCTTCTTCTTCAGCCCATTGGTAAGCTTCAATAAAGTACTTCAGAGCATTCTCTACGGATGGAATCGCACTTTCTTCAGGTGTGCCTACATTCGGCCAGCCGGTTTCAGCGATAACCACTTTTTTGCCGCCAGCGACTCGTTGGGCACGGCGGTACATTTCCCGCATGTAAATATGTGCATGCTCAGCTGGATAACCTTCCCAGAACGGGTAGCAATTGACCAGGATAGTTTCGCAGGCTGCTGCAACGCGCGGGTGGTCTTCGAATTTGAAATACGCGTCTACGTAGCCAACTGGTGTATCCCCTACTGCGGCCTTAGCGCGTTCGATGTAATCGATCAGCTCTACTTCAGATATTTCATCGCGCAGTAGCACCTCGTTGCCAATTGCCAAAATGTCAACATGCCCGGCTTTGGTGGCTTCAATCGCATTTTTGAGTTCAAGTTCGTTCCGTTCTCTGTCGTCATCAATCCAGGCACCAACCATTGTTTTGAGGCCACAGGATTTAGCTATTTCCGGGATATGTTCATTTCCATCTGTACACGAAAAGGTGCGTACCCATTTCACAAATGGCACGATGATTTTTATTCTTTCTGAGATTTGTGCCTTAGAAATAGCGGACCCTGGGCCTTGATCATCAATATAGGGGCTGAAAGAGATGCCGTGAATCTTGGCGTCGCAGATCCTGTTGAACGAGGCCAGCAGGGTCCTTTTGTCCTCAGGCTTTGCTGGAATATGGTGGTGGAGTTTTCTGTCGTAGTACCTTTTCGACACTTCAATGTTTCCAATATTTATGATCAGACATTTTGCCATTACCGCAGTAGAACAAAATTGACAACGTTGTCTTTTTGGCGTTTTCCCTTAAACCAGCCTACGTCTCGGTTGAAGCTGCCAACTGTGTTGCCCTTCTGAAAGCTCTGACGGAGCTCTTACCCAAAATTACTTCCTGTCCCATCGGGAGCATTAGTGCGAACAAGGCGCTTGAGTACATGGTCATGTGAAATGTCGTCTGCGTCGGTGGCTCATGGATTGCTTCGAAAGACATGATCGCGCGTAGTATTTTGGCTTGGATTGGTGCTTGGTATGTAGTGCGAAAAGATGTTGGTGTCGGAAAAGGCGTTTTCTGCAGTCACTACAAAAATAGTAGGTTAGTCAGGATTTTGAATCCACTCATGGCGTCATTTATTCTTCCGACAAGGTCTGAAAAAGTTAAAAATACTATAAAAATCAGTATACGGTAGTAAATTTCTTTCGGGAGCTGTTTCATTCTCTTAAATCTGTTGGTGTTGTTCAGCCTATCAGTTAGGTGTCAGTTCGATTTAAAGTTTCTTTTATTAATGTATGTATGCTAAGGTTAGCCGAAGAATGTCCAATAATTTGGAGGTCGATTAAATTAATGCATAGAGAAACAAGCGCACATTCTTTCTATAGGTAAATCAATTTGACATAGTGGACTTGATATATGGTGGCGTTGAAAGCGCTTCCTTTTCATGGACAGAAATTCATCATTTGCAATGATTACAAAAAACCTGGATCAATTATAATGAGTTGAATACATCAGGTTTTACCGCCGAGCCTCATCAACTTGACGTGATCAGTACTGCTAATCTTTCAAGGGGGTCTAGCGCCTTCATTGTATAGACACATTACAATAAAATATGTCACACTCTGAGTGAAGGTACATTTACTTAGTCACTAAGCGGGGAAGAGCATGTTAAAAGAGGGGGGAATTTTTTTATCATCTAGATTCTCAAGTGAAATTAGTAACTATTTTCGGGCTGGCAGCGAGAACTTCAGTTCTTTATTTAAGTTCGATAGATTAGATCTAAGTATAGATTTTCTACCTTTTGAGCCAGCTATAGTTGTGCCGCCAGTTCCAGATACTGAAGTCACTTCAGGGCGAAAAATTATCCCCCTAGTTGATGCTAACGAGATATTGAAGGGTGACGACGAGCAAGCGTTGCCTGGGCCAGGCGAGCCTGTCAATCCAAGTAAAGACGTTATTTCCCTGTATGATTCGAGAGATGATTTTAAATTTCTGGCTGTAGGTGAAGCTGATGCGGGTAAAGTTCTTAGTGTCATTTCTGATGACAATAAAGGATCTGACGCTGCCATAGTGACCGTCACGCTCAATGGCCGGAGTGATGTATTCAAGGCTAATGACGACGTATTGAACGTAGGCGGTGGTTTGGGGGGAGGCTGGCTAAATGATGATACGGAAACTGATCCAATGAAGTTATTTTCTACTCCTGGTCATGGAGGCGCGGATGTTTACGCTGGAAATGAATTCGCTCATGAGTCTAGTGATTTGGTTGCAGTAAATGCAAGCGGGTCATGGGTTTACGACCCAGGCGTGCGAGTTGACGGCATCTTGGTGGGGCAATCTTCTGTGAGCGAATTTGATTATTTTGCCGATGATGGTGGGTTTGAGGGGGCAATGGTTCTGGTGAAGGCTCTTGCACAGAATGCTGCACCCGTTGCGTCAGATGATGACTTCACGACAGATGAAAATACATCGATCAATGGAAATTTGTTTATCTTCAATGGTGTGGGGTTTGATCAAGATGCTGATGCAGGCGATTCTTTTTCGCTTACAGCCTTAAATGGTGATGCGTTGAGCGTTGGTCAGCAAGTGATTCTGCCCTCCGGTGCGTTATTGCTACTAGCCGTAGATGGTTCATTCTCTTATGATCCTAACGGACAGTTTGAATCTCTTGGTGTAGGTGAAACAACAACAGATATTTTCAATTACACAATAAGTGATAGCAATGGTGCATCTAGTGCGGCAACCGTTACTATTGCCATAGTTGGTGTCAACGATGTGCCAGTCGCGCTTGATGATGAGTATAGCCTCGTAGAGGATGAGCAAATTCTGGACGGCACGATTTTCAGGGACGTGGGTGGTATTGGTGACTTCGATTTTGACATAAATGATAATCTCTCTGTGGTGAGTGTCAATGGAAGCGAAGCAAGCATTGGCAAAGAGGTCGTGCTAGCCTCGGGGGCACTGCTAACCTTGAATGCCGATGGAACGTTCGTTTACAATACCAATGGCAAGTTTGCTGCCCTGGATACCGGTCAGGCTTTTGTCGAGGAATTTACTTATGCGATCACAGACGGTCAACTCGATCAGGTTGCGGCGACGTTTGATCCCGATATTCTGCCATCCTCATTGGACGGTACTGCTGGCTATACGATAAACGGCAATGGTTTCCAGTTTGGCAGCGGGCGCGTGGTTTCTTCCGCAGGTGACTTTAATGCTGATGGGGTAGATGATTTTCTAATAAGTGCGGCTAATCAGGTAAGTGTTGTCTTTGGCCAAAGTGGTGAATCTGTAGTTGATTTTGAGCTTTCGGACCTGAATGGTGTAAATGGATTTAAGATCAACGCCATAGAGCGGTTTGATCAGTTTGGTCGGTCAATTTCTTCCGCGGGGGACATGAATGGTGATGGCTTTGACGATATCATAATAGGCGCGGGATTTGCGGATGGTGCCTTTAGTGGGGCAGGCGAGTCCTATGTTGTTTTTGGAACTTCGACCCCTTTCTTGCCAACTTTTGACCTAACTGATTTAGACGGTACAAACGGGTTTGTGCTGGATGGAAGTGTTTTTAATGGCCAGAGTGGCATTGCCGTAGCGAACATTGGGGATTTGAATGGTGATGGGCTGCAGGATATTGCTGTATCTGCCCCATTTGCTGGAGTGGGGGGGGAGACAGCCGGTCAAATATACATTGTGTACGGAAGGCTAGATCCTTTTCCGGCCCGGTTCAGCGTTTCTGAGCTTGATGGTGCTAACGGGTTCACTATCAATGGAATTGATAATCGTGATAATATTGGTAACACTAAAGATTCTATTTCCGGTGCTGGAGATGTCAACGGCGATGGTGTCGATGATATGCTAGTTGGTGCTATCTTTGGTGGTTCACCTCTGAATAGCGGTGAGTCTTATATAGTTTTTGGAGCAACCGGGGATAGGTCAGCGTCGCTGTTTTTATCGGATCTAAATGGCACAAACGGTTAAACATTAAGCGGATCTGTTGAAAATGAAAGAAGTGGGTATGCTGTAGCCGGTATAGGTGACGTCAATGGTGACGGTATTGATGACTTTGCTATTGGAGCACCGGACAGTTTTGTTACCGGGGACCGTATAGGAAAAGTCTATGTTGTATTTGGCGCTGACGCCGGAGTTGCGTCGGATATCGTGTTATCGACGCTGAATGGTACTAACGGATTTATTATTAACGGCATTAATAGGTTTGATGAAATCGGCACGTCGTTATCTTCGGCTGGTGACATTAATGGTGACGGTTTAGATGATATTTTGATCGGTGCACCTAATGCAGACAAAAATAATCAGACAAACTCTGGGCAAGCTTATGTGGTATTCGGATCGACTGATGCATTCGAGTCAAGCCTGTCACTTGTTGATTTGGATGGAGTTAATGGATTTAGCATATCTGGCTTGAATACGCAGGATTTCGTTGGCATCTCTGTTTCCTCAGTCGGAGATGTTAATGGAGATGGTTTCGATGACTTGATCGTCGGCGCAAGTGGGGCTGATCCCAACGAAGATAGAAGCGGTGAGACATACATAATTTTTGGACGTGCGGATTTTGTACCTGTGCAGAGCAATGTCGCCACGGTGGAGATTACTATTAATGGAAAGAACAACATCACTATTACCGGAACGCCTGGAAATGATACTTTGACTGGGGGTGCTGATGGGGAAGATATCTTTGGGCTTGCCGGTGCGGATATTATTTCCGGTGGCGGTGGTAACGACATTATTGATGGTAGTAGTGGAAGTGATATCATTCAGGGTAATGAAGGGGAGGATGTCATTACCGGTGGATCTGGGAGGGACTTTATAGAGGGGGGGGAGGGCGATGATGTGTTAACCGGAAATGGTAGCCGCGACACAGTAAGCGGTGGTGACGGTGATGATACCATTGATGGTGGAGCGGACAGAGACACTATTGATGGTGGTGACGGGAATGATAATCTTACCGGTGGTGATGGCGCAGACAGAATCTTTGGTGGTGATGGAAATGACATCATCTCTGGTCGTCGAGGCAGCGATACTATTAGTGCTGGTGATGGCGATGATATTGTCGCCGGCCGAGGATTAACAGATATGATTTCAGGGGGCGCAGGGAATGATATACTGCGTGGTAATGGTGGTAATGACACCCTAAACGGTGACGCCGGGGATGATCTTATTGTTGGTGGACAGGGGAATGATATCCTGAGTGGCGGTTCAGGCGATGATAGACTGGATGGCCGTGCTGGTAATGATACCTTATCGGGTGGCAGTGGCAGTGACATTCTCACCGGTAAGAGTGGAAACGACACATTTATCTTCTCTGCTGGGCATGAGCAGGTCGAGATTACAGACTTGCGAGATGGTGAAGATACTCTAGACTTGACCTCGTATGGTTTCGGCACTTTCAGTGAAGCGGCTGCGCTTATGATCGAGTTGAATGGCGACGTGGTTTTCACATCGGGCGATGATACGCTGACTCTTCGTAATGTTACAATTGCCGCGCTGGAAGGTGACATTTTAATTTAGCTTTGAAGCAACCCCAATGTGGTTCGAGCGTCTGTGTTGGCAGTCATTGATGAAATTCGTGATGCGCGCCAGCTTGATTAGGGTATTAGATCAGCTCAATATATTTTTGTATATAAATATGGATTAATTGTAG
>JALEGM010000013.1 GCA_022763145.1 Aquisalinus sp. | reverse complement strand
TCCAGCTTCGCGTAGTGTATTTCGCGCAGGGCTTTCTCAAGACGGAGAATTGCTCGGCTGGCAGAATACTTATGTCAACAAGCAGGAACCGGCTGAAGCACCACTCATTCCCTATGCAGTTGAGGCGCAGGATATCGGTTATGTACAAAGCCCGAGCCATGTACCGTGGGGAGCCTGGCGCAGTGTCGATGAGTCCATGCATGGGTTCTTTACGGAAAGCTTCATCGACGAGTGTGCCGTAGAAGCGGGAAAAGATCCGTATGAGTACCGTGCCAATATGCTGAAGGCGCACCCTCGCCATCTGGCCGTATTGAAACGTGCCGCCACGGAAGCAGGCTGGGGGGACGCGCTGGGCGAAGGGCGTGGCCGGGGCATCGCGCTAAAAGAATCTTTCGGGTCGATCGTCGCGCAAGTTGCTGAAATAAGCATTGTAAATGAGCAAGTGATCATCGACCGCATGGTAGCTGTCATTGATCCAGGCTTTGCTGTCGCGCCAGATGGCGTGGTCGCCCAGATTGAGTCTGGCATCATCTATGGACTGACCGCTGCAATTTATGGTGAAATCACGATTGAGGATGGTGCCGTTCTGCAAAGTAATTTCCATGATTACCCGGCATTACGCATGACTGCATCACCATTAATCGAGACACATATCATCAACAGTGGATATGCTCCCGGCGGGGCCGGAGAGCCTGGCACGCCGCCGGCAGCTTCTGCTCTCGCCAATGCAATCTATGCAGCGACGGGTAAGCGTTTGCGTGATCTCCCGCTGAATAAGCATATCGCTTTTGCAGAAGGAGGCAGGACATGAAACAGTCTCTCATCATCACTGTATTGACCGCTGTTATTTTATTGCCAGCAAGTCTGGCGATGACACCGGAAGATGAGCGCACTGCACCTGTTGTTTTGTCTACTGAGGTAGCATTGACAGAATGGAATAAAATTTTCGAAGTGTTTTCTCATCCCCGCTGCGCCAACTGTCATGTGCCGGAGGATCATCGCCCGCGCTGGTCAGGGCCCAGTTTTGGTTTGGGCGAAGACAAGTGGGCATATCATGGCATGAATATCAATGGCGGAGAGACAAGGGACGGGCAAGACAGCATCCCCTGCTCTGCCTGTCATGCCGAGTCTAATTCTGAACTGCCGCACGGACCACCGGGTGCGCCGCACTGGAAGCTCGCACCAGTCGAAATGGTCTGGTGGGATCAATCCTCTAAACAGATATGTGAACAGATTAAGGATCCCGCTCGCAATGGTGACCGCAACCTGCAGGATGTTGCCGACCACATTGCTCATGACGCTCTTGTCCACTGGGGCTGGGAACCAGGCCCAGGCCGTGAGCCGGCCCCCTATTCCATTGCGGCAACAGTGACAGCTTTTGAGAACTGGGCGGCCTCCGGCGCACCATGTCCTGCTGAGTGACCTCAGATTCTCGCTACTGAGTTTTGGACGTGGCAAGGGAAAGAAAACACCTTACACGATTAAGTTAGTTCAGATTCTGAGACTCATTCACTGGCCCGATCATAATGTCAGCAAGTTTCTGGCGGTGATAAACGCCATCGCCAAACAGGGCCTGGTTATGCAGGTTACGCTTGAAGTAAATATGCAAGCCATACTCCCAGGTAAAACCAATACCGCCATGCAGCTGAACTGCCCTGTCTGAGGTAAACGCCGCTGCATCAGATGCAGCGCTTTTAGCCATGTGAGCCGCCGCTTCGACTTCACTGGAGCCTGCATCAATTTCAGCACACGCATGATACAAAAGAGAGCGCGCCCGGTCGATTTCAATCATGGCATTTACAAGCGGGTGCTTGACCGCCTGGAAGAAGCCGATAGGTCGATCAAACTGAACCCGCTGCCCGGCATAATCGACTGTCGTCTGCAACAGCCATTCGCTGGCCCCGCAAAGGTCCGCCGAGACCAATAACAATAAACGCGGCCATGCAGCTTTTAATGCCTCAGATGCATCCCGTATGATGATCATGTCAGGACTGACACGCACGCCCTCAAAATGAACACTCGCCTGGTCCCTTGTCAGATCATGTGTGTGCTCGGTTTCCAGAGTTATCCCCTCTGTACCTGGCTCTACCGCGCACAGCCCGACTTGCTCTCCAATCTGCACACTGACAATCAGCAGATCCGCCTTGAAGGCATCCTGCACAAACCGGGCCACTCCATTGATGATCAGGTGTTCTCCATCCTCACGCGCAGAAAGCGGCGCATCCTCTGGCTCCCAGCTGCCACGTTCATTGGTTACGGCAAGCGTCGCAGTAGCACCGCCTGCGATACGCCTCATCAGCTGCTTGGCAACATTACCTTCAGCCTGACGCAGTACCATACTCGCTGCGAGTGTCGGGATGAGCGGTGACGGCAATGCATGGCGACCAACTTCTTCAACCATGCCTGCAATGCCAACCAATGAAATGTCCGAACCACCCTCAGCCTCGCCTATCGCCAGACCGGTCCAACCGAGCTCAACGACTTCATTCCACAAATCCTTGTCCCATTCAGGGCGCTCCCCAGCATCGTAAACAGGCTCTGGCGCTTTCGCGACAAGCTCGCGCAACCGATCTGCAGGTAGACGTTCATCGAGCATCCTGCGCGCCATATCGCGAAGCATGGTTTCATCTTCTCCAAAACCAAAATCTCTTGGGGCGCTTTGTGTACTGGACATTCCCCACTCTCCCTATTTGGTTTTCGGCAAGCCGAGTACACGCTCACCAAGAATGTTACGCTGAATTTCGTTTGTACCTGCTGCAATCGTGTTGCCATAGGAATTGAGATAGGCCAGCGGCCAGTGTCCTGCCCCCGGGGCACGCGGATCACGCTTGTAAAGCGTGGAGTAGGCCCCGGCGATCTCGACGCCAAGTCGCGCATTTTCCTGTGAGAACTCGCTATGGGTTAGTTTTGATTGAAGCGGTAAGCGCATAGGATGATCGCAAAGTGCGGGCACACGGGCGCGTCGCGCGTTCTGCCGCAACCCCTCTCCAACGATCGCCCTCTGCATCAGAGCATCACGTGTCACCTGGTCATCCGCGGCCAGAACACCATTGCGCCAACTGCTACGTGAGAGGTCAATCAACTTCTGAATTTCGTTCTCCCCTTCACCACCGCCACTGCCTGCATTTTCGGCAGCTCCTCGCTCAGAGGTCAGCGTGGTCATGGCGACAGCCCAACCCTTGCCTTCATCATCAAGGCGGTAGGCGTCGGGAATGCGCACATCCTCGAAGAAGACCTCATTGAAGCCCGTCT
>JALEGM010000162.1 GCA_022763145.1 Aquisalinus sp. | reverse complement strand
AGGTAAAGGTCGGAGTTGCTGGCCTTGGGGTCGTCGGTACTGGAGTCGTGGAACTTCTGACCCATAATAGTGATCGACTACGTCGTGCTGGTGCGAATCTCAAACTGGTCGGTGTCTCAGCGAGAGATCAAAGCAAGGACAGGGGCGTCGCGCTGGCAGGTTTTCATTGGTTTGATGACCCAACGGAGCTGGCCGCCTGTGAGGACATAGATGTTTTTGTAGAGTTGATGGGGGGCGCCAACGGGCCAGCCTATGAGGCAGTCCAAACAGCTTTACGCCATGGAAAGCATGTCGTTACCGCCAACAAGGCAATGCTTGCTGAACATGGAACTGGCCTCGCAGCAATGGCCGAACAAAAAGAAAGTTCTCTCCTTTATGAAGCCGCTGTTGCTGGTGGGATTCCAATCATCAGGGGCGTTCGTGACGGGGCAAGTGCCTGCCGCGTTGACCGTCTGGCTGGCTTGTTAAATGGGACATGCAATTACATGCTGACCCAAATGACCAGTTCTGGATGGGGATATGAAGAAGCTCTGCGGGAAGCACAATCTTTAGGGTACGCGGAAGCAGATCCATCTTTTGATGTCGGCGGAGCTGATGCGGCGCAAAAGCTCTCTATTCTCTCAACGATCGCTTTCGATGCTGGTATTCGATATGGTTCCTTCCCGGTCGAAGGCATCGAAAAGATCACAGCCGAAGATATAACCGGCGCTCAGAAGCTTGGCTTTCGCATCAAGCTACTGGCCGTCGCCCAAAGAAGTGAGGGTGGTTGTGAACTGCGTGTTCATCCTGCACTTATCAAAGAAGATCATCCCGTCGCAAAAGCTGATGGGGCGGATAATTTTGTTATCGTTGAGACAGATCCACTCGGACGGCTCACTTTTTCAGGCCCAGGTGCGGGCAAAGGCCCAACAGCAGCAGCCGTCGTTGCAGACCTCGTTGCCTTATCTCGTGGTGTTGCTGGTCCTGTCTTCAATTCATTCTCATCCGATCTGCAGGAAGCAACGCTTGTTTCACCAGACCAAAATTCATCTCGTTTCTATCTTCGCGTAGGCTTGAAAGATGTGCCGGGCGCAATCGCCGGTATTTCAGAAACCCTGGCTCAGAAAAGCATCTCTATTGATAGTCTTATTCAGCCATCAGTTTCTGCATCCAGTGAGGGAAAGCCGGATGCAATGGTTATGCTGGTCACACACGAGACGACGATGCCAGAAATCAGAGCCGCAGCAGATGAAATCAGACAAAAGGCATTTGCATTAGGGGCCCCTTCGATTATCAGGATCGAAGATTTCGATTAATCCTTAAACGCAGTCATTTTATAAGAGGTAATTATGGCCACCCAAGAAGGCTATCTAGACCGCATTCTAACTATCGAGCTTGGCCGTTGCACAGAGGCAGCAGCTGTTGCGGCGTCCACCATGATTGGCCGAGGCGACAAAGAGGGTGCTGACCAAGCAGCTGTTACTGCTCTAAGAGATGCGTTGAATGTCTTGTCTATCGACGGCACTGTCGTGATTGGTGAAGGTGAGCGTGACGAAGCGCCGATGCTCTATATCGGTGAAAAAGTCGGGCAGGGCGGACCAAAAGTCGATATCGCGTTGGACCCACTTGAAGGCACCACACTGACAGCCAAAGCCATGTCAAACGCACTGGCAGTTGTCGCCATGGCGCAAGGCGGCACACTTCTACACTCACCTGATGTCTATATGCAGAAGATCGCTGTGGGTCCGGGGTATCCAGATGGCATAGTGGATCTCGACGCCTCGACGGAAGATAATATTATCGCTCTTGCCAAAGCCAAAAATGTGGAGACATCCGAAATCACGCTTTGTGTTCTTGATCGAGATCGTCACCAGTCCATTATTGATGCTGCCCGCAAAGTAGATGCGCGCGTGTTCTTGATCCCTGACGGTGATGTAGCTGGGGTTTTCCATACGACTGAGCCTTCTACCGGCATTGACATGTATGTCGGTACTGGCGGGGCACCGGAAGGCGTTCTGGCCGCAGCAGCCCTCCGCTGCGTTGGCGGGCAAATGCAAGGGAGGCTGATTTTCCGTGATGATGATGAAAGAGGCCGTGCTGAAAAAGCAGGCATCACTGACCTTGATCGCAAATATGATCTGTTGGACTTGGCATCGGGCGATGTCATGTTTGCTGCAACTGGCGTAACCAACGGTTCGATGTTGAAGGGCGTTCGCTGGGAAAGTGGGCGTGTGCACACGCAAACTGTCGTTATGCGCTCCAAAACAGGCACGGTGCGTTATATAGATGCAAGCTCTGCAGTGCCTTCAAAGTAATCATCAATAAATATTGTGAAGGGACCTGGTAAGAAATAACGTGCCCGAGCAGATTGCTGACCCGCAAAACTGGCCCACTCTTGTTGAGAAGTCCCTCTCGGGAAAACGCTGGCTGAAAAGACCGTTCTGCGACCGGTCTGCAGAAGCTATTAGTCAGTCATGTGGTGTGTCCAGTGTACTGGCACAAATCATTTCTGCCAGAGGCGTAACACTTGAAGAAGCCTCGTCACACCTGACGCCGTCTATCCGAACAGCGATGCCAGATCCTCTTGTGCTCAAAGACATGGATGCTGCAATCCGCCGTGTGGCAAAAGCTGTGACAGACGGCGAAAAAATCGGGATCTTCGGTGATTACGACGTAGACGGTACGACAGCTTCAGCGCTATTGAGTCGCTATTTTTCCGCTCTTAATATCGAGCACGAAGCATATCTGCCTGATCGTATACTTGAAGGGTATGGCCCGAACTTACAGGCTTTTCGATATCTACAGGATAAATCTGCTTCCCTGTGTATTACTGTCGATTGCGGCGCAATGGCCCACGACATTCTTGAGCAAGTACGCAATGATGGTCTGGACGTGGTTGTTCTGGATCACCACCAGATGACATTGCCACCGCCTCCCGTTATCGCAACCGTCAATCCAAACAGGCCAGATGATATATCGGGACTTGGGAATCTGTCCGCAGTCGGCGTAACCTTCATGATGCTGGCGGCACTGAACCGCCAACTGCGAGAAAACGGGTACTTCGAAACACGCTCTGAGCCTAAAATCATGCACTGGCTTGATCTCGTTTCACTTGGCCTCGTTTGCGATGTTATGGCCTTGAAAGGCCTGACAAGAGTTCTGGTGGCGCAAGGACTGAAAGTTTTTGGGCAGCTCGATGACGAGACTAGTCTTCCTCCTTATCCGGGACTTAAGATTCTGGCACAGAGGGCCGGCGCAAAGGGACAGGCAAGAGCCGATCATTTGGGTTTCTCAATAGGACCCAGAATCAATGCCGCAGGGCGTATCGGTCACGCTAATACGGCATTTCAGTTGATGACAGCAAAGACGGCAAGTGAAGCCACACAATGGAGTGAGAAACTACAGGATCTGAACGAGGAAAGAAAACGCATCGAAGCGGATGTACAGTCTGAAGCCGTTGCCCAAATTGATGCTGCCCTGACTGGCGTATCTCCTGGCTACGTTCTGGCTGCGGGAAATGGATGGCATCCAGGCGTGATCGGCATTGTCGCTGGTAGATTGAAAGAAAAATACGGATGCCCAGCCATCGTCATCAGCGTTGATGGCGAAATCGGCAAGGGCTCAGCTCGATCTGTAGATGGTGTCGATCTCGGACAGATTATAGCGAATGCGAGACAAGAAGGCGTGCTGATGGCAGGTGGTGGTCATGCAATGGCGGCTGGCCTGACTATAGAGCGAAACCAGATGCCGGCTTTCGACCAATTCCTCAAGTCAGAGATCAAAAAACCGGAGCACGGATACGTTACAGAAGGTAGAAAGCTGGTTGATGCCGTCATTGCGCCAACAGCTGTGAATAAGGACTTCGCAGAAGAAATAGCAGGCGCTGGTCCTTACGGGCAGGACTATCCAGAGCCTGTCGTCATGTTGGAAAATATGCGTATTCGCTACGCCGATATCAAAGGCGCCAACCATGTTGCAGTGACCCTGGAAGACGATATTGGAAATAGCGCCAGAGGTATTGCATTTCGTTTCGCAGATGAACCGGCTGGCAAAGAGCTGCTCGCAACCGGAAACAGAGTTCATATTCTCGGCAAGGTGAAGGCTGATGAATGGCGCGGTGGCAACGCAGGCCAGATTATTATTGAGGATGTTGCCAGAGCCTGAAGGCAAATAAAAATAGATGCCTCTACAGTGACTTTGCACTTGCAAAGTGCTTACACCACAAATATATCACCGTTCCTACCTGATACGTGCTCCCTTCGTCTATCGGTTAGGACGCCAGGTTTTCAACCTGGAAAGAGGGGTTCGATTCCCCTAGGGAGTGCCATCAGGCTTTTGCACAGTATTAACCTCAATCATTTATCATATCTGTTACCGCCCTCATCAGGGCTCGTCGTAACGGTATGAATTGTGTCTGAAACTGCCCTTAAACCAACCGATATCTGGGATTTACAGCATTACGCCAAGAATGGCTTCGCCGTGAAACGCGGCGTCTTTTCAGATAGTGAAGTGCAGGAAGTCAAAGATTTGCTGAACCCGCTTTTTGAAGATTTTGCGGCCAAGGTCGGCCAGAGGATTAGGGACATTGGGGCAACAGGTGACGTGAAGCCTGGAACAAAGCAACCTGAGATCGACAGAGCCATCAAGTTATGCCCTGAACTCACGAAAACGAGTGTTTTTACAAAGGCTCAGGCCCTCGCGAGCGAAATGCTCGGGCGCCGCGCGCATTATGTATTCGATCACGCGATTTCAAAGATGCCACACTCAAAAACGAGCACCCCTTGGCATCAGGATCGCGGATATATGAAGGCCAAGACCCATCTAGAAACTGTGAATTTTTGGGTACCTCTCCAGCCAACAGGCCCTGAGAATGGCACTCTTGCTTATGTACCCAATAGTCATACAGGTGACCTGCTGCCGCATTTCCGAGACAGCAAACTCCATCCTCATGTTTTAAGAACTGACGCAAACGATGAAAATGCAGTCTTCCCAAGCCTCGCTCTGGGGGATTTATGTCTCCATCATCCCCTAACGATCCACAGTGCGGGGCCGAATGAGACCGATATACCGCGCCTTGCCTGGTCTATACATTTTGGCGCCTTTGGCAGACTGGAATATCTGAAACCGTCAAACCTGTGGGCATTTCTCAGGAACCCGATGACTGTTTCCTGAAGGCCACAGCCAGGAACCAGTTCACACACTCATCTGATTTTGCGCTCTCAGCGCCTCCTCACAGATTGCATTTTTACGCGAGTTAAGGTTTGATTAACCCTGAGGGCGGGATTTTATCGTCTGAAGTATCTAGCGAGGGTGTGATGAGGAAGTTACTAGCTGTTTTTCTGAGTGTCGGTCTGCTGTTTACGTCAACAAACGCATTCGCCATCACCCCGGACGATATCAAGACTGCCATGGACTCCAAGGGTTACACCGTCGTTAATGTCAGTGAAAACACCGTCGCCGTTATGTATCGAGGTCTGGCTGTCATGATTGCAGTTGACGGACGTGACGGGGATGTCACTTACCTTGCCTATTTGGATGATATCTCATCGGACATGCTCAGCTATGACTTTCTCAATCGTTACAATAATGACGTGAAATTCGGCCGCGCTTTCCTTGATCGGCAGGGCGACCTCGCCATCCAGATGGATCGAAATTCATCAGGCGGTGTAACGCTCCAGAACGTCGAATCAGACTTCATGGTCTTCATTTCTCTGGTGCGAAAATTCGTCAACGATGTGCAATCACAGGTTGCTGCCTAGTTTTTTTCCAAGTTTTCCCCACTGATTTACAACTATCAGGCGAAAAACTTTGACTTTATGCACGAAATTGGAAAGATTTTCCATGTCAGTTAGATGACAGAAAATTTAAACACCACTAGGATACTCATCACCACATAGCAGGGCCGAGTAATGGACCAACATCCGGGGACTGAGGATAGCGATAACGACAAGCCTGAAGCTTCTTTTGAAGTTACCGGGATCGTAAAGTGGTTTGATACAGTCAAAGGGTATGGGTTCATCATTTCGGAAGAAGCTGAAGATGATATTCTGCTTCACTCCTCCTGCCTTAAGGAAACCGGACATTCATCCGCGCTGGAAGGCTCTACTGTTATATGTGAAGCAGTCAGACGTCCCAAGGGCCTGCAAGCGACTCGCGTCCTGAAGATTGATGAGAGCACGGCAGCAACTGTTGCTCCAGCAATCAGCGCCTTACCACCTGTGGAAGCTGCTGGTGCTTTCGAGCAGGCAGAAGTCAAATGGTTCAACCGGGCCAAGGGCTACGGTTTTCTGACACAAGGCGAGGGCTCGCAAGACATTTTCATTCACATGGAAACGCTGCGACGCTCCAGTATTAGTAGTTTACTGCCTGGCCAAGTCGTTCAGGTTTCCTATGGCAAAGGACCCAAGGGGCTACTTGCGGTAGAGATCAAAGAAGACACTGGAAATTGATCGTAAAGGCTGGCGACCCCGGTACGATTCGAACGTACGACCATCTGCTTAGAAGGCAGGTGCTCTATCCAGCTGAGCTACGGGGCCTTAATCCAGATCTGTAGGTAGAGTTAACAGACTTCGTCAATGCGTCCACGGTTTTCGTCTGTTTACAGCGAAATTATCCGAATAAGACTTGATCACGGGCTCTGCGACAGCTTTCTCATCAATGCGGTACGGAATATTCTTTTCCTTGGCATAAGAAATGGCTGCTTCGCGTGTATCGAACTTAAGGCGAACCTGATTCGACACAGTATCACTACTGCTCGTCCACCCCATAAGAGGATCAATCCGCTTGGCAGCTGCCTGATCAAATTCGAGAATCCATTGACGGGTTTTGTTTTTACCGGATTGCATCGCCGTTTTGGCGGGAGAGTAGATTCTCGCAAACATGCGTCGCCTCATATCCTTTCTGATGGTCGGGGTGGAGAGATTCGAACTCCCGACCCTCTGGTCCCAAACCAGATGCGCTACCAGGCTGCGCTACACCCCGATCAGAACGGCCT
>JALEGM010000161.1 GCA_022763145.1 Aquisalinus sp. | reverse complement strand
AAGTTTCGCGTGGGCCACGCTGTCCCAACGCAGCGCGACCTATCTGTAAGGATAGGAGTTACATGATGACTTTGCAGAAACCGGCAATCACGCCGGAAAGACCCTTTTTTTCATCCGGTCCCTGCGCCAAGCGCCCCGGATGGTCTCTCTCAAATCTTGAAAACGCACAACTGGGGCGCTCGCATCGCTCCAAGCCCGGTAAGGCGAAGCTGAAAGAAGCGATCGACAAGACCCGGCAGGTCTTGCAGGTGCCGGATGATTATCTGATCGGTATTGTCCCCGCGTCCGATACAGGCGCTGTGGAAATGGCCATGTGGACCATGCTGGGCGAGCGGCCTGTCACCGTCCTTGCCTGGGAGAGTTTCGGGGAAGGTTGGGTCACAGATGCGGTCAAGCAGTTGAAAATCGACCCGGCCATCATGCGCGCAGATTATGGTGAGATACCTGATCTTGCTCAGGTTGATCCGTCCCACGACGTTGTTTTCACCTGGAATGGCACGACCTCTGGCGTGCGTGTGCCGGATGCTGATTGGATCAGCGACAGCCGTGAAGGCCTCACCATCTGCGATGCGACATCTGCAGCTTTTGCTCAAAGTCTGGACTGGCCGAAGCTCGATGTTGTTACGTACTCATGGCAGAAAGTCATGGGCGGCGAAGCGGCCCACGGCATGCTTATTCTTGGTCCGCGCGCTGTAGAGCGCCTGGAGAGTTACACACCAGCGTGGCCGCTGCCGAAAATATTCCGGCTTGCCAAGGGCGGAAAGTTGAACACCGGCATCTTTGAAGGCGCGACCATCAACACACCGTCCATGCTCTGTGTGGAAGATTACATTGACGCCCTCGACTGGGCGGCAGACCTTGGTGGCTTGTCTGCCCTGCAGGCGCGGGCAAATGCTAATCTGGCTGTGCTTGATGCCTGGGTCGGCAAAACTGACTGGGTTGATTTTCTGTGTGCCGATCACGCGATCCGATCAAACACATCTGTGACGCTGAAAATTACTGATAACCGCGTGGCAGCCATGTCGCCGGAGGACCAGCGGGATTTCGTCAAACAGATGGAAAAGCTGCTCGAAGCAGAAGCCGCCGCCTTCGATTTAGGCGGCTACCGCGACGCCCCGCCGGGCCTGCGCATCTGGTGTGGTGCCACAGTGGAAGCTGAAGATCTGGAAAATCTCACCCCCTGGCTTGACTGGGCTTTTGAGGCTGTTCTGGCATCAGAATAGGCGATTTACACCATGGTAAACACAGCTATACTCCTGGCCAGTCGCAGGGGATGTAAACATGAATCTGATCAGAACGCTCGCCGTTTCACTTACCGCTCTGACCGCCTTTGGCATCAGTTCAGCGCAAGCGGAAATAGAGGAATTTCGCATCGGTATCGCCAAACACGATGTGGAGTTGACGGGCGACGACCCACGCGAAAGCGGCATAAATATCCAGCCACAAATCGTCTTTACATCACCGGATTTTCTCAGCTTCATTGCCTCGCCAAACCCTTATCTGATCGCTTCGATCAATTCCGATGGCGAGACGAATTTTGCGGGCGGTGGCCTGCTCTACAAGCGGGACTTCGGGCAGACGGCTTGGTTCTGGGAGTTGGATGGCGGTATCGTCTATCAGGATGGTCGGACCGATCTGCCGCCACCAAACCAGGCTGCAGAACGCGAGCGCATTCTGGCAACCGAAATCACTTTCGGTTCAGAGTTACAGTTCCATTTCGTTGCAGGCGTTGGCAAAGCAGTCTCGGACAACTGGGACATTCAGGCTTACTTCGAGCACCTCTCGCACGGGCAGATTTTGGGCGACACGGAGAAAAACGAAGGGGTGGAAAATGTCGGCCTCAAATTCGGTCGCCGTTTCCGCTAGACATAGCCAAAAAGCTCCACGTCTCTCTCACTGGACACCACACCCAAAGCAGTTCGCCTGTTTTGGAGGGCTTGGATAAAGCTGACCTTGCTCTGGGCGAGGGGCATCGCTTTCGGCTGCGTTCCAACATCACTCCGCGCTTCGCAAAACTAACCTTTCCCTATTCACCTACTCATCACCCTTCAAGGATACCCCATGCCTAAAATTCTTATCTCTGACAAATTAAGCCCCACTGCCGTGCAAATCTTCAAGGATCGCGGCCTTGATGTCACTTACGAACCGGCCCTCGGCCCTGACAAGGAAGAACTCCTGCGGATCATCCCGGAATTTGATGGTCTTGCTGTGCGCTCCGCCACGAAAGCCACGCCGGACCTGATCACTGCAGGCAAGAATCTGAAAGTCATTGGCAGGGCCGGGATCGGCGTTGATAATATCGACATTCCCTCCGCTACCAATGCAGGGATTGTTGTAATGAACACGCCTTTTGGCAATTCCATCACGACAGCAGAGCACGCTATAGCCATGATTTTTGCAGCAGCGCGGCGTATTCCGCAGGCGAATGAAAGTACCCACGCTGGTAAGTGGGAAAAGTCCAAATTCATGGGTACGGAGCTATACGGCAAAACCCTTGGTCTCATCGGTTGCGGCAATATCGGGTCTATCGTTGCAAGCCGTGGTCAGGGTCTGAAGATGAAGGTTGCTGCTTATGACCCATATCTCACGCCAGAGCGCGCTGAAGAGCTGGGCATTGAGAAGCTGGAGCTGGATGATCTGTTGGCGAAAGCTGATTTCATCACGCTACATACGCCGCTTACAGATCAGACACGCAATATCCTGTCAGCTGAGAATATTGCCAAGACCAAGCAGGGCGTACGCATTGTCAACTGTGCTCGGGGGGGCTTGATTGACGAAGCCGCCTTGCGCGAAGCGCTTGATGACGGGCATGTAGCGGCAGCGGCGCTTGACGTGTTTGCTGAAGAACCGGCCAAGGAAAATGTCCTGTTTGGCCATGAGAATGTTGTGTGTACGCCGCACCTTGGCGCCTCAACTTCGGAAGCACAGGAAAATGTCGCCATTCAGGTCGCTGAGCAGATGTCAGACTATTTGCTCACCGGCGCTGTCACAAATGCGCTTAATATGCCATCTGTCACTGCAGAAGAAGCGCCTAAACTGAAACCCTTTATCAGCCTTGCTGAAAATCTCGGCTCCTTTGCAGGTCAGCTCACCGAAACGGGCGTGCGCGAGATCATCATCACTTATGCTGGCCCTGTCAGTAAGCTGAACACAAAGCCACTGACATCCGCAGTCATTGCCGGTGTTCTTGCGCCTATGCTCCAGGGGGTCAATATCGTCAGCGCCCCCGCTGTTGCCAAAGAACGGGGTATTATCGTGACAGAGACCTATACTGAGGCATCGCAGAATTTCGACAGCACAATCCAGCTTCAGATTACGACTGAGCGCTACAAACGTACCGTCACAGGCGCGCTCTTTGGCGGT
Source organism: Aquisalinus sp. (assembly GCA_022763145.1). Taxonomy (GTDB): domain Bacteria; phylum Pseudomonadota; class Alphaproteobacteria; order Caulobacterales; family Parvularculaceae; genus Aquisalinus. The sequence goes on along the minus strand of JALEGM010000161.1, from coordinate 5,506 downwards.
GCACCACGTATTGTCGAGATCAAGGGCGTCGATATGGAAGCCACTTTTGCGCCTCACATGTTGTACGTGACGAATGATGACAAACCTGGGCTAATCGGTGCGTTGGGGGTTCTTCTGGCAGAAGCAGGCCTGAATATCGGCACCTTCAATCTGGGTCGTAATGAAGATGGTGCCATTGCCATAGTGGCAGTGGACAGTGAAATTACTGAAGATATTCTGGATAAGGTACAGGCGTTGCAGCATGTGCGTCAGGCCAAGAAACTGAATTTCTGATATAAAAAAGCCCTGCCGTTTAAGGCAGGGCTCAAGTTCTGTTGTATTAGATATTATCGTTAGAATTTTTTACCGACCGCTGTCACCACCTGATGGCGCTCGGTGTCGTCATCATAATCAGTGTAGCGATATTCAACCTTGGCAAAAAGGTTGCGCGGCAGGGCGAACTCACTGCCAAAGCCAACCCGCAGGCCATCATCAAAAGCCTCGGTACCATTACCAGTGAGTTGAGAGTTGACGAGCGCGACCAGCGTGTAAACTGTCAGGTCATCGCGCAGCAGATAGCCGAACTTGCCGCCCACTTCCACATCGCGGCCCGTGTCTACGCCACCTGAAAAGGAGGTGCTTGACCATTCGATGCTGGTGAAAGCCCCGATAATCAGCCGTGACATCTGGTGGTCATAACCGAGGGAAAAGCCCCAGAGTGCGCCATCTTCTTCGATGCTGCCGGCAATCGGGTCCTCTGTCTCGAAGGAATCATACCCAAGGCGCAATTCAGCGCGCGGGCCTGACAGAACGCTCGTGCGAGCATCTCGTGCCCCAAGGCGCGAGTCAGATACAGGCGCTGCCGCCGTGCGTGGTTTGAAGTTATATTGTTGGGGTTGGGCTTGAGCTGTGCCCCAGCCGGCCAGCAGGGCCATTGAAAGCCCCAGAAAAAAGTTGGATCGTTTCATGTCATGCGCTCCCGCTGTGTTTATGCGGGTGTTTTCGGCGCCAAGGCTTAACGCCCGGTTAACCATAATAGGCATTGGCAATGCCTGTGTCGGCGATGCCACAATTAGGTGGAATACTTGCCTGATTTGCTGTTTGACGCCCATGGGCTGATCCGTCATGTATCCGCTTTCGCCAGCCCGACTCGTGGCATGGCAGTCTCGAATTATCAGCAAGGCAGACAATATGGCAGACGTAGCAGTAATCGGCGCGCAATGGGGAGACGAGGGCAAGGGCAAGGTTGTGGACTGGCTCTCTGCGCGAGCAGAAGTGGTTGTTCGCTTTCAGGGAGGGCATAATGCCGGACACACGCTTGTGGTTGATGGCGAGGTCTACAAGCTGTCTTTGCTCCCGTCTGGCATTGTCCGGGAAGGCAAGATGTCTGTTATCGGCAATGGCGTTGTGGTGGATCCGTGGGCCTTGTCCGAAGAAATCGAGCGCTTACAGAAACAGGGCGTTTCGATCTCGCCGGTGAATCTGGTCATCGCAGAAAATGCAGCCCTCATTCTGCCACTCCATGGTGAATTGGATGCCTTGCGCGAAGTGGCTGCCGGGGCAGGCAAGATCGGCACCACAAAACGTGGTATCGGTCCTGCTTATGAAGACAAGATTGGCCGTCGCGCCATCCGCCTGATTGACCTGGCGCATCCCGAATCTTTGAAGGAGAAAGTACATAAACTCCTTACGCACCATAATGCGTTGCGGCGTGGCTTGGGCGAGAGCGAAATTTCTGCTGATGATCTGATTGCAAAACTGAAGGAAGTCACACCAAAAGTCCTGCCCTTTGCAGGGCCTGTCTGGCGACTTCTCCATGATGCCCGCAAGGCTGGCAAACGTATCCTTTATGAGGGCGCGCAGGGTGTGCTGCTGGATGTAGATCACGGCACTTATCCGTATGTGACGTCGTCAAATGTCGTGGCCGGACAGGCCGCAGCTGGCACCGGGCTCGGCCCCAAGGCCAGTGGTTATGTGCTTGGCATTGTCAAGGCCTACACCACCCGCGTGGGAGAGGGGCCGTTCCCGACAGAAGATCATGGTGAGCACGGACAAATTCTGGGTGAGCGTGGTCATGAGTTTGGTACAGTCACCGGGCGCAAGCGTCGTTGCGGCTGGTTCGATGCCGTGTTGGTCCGCCAGTCACTCAAACTGTCCGGCGTGGACGGGATCGCCCTGACCAAGCTGGACGTTCTGGACGGTTTGCCAGAGCTCAAAGTCTGTGTTGGCTATGATCTCGATGGCAAGCAGCTTGACCATTTCCCGGCAGGTATGGATGCGCAGGCGCAGGTAACACCTGTTTACGAAACAATTCCGGGCTGGACAGATTCAACCGAAGGCGCGCGCAGCTGGGCTGATCTGCCGGCTGAAGCGGTAAAATACGTGCGCCGTCTTGAAGAGTTGATCGAGTGCCCGGTCGCGCTCGTCTCCACTTCGCCAGAGCGCGAAGACGTCATCCTGATGCGCGACCCTTACGAGAGTTAAGCCCATGAAAGTCTATGGTCTGAAAAACTGCGATACCTGCCGCAAGGCAATGAAGGAACTGGATGCCGCCGGGGTTTCGTATGAGTATGTCGATGTGCGGGCTGATGGTGTGCCAGCGGCGACGCTCGCCAACTGGATTGAAAATCTTGAGGCGGAAAAACTGGTCAATCGCCGCTCCACCACCTGGCGCAACCTGACAGAAGCTGAAAAAGCTGCGATTGACGATGATGCAAACTTGCAGAAATTACTGCAGGCACATCCCACCCTCATCAAGCGCCCGGTCATCGAGCAGGGCACAGAGCTTCACCTTGGCTGGAGCGCGCAAACGAAATCTGCGCTTGGCCTTACTTCATAAAAGGCTGGATCTTGTTGTAGGTCAGGGAACGCCATAGCCATTCCAGCGGCCCGAAGCGGAACACGGACAGCCAAAGGGGTGACCAGATCAGCATCGCGACAAACATCGCGCCGACAATCATCATCAACTGCTGCAGGCTCACATCCCCATACATCCCAAGTCCGTGACCATAAGCGAGCGTGGTCCCGATAACAGAACAGGCGATGTAATTTGTGAACGCCATGCGCCCGACTGCTGCAACGGGTGAAAGCTTCGGCCCAACACGCAGAACAAAGGCGATAAGAGCAGCATAGCCAAATGCGCCCAATGGCCCGGCAATCATGATGACAGGTGTCCAGGCGGAGAAGGCCTCATAAGTCCAGTTTGCCTTGTTTAATTCCAGCACACGCCAGAACTCGAGGCCCCAGGCAAGCCCCAGAGCAATAATGGCGATCGGCAGGTAGACAGAGGATTTCCAGCGCCCCTGCAGGAAACCGATCTTGAACAACAACATGCCGGCCAGCATCAGGCCAAGAGTGGCGGCAAACATGCCACCAAATATCCCGTAGCCGATGATCATGCCGAGGGCATTCTCGGCACGATATGCTATGTGCCCGCCGATCCCTCCAAGAAAAATCTCGCTCTCTTTAGCCAGCATTTCCGGGTCTGTGCCCCACATCATGCCGCTCATTTTTTCGGCCATGCCCGGAATGTAAGGTGTCGCCATCATGAAGCCACCCATCCACAAGGAGCCAAGGATCATAAAGAAAATTGTCCAGAAGGTCAGTGCGCCAGTCGACATGTTACGGAACAGTATCGCAATGAAGCCGGTGATCGCGTAAATCGTCAGAATATCGCCCATCCAGATACCGACAAGGTGCACCAGCCCGAACAGAAGCAGGAAGGTCAGTCTGCGCCGCAGTCTCCCGGCTGACTCCTTTTTGTCCAACCCGGCATCCTGCGCTTTCATGGCGATCAGCATCAGGCCAGCCCCGAACAAGGCGGTAAAGTTTGTGCGCCACTTATTATCGACAAATATGTTCTGCACATTGGCAATGAAGGCATCCGCCTCTGAACCCCAGAGCAGGGGGTTCGCGTAAAAGGCGAAGGGCTGGAACATTGCCTTGATGTTGACAATGAAGATCGCCATCACGGCAAAGCCTCGTAAAACGTCCATATATTCAAGACGGTTTTCAAGGCTGACTGGTGCGTCGGCAGTAGACATGGCGTTCCCTCTCGCAATTTTCATCATTAAACATAAACTCTCACTTTGAAAAATAAAGTGAAATTTTAGGAAGGCCGCTAGAGCCCGAGGAAAGCCTTGATTTCGTCAGCCTGTGCTTCGGCATCCTTGCGCCCCAGCGCCATCAGGGCGCGGATATAGCCAGGCTCAAACAGAAGGTAGGATGGCAGCACCCACGGCGCCTTCAGGGCACCGATGGAGCGCAGCAACAGGCGCACACTGGCAGGCATCTCATGGGCGTGCTCACCTGCAATCTCGCGAATGTCCCGCGAGGGCTTGATCATGAGAACATCCAGCTGCCGCAGGTCAGTCTGTGCGCGGCGCTCCGGCATCATCCGCTCAAGGGTGGAGTTAATTCGCCCCAGCCGCTCCACATCAGCTTCCAGATTATCGTTGAAGACAATATCCATCAGTTGACCGGAGACCTGGCCGATAGACGGGTAGGGCACTTCGCCTTGTCTCACCGGCTCACCGGAAATCTTGCCGTCCCGCGCACCGATCACCAGCAGTTTATCTGCCCCCAGATGAATAGCAGGGGAGAGCGGTGCAATTTGTCGCAAGGCGCCATCACCAAAATACGTGCCGTCGACATTCCAGGCAGGGAAGATGAAGGGCAAAGCCGCAGAAGCCAGAACATGGTCCGGTCCGATCTCGCATTTACGCCCAACCCGGCGTGATCGCTGCCAGTCAGTGGCCTCCACACTGCCCTGATAAAACGCGACCGCCAGCCCCTCCGCATAGGACGAGGCTGTAATCGACAGCGCATCCAGCACTGGCCCATCAAGGTTTTCCTTCAGTTGGGCAAAATCCGTTTCGCGCGAAATCAGCTCTTTCAGTGGCGCGTTATCAAACAGCGATTTCGGCGGCGATATGCCGAAGGCACCGCCCAGCACATAGCCCAGCCAATGGCCAAAGCGCACCAGCACCTTGTCTGCGCCAGTCTCAAACACCTGCTGTGTGTGCAGTGTGCCCCATAGCATCGCCAGCCGCCGGATTGCTTTTTTCAGGTCCTGCGCGCCGCTTGCCAGCGATACCGCATTGATCGCACCGACGGAAACACCGGTAATCACCTGAAACGGCATTTGCCCGGGCTCCAGCATCTCGCCAATGGCGCACATCACGCCGACCTGATAGGCCCCGCGCGCACCACCCCCGGAAAGGATCAGCGCTGTCTTTCTGTCATCACTCATGGCACCCTTATAAAGGGTGTTCGTGCGCGGAGAAAATAACAGCTTTACACTTGAGCAAGCGCAAGAAGGCGTGTTGCGCCGCAGCATGAAACGCCGGAAACCTGCGCCGGTTTCAGTTGTCGCTCACAGCTTTTTGGTGTAGGGAAAAGGCAGCCGAGGGGCGTCTGCCGGGAGATCATAGAGAGGCAGGCTGAGAAGCACCCTTTGAACCTGATCCGGCCCATACCGGCGGAGGAACTGGCAATACAGACAGGCGAAGGCCTGCCATCGGGCTTT
>JALEGM010000160.1 GCA_022763145.1 Aquisalinus sp. | reverse complement strand
CGTTGGACATGTGTTTTCGCCCTGGACCCGAAGGTTCAGGTGGGCGCCGCGTATGCAAGACCACGGTCGAGCGCAGAGGCAGCTCCCGTTAGAGAAGGTACGGCCCCGGGGAAATGAGTCCTGACGTGCCGGGCAGCTTTGTGAAACTAGGTCTTCGCAGTTGTTTCTTCAAGTCGTTGAGTGACTTCGCGCACTTTTTGCGTTGCCGCATCCAATACCCGCGCTGCGCCATCTTCACTGGTCATGCCGCTCGCACCTTCCAGCTCATTAAGTCGCAACTGGGTTTCTCTGAGTTCGTCACAGACCGTGAGACCTGCCAGCAGCATCAATCGCGAATCGGCGATTTGCCCCACATTATTGGCAATCCGTTTCACCTGCTCATCAAAATAACTGGCGAGTTCCAGCAAGCGTTGCTCCTGCCCATCATCGCAGGTGATGGTGTAGCTCTGATTATTGATGGCTACGGTGACTTGCGCCATGGCTTATTCCTTCTGGCTTGCCTGTCGGGTTGCGATGATCTCCTTGAGATCATTGATTGCACTGGCGAGTTCCCGCGCGGCTTTGCCGGCATGTTGATGTATAATCTGTGCTTGCGCTTGTGCGGTGGTCAGCGATTCGTCCCGGTCAGCGCCGGTCAGGATGTTCTTTTCAACACGCACGCTCAACTCTTCTAGAGCGATGGCAAGTTCCTGCACCGATTTTTCCAGTTTTGACATAAACACTTACCTTTGGGCCAAAATAGCGGGCATTGGCCCTGCCTGTCCAGATGCGCTGCGAGTCAGCGGTTCACAGGGTTGACCCTTGGCAAGGCTGGGTGCATGTAGCGGGCAAATTTCAGCTTTTACATCAAGGCCCTGCTGTGAATTCTCAGCCTTTCCCGAGTACATCCGATCAAAAAATGTCCGCTGCCATCGCTGCTTTGTCGATGGATGCCGTAGAGAAGGCGAATTCGGGACATCCCGGTATGCCCATGGGCATGGCGGATGTGGCGACGGTGCTCTTTTCGCGTATCATGAAGTTTGATGCCAGCGCGCCAGACTGGCCTGACCGGGACCGTTTTGTGCTTTCAGCCGGTCATGGCTCGATGCTGATTTATGCGCTGGGCTATCTGCTCGGGTATAACGGCATGGACCTTGAGCAACTGCAGAATTTCCGTCAGCTCGGCTCAAAAACGGCGGGTCACCCGGAAGTGGGCCACGCCCCCGCCGTTGAGACCACGACCGGCCCGCTGGGGCAGGGCATCGGTAATGCCGTTGGTATGGCCATTGCCGAAGCACATATGCGCGCCCGCTATGGTGAGGACATCGTCGATCACCACACTTACGCCATCGCCGGTGACGGCTGCTTGATGGAAGGCATTAGCCAGGAAGCGATCGCGCTGGCGGGCCACCTGAAACTCAGCAAGCTGATCGTCCTCTGGGACGATAACGGCATCACCATTGATGGCGCCGTATCGCTCTCGGATTCCACTAACCAGTTGATGCGGTTTGAGGCTTCCGGCTGGAACGTGGCGCGGGTGGACGGGCATGACATGTCAGCTGTGGAAGCCGCCATTCTGGCTGCAAAGTCATCTGAAAAGCCGACACTGATTGCCTGTAAGACCATCATTGGTCGTGGGGCCAACAAGAAAGCGGGCAGTGCCGCCTCACATGGCGCACCATTGGGAGCAGAAGAAATTGCTTTTGCGCGTGATAGTCTTGAATGGCCGCATGCACCTTTTGAGGTGCCGACAGAGGTTCTGGAAAATTGGCGCAGCGCTGGGCAGCGCGGCGCATCCGCGCGTGAAGCATGGGAAAACCGCCTGTCATCATCAGCCATGGCAGCTGATTTCAATGCAGCGCTCAAGAATGAGTTTGACGCAGAAGTGTCTGCCGCGATCAACGCGCATATCAATGGCCTGATCGAGGAGCCGCAAAAAGTTGCCACTCGCAAGGCATCACAGATGGCGCTTGATGTCATCAATCAGGCTTTACCAACAACTATTGGCGGCTCTGCTGACCTTACCGGTTCAAATAATACCAAGACCGGCAGTCTCGACATTCTGGATGCTGAGAACCCTGCTGGCCGTTATCTGTATTATGGTATTCGCGAACATGGCATGGCTGCCGCGATGAATGGCATGGCCCTGCATGGAGGCATCACGCCATATTCTGGCACGTTCCTGGTGTTTACGGATTATTGCCGCCCTTCCATTCGCTTGTCAGCTTTGATGGAGCAGCAGGTCATCTATGTCATGACCCATGATTCCATCGGCCTCGGAGAAGATGGCCCGACCCACCAGCCGGTGGAGCATTTGGCCGCCTTGCGAGCAATCCCGAATCTGCATGTCTTCCGCCCGGCAGATGTAATAGAGACTGCAGAGTGCTGGCAGGCTGCCTTGTCCCTCAAAAACGTACCAAGCATCCTTGCGCTCTCCCGACAGGGACTTGAGCAGGTCCGTCTTGAGGCTGTGTCTGAAAATCTCTGCGCCAAAGGCGGCTATGTCCTGTCAGAAAACGATGATGCGCAGGTGACGTTGATTGCCACAGGCTCCGAGATCGAGGTAGCTCTCGCCGCCAGGGATTTGCTGCAAAATGACGGTATCTCTGCACGCATCGTCTCGATGCCATGTCAGGAGCTTTTCGTGGCACAAGGCAATGACTATATGGCCAGTGTGCTCGGCACGACGCCGCGTATCGTCATCGAAGCAGGTATCCGGCAGGGTTGGGATCGCTTCATCTATTCAGATGGCTGCGGCAAGGGCGATTTTGTCGGCATGGACAGTTTTGGCGCAAGTGCGCCTGCAAAGGATCTTTACAAGCATTTCGGCATCACGCCGGAGGCCGTCGCCGAAAAGGCGAAGGCAGTACTAACTTAAGGAGTAGCTCTCAATGGCAATTCGTGTAGGTATCAATGGTTTTGGTCGTATCGGCCGTCTCGCTCTGCGCTCTTTGGTCGAGCATAATGTCAGCGACATTGAAGTTGTTGCAATCAATGATCTGGGGCCGGTTGAAACCAATGCACATCTCTTGCAGTTCGATTCTATTCACGGTCGTTTCAAGAATGAAGTGAAAGTGAGCGGCGACACGATTGATCCCGGCACTGGCCCGATCAAGGTGTTCTCAGAGCGTGACCCTGCAAAACTGCCGTGGGGCGAAAATGATGTAGATATTGTTTTTGAATGTACTGGCATTTTTGCGAGCAAGGAAAAAGCTTCTGCTCACCTGGAAGGCGGTGCCAAGCGTGTGCTTGTTTCTGCTCCAGCAAGCGGTGCCGATAAAACCATCGTTTATGGCGTCAACCATGACCAGCTGACGGCGGATGATATCGTGGTCTCCAACGCGTCTTGCACAACAAACTGCCTCGCGCCCATCGCAAAGGTTTTGCACGACACCGTCGGCATTGAGCGCGGGTACATGACAACGATACACTCTTACACAGGTGATCAGCCAACGCTGGATACGCTGCATAAGGATCTTTATCGCGCTCGTGCTGCGGCCAGTTCCATGATCCCGACCTCCACCGGTGCAGCCAAGGCTGTAGGACTTGTCCTGCCAGACCTGAACGGCAAGCTTGATGGCTCTTCGATCCGGGTTCCGACACCAAATGTTTCGGTTGTTGATCTGGTGTGCACACCATCACGCGACACATCCGTTGACGAGGTCAATAACGCGATGAAAGAAGCCGCCGAAGGCCCGCTGAAAGGTGTTCTCGGCTATATTGAAGCACCGCTTGTTTCAGCAGATTTCAATCATGACCCGCATTCGTCGCTTTTCGCTGCACCACAGACGCAAATTCTCGAAGGCAAACTGGTTCGCGTGTTGAGCTGGTATGACAATGAATGGGGCTTCTCCACACGTATGGCTGACACAGCTCGCGTCATGGCGTCATTTCTCTAATCTCAAAGAGCCCGGGTGTCCGGGCTCACTTCT
>JALEGM010000159.1 GCA_022763145.1 Aquisalinus sp. | reverse complement strand
TCGCCCCGGTATCAGTTACCTGCTTCAAACCGCGCTTTTCAACAATATCAGCAGGTGCGCCAGTTTCCTCTCCCGAGAACATCAGCGCAAAGACTTCTTTGGCGATCTTGCCGGAGATGGTATTGTCCTTGATGAGGTCAATCAGACCCCCAAGCTGATCAGCGCTGACAGGGCTCTCGCCAATATCAAGGCCTTCCTTGTTGAGGGCCCCGAAGAGATCACCCATCACCCAGTTGGATGCCATCTTGCCGTCGCGCCCTTCTGCCACCGCTTCAAAATAGGTCGCCGCTGTTTTATCCGCGGCCAGCACGGAAGCATCATATGACGGGAGGCCATACTGCTCTACGAACCGATGTTTCTTGGCATCGGGTAGCTCCGGCAGGGACGCCTTGATCTCGTCAACCCATGCCTGCTCGAATTCCAGCGGTAAAAGGTCAGGATCCGGGAAGTAGCGATAATCATGCGCATCTTCCTTTGAGCGCATGGTGCGGGTCTCGCCGGTCTTCACATTGAACAGGCGTGTTTCCTGATCGATTGTACCGCCCGCCTCAAGCACCTCGATCTGGCGGCGCGATTCATATTCCACCACCTGACGCACGAATTTCAGCGAGTTGACATTCTTGGTCTCTGTCCGTGTACCGAATGGCTCGCCCGGACGACGCACAGAGACATTTACATCAGCACGCATGGAGCCCTGATCCATATTGCCATCACAGGTGCCCAGGTAACGGACAATGGTGCGCAACTTGCCGAAATAGGCAGAGGCCTCTTCGCCGGAACGCATATCCGGTTTGGAAACAATTTCCATGAGGGCAACGCCGGAGCGGTTCAGGTCCACGTAAGAATCATTCGGAGAAAGGTCGTGGATGGATTTACCTGCATCCTGCTCGAGGTGCAGTCGCTCGATTCCGACGGTTATCGTCTCTTCGGGCCCGAGCTCAACCTCAATCTCTCCTTCCCCCACGATCGGGTCGAGATATTGCGATATCTGGTAACCTTGCGGCAGGTCTGGATAAAAGTAATTCTTGCGGTCAAAACGCGACCACGTATTGATTTGAGCGTTCAGGCCAAGGCCGGTGCGAATTGCCTGCTCAACACAATACTTGTTGATGACAGGCAGCATACCCGGCATCGCCGCATCCACCAGCGATACATTCTCGTTCGGTCCGGCACCATAAGTTGCCGGTGCTCCAGAGAACAGCTTGGATTTAGAGGAGACCTGGGCGTGAACTTCCAGTCCAATGACAACTTCCCAGTCGCCGGTTTCCCCTTTCAGCAGTTTGCGTGGCGCAATGTCGCTCATGTTTTCATCCGTCAATCTTGTTGGCACGGTCCTGAAAGCTTCCGGATCGTGCAAGCTAGTAAGCAACAACGGTTATGCGCAAATGCAGCGCGCTTCAAGACCAAAGCTGCCGTTCAGCTTTGAGGGCTACAAGCCGAGTGAGAAATTCACCGAGGCTGTCTTGTGCGGCGTGTCCTGGGTTTCGTAGCTTTGGCCGCGTTCCTGATAGGTGAAGCTGACCTGCGCAACACCGAGCTGCACCACAGCACCGGCATTCCAGTCAGGGACAAAGAATTCCTTATCCACACTTTCGCTGTCAGAAAACGTATTACCATCCAGGAAAATATCTCGGGCCACTGCACGCACGGTGCCGCCGAGATATATGTAGCCGCTGAGGCGGCTTTGATTATCCCACTGCCCAGCGCTGACATAAGGGTAGAGTTTCACCGGGCCAAAGTCATCTCCCAGATCAAAACCGAGGCGCCAATTTGCCGCCACATGGGCCTGTGTCAGCAGGGTACCCGCTGTCAGGCCGGCGTTGGCGATGACTTCACTTTCCAGATCTCCCCACTGAAAGACGGGGTATTTACGCGCCTGGTCATAGGTCGCGGCGAAGGCGAGTTCTGTATCCAGCTGGCTGTCCCAGCCTTGCGCTTCATCATCACCGAAAGCGTTATGGAAGACATCCTGTACTTCTTCAGCCAATGACGGCTCGCCCGTAAGGCCGACCTGGATGTGGAAACTGTCAAGCCGGTCCTGCCCTTTCTGGGCCAGAACGCCGTAGGTGCCATAAAGGAAGCCGGCATAAGGGTGCTGACCCCCTGGTGTGCCCGGGCTCGATGTATCTTCCGGGATGAAAATATACTGCCCCACAGCAATGCGTTTGCGCACCGGGTCACTACTCGTTGCCTGCAACACATCGCGGGCAATACGGCCAGTCAGGCCATCACGACCCTGCTTTGCCGGAGAGACATAATCCAGCTGAAAGCCGCTGGAATAGTCCCGATCCTGGTTGAACACATAGTCGTTCTCGATGACGACGGTATAAGTTGCATCTTCAGCCAGTGCAGTACCCGTCATCAATGAGAGGCTCCCTGCCAACGCAATCGCTACTGTCCTGTTTTTATTCATGAAATCCCCTGCTTTCGGCACCTGGACGCACCACTCTTCAGCTTTTGTTAACCATAGATGATGCGGCACAGAGTCGGAAGCTTAATTTCAGCCATGGATACTGAAGGATCGTTGGCACGACCTTCAGTATGACGCGAGAGGCTGATATCGGTTGGAGTGGCGGGTTACGCTTCGCTTGACGCGCCCCTGCCGCCTTGTGCAATCAAAAACCGCGTAGCCTTGCGTAGCGTTCTGTGTGGAAATTGGCATCGCCATACAGAGCCTCAGCTACACGCACGCGCTTGATGAAAAAGCCGATGTCGAATTCATCAGTCATGCCGATGCCGCCATGCATCTGGATTGATTCCTGTGCCGCGAGTTGCGCCACCTGCCCCAGCTTTGCCTTGGCAGCGGAAACGAGGAGCCCGGCCATTTCCGGCGCCTGGTCCATCATCTGCAGGGCTTTCATAACCACAGATTTGCCGACTTCGATTTCGGAATAGAGATGGCTAGCGCGATGTTGCAACGCCTGAAACTCACCAATCGTTCGGCCAAACTGCTTGCGCTCTTTCAGGTAATCAACCGTCCGTGTCAGGCATTCCTGCGCCGAACCGGACATCTCAGCGGCAAGACCGGCCCGGCCTGCATTGAGGATGACTTCCAGCGGTTGGTAACCCCCATCAACCTCGCCCAAAACAGCATCGGCGGTGAGTTCAACGCCGTCCAGCTTGATGGTAGCTGCATTGCGGCTGTCGACCATGGACTTGGCCTCCGCTGACAGACCGGCGCTGTCGCGCGGCACCAGAAACAGAGTGATGCCATCTTCATCACCTTCTGCGCCTTCCGTCCGGGCAGAGACGATCAGAGCGTCCGCCACCGAGCCATCAGCCACAAATGATTTTTCGCCGGAGAGTTTGAAGCCATTGCCCGCGCGCTCGGCTTTTGTCGCGACGCTCGACGGCGCGTGTTTGCGGGCCTCATCAACAGCAACAGCCATCAGGGCACCGCCAGCAGCCAGCTTTGGCAGCCACTCGTTTTTCTGGTCGGCAGAACCATACTTGTTGAGCGCTGTGGCGCCCATGATGGCCGTGGAAACATAAGGTGAAGCTGTCAGAGTACGGCCCATTTCTTCGGCTATAAGACCAGCGGCCTGATAGCCCATGTCAACGCCGTCATGTTCTTCCGGTACGACAACACCGGCCCAGCCCATCTCGGCCATGGAATCCCAGGTGCTGCGGTCAAAACCTTCGGCACCGCCACCATCACGCAAAGTCCGTAGCTGGCTGACCGGGGCTTTCTCTGTCAGAAAGCCTTTCGCCATGTCCTTGAGCATCTCCTGCTCTTCATTCAGTACCATTGCCATGTGCTTGTTTCCTGCTCTTGGTTATTTACGCGCCCGGCAATTCGAGAATGCGTTTGGATATGACGTTAAGCTGCACTTCTGATGTGCCGCCCTCGATGGAGTTCGCTTTAGTACGCAGCCATTGGGCGGCGACATCTTCTTCTGCACCCCATTCAAGGCCGTCGCTGCCAGCGCTGTCCATCATCAGCTCAAGGCGCTTTTTATTCAGCTCTGTGCCGTAATATTTCAGCATGGAAGAGTTTGCGCCTGTGCCCTGCCCGGCTTTCGCTTCATCCTTGAAGCGTTCCATCGTCGCCATGAAGGCAAGACCATCAATTTCCATCCGAGCCACATCAGCCCGCAAGATCGGATCAGCCAATTTTCCATGCTCATCCAAGCCAATCTGTTGAGCGGCGATATCACCGATTGGGCGCATGGAACCTGACCCCATGCCACTGATCATCTCACGCTCATGAGTGAGCAGATATTTGGCAACAGTCCATCCCTTGTTCAGTCCGCCGACAATCTCATCCTTATCTGCTTTTGCATCATCGAAGAAGGTTTCACAGAAAGGCGATTTACCGGAGATCAATTTAATCGGTTTCGTCGTGACACCAGGTTGATCCATATCAACCAGAATAAAGCTGATCCCCTCGTGCTTCTTGGCCTGAGGGTCTGTCCGCACAAGAACGAAAATCCAGTCGGCTTCATCAGCGTAAGAAGTCCAGACTTTCTGACCATTGATCAGATAATGATCGCCCTTGTCTTCGCATTTAGTTTGCAACGAAGCGAGGTCAGAACCTGAGTTTGGTTCTGAATAGCCTTGCGCCCAACGAATTTCACCGCGAACGATTTGTGGAATATGTCTCTGCTTTTGCTCTTCCGTACCGTATTTTAGAAGGGCAGGCCCAAGCATCCAGATCCCGAAAGAGACAAGGGGCGGACGCGCCTTGATGCGCTTCATTTCAGCTGCAAGGACCTTGGCTTCCGCTTTGGATAATCCGCCACCGCCATATTCTTTTGGCCACTCCGGCACGGTCCAGCCGCGTTCTGCCATGCGATCGAGCCACAGCTTCTGAGCATCACTTTCGAACTTGAATTTTTTACCGCCCCAGCAGGCATTTTTGTCCACGCTCATCGGCGTGCGCATTTCCTCGGGACAGTTTTCTTCAAGCCAAGCGCGTGTTTCTTCGCGGAACTTTTCCAGATCGTCAGACATCAAATGCCTCCTTAAGCAACTTCAAACAGACCAGCAGCGCCCATGCCAC